>CAVEYE010000170.1:0-19023 GCA_963619595.1 bacterium | reverse complement strand
TGCGATACTCTTCGAACGTGAGATAAGGCACTTTGTCACATGTATTCAGTTACTTGCGAAAGTTGAGTTTTGCAGTGAATATTCCGGTGTCATCGCCCGTTCTCCCGCCGTTCTCCGTCCGCTTCAGGTGAAGAGTAAAAGCAAGTTTGAAGTTTGAGTGGATTGACGGCAGAACGCCGTCGGTGTAAGTGAGTACCTGGCGTGCCTGACGGTGGATCCGGCGGGAAAAGAGCGAAACCAGGACTTCGCCGTGCAACCGCTGCAGGGCTTGCCCCGCTGACAAAGTTAGCCGACGGAAGGGCAGACTGGTGCGGAAGCAAAGAAACTATGCGAAAAAGTTTCTGTTTTTTATCAAATTGTGGCGAAATCTCAAAATTGATTGTAAATTTGGCCCTTGTCAAAAAAAGTTTATGTGCGTTAAGAAAAATGCAGGCAGGGTAAAAAACCTGCGTTTTCAATAAGGTTTGTGAGTATTGTTATGGGTCTTTTGAAAAGATTGAGAATGTCGCTGCGCGGGGCGCGCCACGATTTCGTGCCGATTCTCGCCCAGCAGACGGACTTCCTCTGCAAGACTTCGGCTCTGCTTGTGGAGATGTTCTCCACCGAGGATGTCGAGCGCAGGGCGGTGCTGGAAAGGGAGATCAAATCCTGTGAGACAAAGGGCGACGCCCTTCTGACCGAGTTCCACGAGATCCTCTCGGGAAGGCTTTTCACGCAGGTCAACAAGCTGGATCTCCAGGCTGTGGCTATGGCGATCGACGATTGCCTCGATGTGATCAAGGACACTTCCAAGGCCGTCCTGATCTACCAGCCGGCCAAACTGGACGAACAGCTGCTGGACCTGGCCCGGATGTCCAGAGATCAGTCCGGCATCATCCATGAGGCCATCCCGCTGCTCATCAACCTGAAGGGCAATGTGTCCGCCATCTCGATGGCCTGCGACCGGGTCACCGAGCTTGAGCATGCGGCCGATGATGCCTACGAGGAGTACGTGGGCTACATATTCAGGAACGAGGAGGACACGAGGGAACTTGTCAAGTACAAGAATCTCGCTGAGATGCTTGAGAACGCCACCGACGCCCACAAGCGCATCTCCGACAATGTCCGCAAGCTCCTGCTGAACCATCTGTTGGACTAGTCCCTCTCCTGGAAGCCTCAGGGAGGCCGGCGTCGGCATATTCCCTGGATATTCAAAGAAAATCCCCGCCCTTTCCGGCCTCTGACATTCTGTCACGTTCCGGGAAGGGCTTGATTGTTGCGTCGCCGACGTCGACGGTTTGAATACTTGTGAAAGATAAGTGTTGTAAATCTCTTGAATAATAGTTAAATTTGTTGGTTAATCAGATAATTTAGATTTTATGGCAGTCGCTACAATACTGAGAAAACTTTTCGGCTCGAAGGCTGACAGGGACCTGAAGCAGATCAGACCTGTCCTCAACAAGGTCCTCGAAGCTTACGGGCCTATCGACAAGCTCTCAAATGATGAATTGAGAGCCAAGACTTTAGAATTGAAAGAGAAGCTGCGCGCCTGTGAGGCTCCGTTCGAGAAAAGAATCGAGGAGATCAAGGCCAAGCTCGGCGAGGATATTCCTGTACACGAGAAAGAGAGTCTGGCCACTGAGGCCGACAAGCTCGTGAAAGAGGAGGACACGGAGATCGAGAAGGTCCTGGATGAGATTCTTCCCCAGGCTTTCGCCATCATGAAATCCACCGCCCGCCGTTTCAAGGAGAACGCCACCGTCGAGGTGACGGCCTCCGATTTCGACCGCGCGCTCAGCGTCGACCACGATTTCGTCAAGATCGAGGGTGACAAGGCTATCTACCAGAACCACTGGGTGGCAGGCGGCAACGAGGTGACCTGGGACATGGTCCACTACGATGTCCAGCTCATCGGAGGTATCGTCCTGCACCAAGGCAAGATCGCCGAGATGGCCACCGGAGAGGGAAAGACCCTTGTGGCCACCCTGCCGGTCTTCCTCAACGCCCTGGCGGGCAAGGGAGTCCACGTGGTCACAGTCAATGACTACCTCTCCAAGCGTGACTCCGAGTGGATGGGACCTCTCTACATGTTCCACGGCCTTTCCGTGGACTGCATCGACAAGCACGAGCCTAACAGCGACGCACGCAAGAGAGCGTACAACAGCGACATAACCTTCGGTACGAACAACGAGTTCGGTTTCGACTACCTCCGCGACAACATGGCGATGAGGATGGACGACCTTGTCCAGCGCAAGCATCATTTCGCCATAGTCGACGAGGTCGACTCCGTGCTTATCGACGACGCCCGTACCCCTCTGATCATCTCCGGTCCGGTGGCAAAAGCCCAGGACGACGAGCAGTTCATGGAGTTCAGGCCTTATGTCGAGAGCCTGTACCAGAAGCAGCGTTCCCTTGTCACCCAGATCCTCAACGACGCCAAGAAGGCGATCGCCGCAGGCAAGGAGGACGAGGGAGGAATGCTTCTCCTGCGCGCCTACAAGGGTCTTCCTAAGTACCAGCCGCTCATCAAGTTCCTCAGCGAGCAGGGTATGAAGCAGCTGATGCAGAAGGCAGAGAATTTCTACATGCAGGACAACGAGCGCGAGATGCACGTGGTGACCGACGAGCTGTACTTCGTGATCAGCGAGCAGCAGCATTCGGTCGAGATGACCGACAAGGGTCACGAACTTCTCGCAAGTTCAGTCTCCAACCCTGATTTCTTCGTGCTGCCGGACATGGGTGTCCAGATCGCCGAGATCCAGAAGGACGAGACCCTCTCCGCCGAGCAGAAGCAGGAGAAGAAGGACGCTCTGATGGAGGACTTCTCGCTCAAGAGCGAGCGTGTCCACACCGTGATCCAGCTTCTGAAAGCTTATGCGATGTTCCAGAAGGACGTCGACTACATCGTGGTCGACAACAAGGTCAAGATCGTGGACGAGCAGACCGGCCGTATCATGGAAGGCCGCCGCTGGAGCGACGGTCTGCACCAGGCGGTCGAGGCGAAGGAGAACGTGAAGGTCGAGGCCGCCACCCAGACTTTCGCCACCGTCACCCTGCAGAACTACTTCAGGATGTACCACAAACTTTCCGGTATGACCGGAACGGCCGAGACCGAGGCCGGCGAGTTCTGGTCGATCTACAAACTGGATGTGGTCGTCATCCCGACCAACCGTCCGGTGATCAGGGATGACCAGAACGACCTCATCTACAAGACGAAGAAAGCCAAGTACACGGCCGTGATCAACAGGGTCGAGGAATTGATAGCCAAGGGTCGTCCGGTCCTTGTCGGCACCACCGACGTGGAGACTTCAGAACTCCTCAGCCGTATGTTGAGGATGAGAGGCATCAAGCACAATGTGCTGAACGCCAAAGAACACGCCCGTGAGGCGGAGATCGTCGCGCAGGCCGGTATGTCCAGCACGGTGACCATCGCCACGAATATGGCGGGACGAGGCACCGACATCAAACTGTCCCCTGAGGTCAAGCAGGCGGGCGGTCTTGCCATCATCGGCACGGAAAGGCACGACAGCCGCCGTGTGGACCGTCAGCTCAGAGGCCGCGCCGGCCGTCAGGGCGACCCGGGTTCATCCACCTTCTATGTTTCCCTTGAGGACAAGCTGATGCGTCTCTTCGGCTCGGAGAGGATCGCCGGCGTGGTCGACAAACTTGGAATGGCCGATGACGAGGCTCTGGAGAACAGCATGCTCTCCAAGTCCATCGAGAACGCCCAGAAGAAGGTAGAGGAGAACAACTTCGGCATCCGAAAGAGACTTCTCGAGTACGACGATGTGATGAACTATCAGCGCGAGGCCGTCTATGCCCGCCGCCGCAACGCCCTTTCCGGAGAAAGGATCGAGATCGATGTCAGGAACATGATGATAGACTCAGCCTCGATCATAGCCGACCGCGCGGAGGGAATGTCTTTCGCCGATTTCGAGGAATATGTGATGGCCCAGCTTTCCATCGACCTGGGTTTCGACGAGAAGTTCTACGCTTCAGCCAAGGGTGACAAGCTGGCCGACGCTCTCTGCGAGCAGATGCAGAAAGTCTACGACCGCAGGATGTCGACCCTTGCCGAGAAAGTCTATCCGTTCATCAAGATGGTCTTCGAGAAGCAGGGTTCAATGTACACCAACATCGCCATCCCGATTTCTGACGGACGCAAGATGCTGACTCTCAGCGTGAACCTTGAAAAGGCCTACAACACCGAGGGTAAGGAGATCGCCAAGGCTCTGAGCCGCTCGATCATCCTCTACCAGATCGATGAGCATTGGAAGCAGCATCTCCGCGACATGGACGACCTCCGTCAGAGTGTGCAGAACGCCGCTTACGAGCAGAAAGACCCTCTGGTTGTGTACAAGCTCGAGAGTTACAACCTGTTCTCCCAGATGCTCGAGGAACTCAACAAGGATGTGCTTTCATTCCTTCTGAGAGCTTTTGTCCCGCTCCGTGAAGACAGCGAGGCCCGTCCGGCCCAGACTCCGAGAAGCCGTGACATGGGCAATATGCAGACCCGCCGCAACGACCTCACCACCAATGGCGAGCAGAAGGCGAAAATGCCTGTCCGCGTCGACAAGAGGGTCGGCCGCAACGACCCTTGTCCATGCGGATCGGGCAAAAAGTACAAGAACTGCCACGGTGCCGGACTGGTGTAGCGGCAATGGTTTGCAGACACAGCAACAAGATAATAAAAATTAAAGAATATGAGCTCAAATTACGAAAGGTCGACAGAATCGGCCAATGTCAATGACGTAAGTAGGATTTCCGCAGGTTCAGTCATCAAGGGTGAGATCACTTCGCCTAATGACATCAGGATAGACGGAACATTCGAGGGCAAGATTATCTCACAGGCCAGGGTGGTTGTAGGAGAGAAGGCTGTCATCAAGGGTGACATCATCTGCAACAACGCCGATTACTGGGGCAGGATCGAAGGCAATTCCTTTGTCAAGGACACCTTGTCGCTTAAGGACACCTGCGTTGTCGATGGTGATCTTCACATCAGAAGACTTCAGGTGGAACTGGATGCGAAGTTCAACGGAGTCTGCAAGATGATTTCCGAGGATGAGTTCACGCAGCTTACCGAGGGTAACCGTCCGGGAATGTATGATGTCTCAGGCCAGGAGGAAGCGCAGGCTCCGGCCGAGGAGTTCCCTGTAGGTAACGGTGGATCTCCGTTCTCGATCAATGCGGACAGCGGATTCCCGGAAGCGTAACGTCAGTGTTTATGGAATACAAAAAGAACCGCCTCGGTGAAAACCGGGGCGGTTCTTTTTAGAGCGGAATACGAGGCTCGGACTCGCGACCTTCGGCTTGGGAAGCCAACGCTCTACCAACTGAGCTAATTCCGCAAAAAAAGCGAGACTGATTGAATATGTCCAACAGCCTCGCTTTTGTGATCCCCACAGGATTCAAACCTGTAACCTTTTGATCCGTAGTCAAATGCTCTATTCAGTTGAGCTAGGGGACCATTTTGTCGGAGACCCGCTCCGACTTTATCTCCACAAGGACTATGCCTGCTCTTCCTTGACAATGGCAAGCTTCTTTTCCTTGATTCTTGCCTTCTTACCGGAGAGATTGCGCAGATAGAAGATTCTTGCTCTGCGGACCTTGCCGACCTTGTTCAGTTCAATGCTGTCAATGAACGGTGACTGGATTGGGAAAATCCTCTCGACTCCGATGCCTCCGGAAATCTTGCGGACCGTGAAGGTCTTTGTCTGAGGGTCTGCTCCTCTAAGCTGGATCACAACACCTCTGAACTTCTGGAGTCTGTCCTTGTCACCTTCCTTGATTCTGTAGGTCACGGTGACTGTGTCACCTGCCTTGAATTTCGGATACGTAGAAACTTTCTCGTTAGCGAAAGCCTGCTCTACAACTTTAATCAAATCCATTTCTTAATCAGTTTTTCGCAACATTACGCACATCTGATAACGACCCGTAAGCGGTTGCTCTTGTTTTTCGGACTGCAAAGATAGCAATTTTTCGTTAATCCAAAAAACTTTTGCCGATTATTTGAAAAAATGTAGAGCGTCGCGGCACAAATCTGAGATTTTGCCCCATTCGCCTGCGGCCACGATGTCTTTAGGGAAGAGTTTCGATCCCATTCCGACACAGGTCACGCCGGATTTCGCCCACGCGGAGAGGTTCTCTTCCGTAGGCTCCACGCTTCCGGTCGCCATCACCATGGACCAAGGCAGGGGAGCGAGGATGTCCTTGACGAACTTCGGTCCGCCTACGCTTCCGGCAGGGAAAATCTTGACGAGGTCGCAGCCGAGTTCCTGAGCGTTGTTGACCTCGGTCACGCTGCCGCATCCCGGGGTGTAAGGAATCCCGTGCCTGTTGCAGAGTTTTGCGATCTCAGGGTTGAGGCAAGGCGAGACGATGAAGTTGGCTCCCATCTGGATGTAGAGGGCCGCTGTCGGAGCGTCCACGATCGTGCCGGCTCCGAGGATCAGTCCGGGACACTCGGCGAGGACATATTTGGAAAGTTCTTTGAACACCTCGATGGCGAAGTCGCCTCTGTTGGTGAACTCGAAGGCTCTGATGCCGCCTTCATAGCAGGCCTTGACCACATTCTTGGCGACCTCGATGTCGCTGTTGAAGAAGACAGGCACGATGCCGGTCTCCTTGATGACGGTCAGAGTTTCCAGTTTTCTGTATTTTGCCATATCCGTAAATGATTATCTTGAAACACGGCCTGAGCCGCTGCCGTTCATCAGACTTTCCACTTCCTTGACATTCACCTGGTTGAAGTCGCCGAAGATTGTGTGCTTCAACGCCGAGGCGGCCGCCGCGAAATCAATCGCCTTCTGGTCGTCCTTGTAGGTGAGGAGTCCGTAGATGAGGCCTCCCATGAAGGAATCGCCGCCTCCCACGCGGTCCACGATGTGGGTGATGTCGTAGCGGCGGGACTGCAGGAGTTCCTTTCCGTTGAAGATCACGCCACCCCAGGTGTTGTGGTTGGCGTTGATGGATCCTCTCAGCGTGATCGCCACCTTCTTGCAGTTCGGGAATCTAGCCATAAGCTGGCGGCAGACGCTCTCGAAACGGCTCTGGTCGATGGCACCGTCGGTCTGCTCGGCGTTGAAGCCTTCAGGCTTGATGCCGAACTCCTTCTCGGCGTCCTCCTCGTTGCCGAGGATCAGGTCGCAGTTCTCCACGAGGGCAGGCATCACCTCGGCGGCTGTCTTGCCGTACTTCCAGAGGTTCTTGCGGTAGTTGAGGTCGCAGGAGACGAAGACACCTAGCCTGCGGGCGGCCTTCACGGCCTCGAGGCAGACGTCAGCGGCGCTCTGGCTGATGGCCGGAGTGATGCCGGTCCAATGGAACCAGTCGGCCCCTTCGAAGACCTTCTCCCAATCGACCATCCCTGTCTGGATGGTGGAGATCGATGAATATGCCCGGTCGTAGATCACCTTGCTAGGCCTGGCCACCGCTCCGGTCTCGAGGAAGTATATTCCTAGACGGTCGCCTCCGAACACGCAGCCGTCGGTCTTGACTCCGTAGGAATGCAGGTCGCGGATGCAGGCGCGCGCTATGTCGTTGTCAGGGAAACGTGTGACGAACTCTGAGTCAACGCCGAAATTGGCGAGGGAGACGGCCACGTTGGCTTCGCCGCCGCCGAAGGTCGCCTCGAATTGCTTTGCCTGTGAAAACCTCAGGTAGCCGGGAGTCGAAAGCCTGAGCATGATCTCACCGAATGTGATTACTTTTGCCATTATTCTTCAGTTAAAAGATTCTTCATTTAAAAATTGTTCTTCATCTTGTCGAAGAGAGCCTTGTCCTCCCTTGAAGGGTCAGGAGTGAAGGTTCTGCTCGAGCGCATTCCCTCGATGGCGGATTTCTCGCTGGAGGACAGATGCTTAGGAATCCAGACAAGGATCTTCACATAGAGGTCGCCGGACGCTGTCTTGCGTCCGTAACTGTCAAGACCAGGAAGTCCCTTGCCGCGGAGTTTGATGACGGTGCCGGACTGTGTGCCGGCGTCTATCTTGACCTTGTAGGATCCGTCCAGGCAAGGCACGACGATGTCCGTGCCGAGAATGGCGTCGGTGACGGAGATTATGGTGGAGTAGAACAGGTTGTTGCCGTCGCGCTTAAGGGAGGCGTGCGGGATTTCTTCGATGATGACTAAGAGGTCGCCGTTCACACCGTTGTGCTGTGCGGCGTGGCCTTCTCCCTTGATAGTGAGCTGCATACCGTTCTCGACTCCTGCCGGGACCTTCACCTTGACAGTCTCGCGTCTGCGTACCAGACCCGTGCCGCCGCAGGTGCCGCAAGGATTGCTGATGATCTTGCCTTCGCCGCCGCATTTCTGGCAGGTCGAATAGCTCACGGTCCTGCCGAACAGCGAGTTGACAACCCTCTGGGTCTGGCCGGAACCGTTGCAGGACGGGCAGGTCTTCACGTCGGAGGCGTTCTTCGCGCCGCGTCCGCCGCAGTCCGGGCAAGGCCTGTAGCGGTCAAGTGTTATCTCTTTCTCGACTCCCTTGGCGATTTCCTCGAATGTCAGCCGGACTCTGGTGCGGATGTCACGGCCCTTCATCACCCTTTGCTGGGTTCCGCCCTGACCACCGAATCCGCCGAATCCGCCGAATCCGCTGAACCCGCTGAATCCGCCGCCGAACAGGTCGTTCAGGATGTCGTTCAGATTGCCGAATCCGCCTTGTCCGTCGAATCCGCTGAACCCGCCCTGGCCGTCCACTCCGGCGAAACCGTACTGGTCGTACTTCGCCTTCTTGTCAGCGTCGCTCAGTACTGAATATGCCTCCGAAGCCTCCTTGAAGTTCTCCTCGGCTGTCTTCTTCTCCGCATCCGTGCCGCTTACCCAGCGGTCAGGATGCCACTTCAACGCGGCTTTCCTGTAGGCCGCCTTTATCTCGTCCGCCGATGCTGACTTGCTGACGCCGAGCACTTCATAGTAATCTCTTTTCTCTGCCATAGTCCTTGGTCTCCTATATTCCTACAACCACTTTGGCGAAGCGGATGACTTTGCCGCCGAGGGTGTAGCCGGTCTGGAGAACATCGAAGACAAGACCTTTCTTCTCCTCTTCCTGGACAGGGAACTGCGCCACGGCCTCGTGGAAATCAGTGTCGAATTTCTCGCCTTTGGCCTTGACAGGCTCCAGACCCTTGGTCTTGAGGTAGCCCATCAACTTGGTGTAAATCAGCTGCGTGCCTTCTTTGGCGGCCTCGTCGGTGGATTTCTCAAGCATCTTGAGAGCCGACTCGCAGTCGTCCAGAACCGGGAGGATGCCCTTGATGGTGTCGGCCGAGGCCGAGGTCACAAGGTCAAGTTTCTCCTGGGCGAAACGTCTGCGGACATTGTCAAGGTCGGCGGCGAGGCGGAGGTAGTCGTTCTTCTCCTTGGCCACGCTGGCCTTCAGAGCCTCGTTCTCTTTCTTCAGCGCCTCAAGCTTCTCCTCAAGTTCCTTCTTTCCGTCGTCAGCCTTCCCGGCCGGGGCTTCCTGAGCCTCTTCGGCCTTCGCACCGTCCTGAGCCTCAGCCTTTTCTGCTTCGGCCTCCCCGGCTTTCACCTCGGTCCCGGTGTTTTTGTCCACAGCTTCTTCCTTCTTTTCTGTCTTCACGTCCATTTCCGGCTTTTTTGTTTTATTGTTGTTCTTTTTGCTCATATTCAAAAATTTTAGTCCGTCCGGCAGCCATCTGGCATAAGCCGGAACGACCGCGAAGTTATCAAATTATCTGCCAATTACGAAAGCCTGTCCTTCATTCTGACAATGTGTCATAACCCTGGCGCGTCGTGACCGCCGTGTCAGCGGTGCGGTGTCAGAATGCCGAAGATGCGTCTAATCTTCACGAAAGAGGTGAAAATCTCGGTATAAATGGTTATTTTTGTCTGCTTCAAAAAAAGTAAATAAAAATACAGAAATATGGCCACATTCATCAACGAAGATTTCATGCTGTCGACCGGGACCGCGAGACGGCTCTACCACGAGAACGCCGAGCCGCTCCCGATCATAGACTACCACTGCCATCTCTCACCTCGGCAGATAGCGGAGAACGTCCGCTTCCGCGACATCACCCAGCTCTGGCTGGTGGACGGCCATCAGGGCGACCATTATAAATGGAGGGCTATGCGAGGCAACGGCGTGCCGGAGGAGTACATCACCGGCGGAGAGAAATCGGCGTGGGAGACCTTCGAGAAGTGGGCGGAGACGATGCCTTACCTGATGCGCAACCCTCTCTACCATTGGTCACACCTTGAACTCAGCCGTGTCTTCGGCATCGACAAGGTGCTGAAGCCCGAGACGGCGAGGGAAATCTTCGAGGAGTGCAACGCCCTTCTCGCCACCGAGGAATACAGCGGCCAGAACCTCATCCGTAAATTCAACGTCGAGGTGGTCTGCACCACCGACGACCCTGTCGACGACCTGCGCTGGCACAAGATGATAGCGGAGCATCCTTTCGGAACGAAGGTGCTGCCTGCCTGGAGGCCGGACAAACTGATGGCCATCGACGATGTCGCCGCTTTCAATGAATATGTAGGGAAACTCGCCGCCGCGGCCGATGTGGACATCCGGTCATATTCATCGCTGCTGGACGCGCTGCGCCGCAGGCACGATTTCTTCGCCTCGATGGGCTGCCGCCTTTCCGACCATGGCCTCGACACCTTCTACGCCGAGGACTACACAGGGCCGGAGATCGACAGGATCCTCCAGACCGCCCTTTCGGGCATTTCGGTCGAACCGCGCGACGTCGTCAAGTTCAAGAGCGCCATCCTTTACGACCTCGCCGTGATGGATGCCGAGGCCGGCTGGACGCAGCAGTTCCACGTCGGGCCTCTGCGCAACAACTGCACAAGGATATTCTCGACCGTCGGCCCTGACGCCGGCTGCGACTCGATCGACGACAAGCCTATGGCCGCCGCCGGCAACAGCTTCCTCAACGCGCTGGATATGACGGGCAACCTCGCCAGGACGATCCTCTACTGCCTGAATCCTAAGGACAACGAGGTGATGATGACGATGGCGTACAACTTCAACGACGGTTCGGTGCCGGGCAAGATGCAGTTCGGCTCGGGCTGGTGGTTCCTCGACCAGGAGAACGGAATGCGCCGCCAGATCGACGCTCTCTCCTCCCTGGGCCTGCTGAGCCGTTTCGTCGGGATGCTGACCGACTCCCGCAGTTTCATCAGCTACCCTCGCCACGAGTACTTCCGCAGGATTCTCTGCGATGTCCTCGGCTCCGACGTGGAGAGCGGAAGGATTCCGGAGAGCGAGATCGATTCCGTGGCCAGGATGGTCAGGGACATCTCCTACTACAACGCCAAGAACTACTTCGGCTTCTAACAGCGCCGGTCCGTACACAAGTTATCCGACATGCCCAGTTATCTCCAGATAGAGAACATCTCGAAATCCTACGGGCCGAAGGTGCTGTTCGAGCGCATCGGCTTCAACATCAACGAAGGGGACAAGATCGCCCTCATCGCGCCTAACGGCACGGGCAAGACCAGCCTGCTGCGCATCCTCGCCGGAAAGGACAGTTCCGACTCGGGCGGAAAAGTCATATTCCTGAAAGACATCCGCATCGCCTTCCTTGAGCAGGAGTATGAATATGACCCCGAAGCGACCGTCCGGGACCAGATAATGGGGGACAGCGAGCGGTGGACGCGGCATCTTGACCCTGAGCATCTTGCCGAGTACGAGCAGCGTGTCCGCAGGCTTCTGACCTCCTTCGGGATGGGGGACTGGGACCGGAAGATGAAAGTGCTTTCCGGCGGCGAGGTCAAGCGTGCGGCCATCATAGTGATGCTGGCCAGCGAGGCGGACTTCTTCATAATGGACGAGCCGACCAACCATCTGGACATCGACGGCATAGAGTTCCTCGAGAACTATCTCTCCCACGCCCGCTGCACCCTTCTGATGGTGACGCACGACAGGTATTTCCTGGATTCGGTGGCGAACACGGTGATGGAGATGGACCGCGGATCCGTCTATGTGTACAAGGGCGATTACCAGAACTATCTGGAAAAGAGGCAGGAACGCATCGACAACTACAACGCCGAGACGGACAAGGTGCGCAACATCCTGCGCCGCGAGCTGGAGTGGATGCACGCCAGCCCCTGCGCGAGGACAGGCAAGGCCAAGTACCGCAAGAACGCCTTCTACGAGCTGCGTGACCGTGCCTCGCAGGTCTACAGAAGCTCTTCGGTCAATCTCGACGAGATGGGCCAGGCCTCCAGGCTCGGCACTAAGGTCATAGACTGCAAGGATGTCAGCTTCCGCTACGGCGGCGACTGCTATCTCGACCACTTCACCTACAATTTCCAGCGCTACGAGAAGGTCGGCATTGTCGGAAGGAACGGGGTGGGCAAGACCACCTTCATCAATCTTCTTATCGGGAACATGTCTCCTGACGATCCCGGCGAGGTCACCGGGGCCATCGAGAGGGGAGAGTCCCTGAAGATAGGGTACTACCGCCAGAGCGGGATGAGCTTCAACGAGGACCAGACAGTGCTGGAGACCGTCAACGACACCCATCTTCTGAGCCGTTTCCTGTTCCCGCACGACATGCTGAACAACCGCATAAGCAAGCTGTCCGGGGGAGAGAAGCGCAGGCTCTACCTGCTGACCATCCTGATGCGTCAGCCGAACCTGCTGATTATGGACGAGCCTACGAACGACCTCGACATCGTGACCATCAACATCCTTGAGGAGTACCTGAAGGAGTTCAAGGGGACTCTTATACTTGTCTCGCACGACAGGCATTTCCTCGACAGGCTGGTGGACCATCTGTTCGTGTTCTGCGGCGACGGGCAGGTGAAGGATTTCATAGGCAACTACAGCCAGTACAGGGAGTTCCTGAAGGACTACGAGGCGGAGCGGCGGAGCCGGGCCGAGGAGGAGAAGAAGGCCGCCAGGACTCCGGCGGTTTCCCAGAGTCCCAGAAGCGTCCGCCCCGACGCTCCCCGGAAACTAAGTTACAAGGAGCAGAGGGAACTGGAGCAGCTTGAGAAGGACATCGAGTCGCTGACGGCCGAGAAGGCGGACCTTGAGTCGCGCCTGAACGGGGGAGTGACCGATCCGGCCGAACTCCAGAGGGTGTCGACCCGGTTCTCGGAAGTCTCGACAGTCCTCGACGAGAAAGAGACCCGCTGGCTTGAACTCTCGGTTTGACAAGAAACGATCGGTTATGAATATTTTCGCAAGGTGCGTTAAAGCCTACACCGGCACCCCGCTGATCCTGCGGGTCGTGACCGGTCTCGTCATAGGAACCATGCTGGCGTTGGTCATTCCGGGAATGGCCGCCGTCGGGATGCTCGGCGACATCTTCGTCAGGTCGCTTAAAGCGATAGCCCCGGTCCTGGTCTTCCTCCTCGTGTGCGTCTCGCTCGCAGGTTCGGGCGAGGGCATAATGAAGAGGTTCCGCACGGTGATCATCCTCTATGTCGTCTCGATGCTGATAGCGGGAGTGGTCTCGGTGGCCGCCTCGATGATGTTCCCCGTCTCCCTGGTCTTCCCGGGATCCGGACAGGCAGCGGCGTCCGACGCACCTACCGACCTGGGCGCGCTGCTGCGCAACATCGTCTCGGAGATCACCGTCAACCCTGTCAGCGCGGTGGCCGGAGCGCATTATCTCAGCATACTTTTCTGGGCCATCGTCATCGGCCTGGCCCTCAAGTCCGTGGCTTCAGAAAAGACCATAGCAGTGGTGCAGGATTTCGCGGACAGCGTCTCGACCGTCACCGGATGGATCATCCAGTTCGCCCCTTTCGGAGTCCTCGGCCTCTCCTACACGGCCGTCTCCACAAGCGGAATCGAGATATTCAAAACCTATGGACTGCTGGTCGCCCTGCTTGTAGGCTGCATGCTGTTCAAACAGTTCGTCTGCAGCCCGCTGCTGATGAGTGCCGTGCTGGGCCACAACGCCTTCCCTCTGATGTGGAAGTGCGTGAAAGAGAGCGGAGTCAACGCATTCTTCACCCGAAGTTCAGCGGCCAACATTCCTGTGAATATGGATCTTTGCAGACGGCTTGGACTTGACAAGTCATTCTACTCTGTCAGCATCCCTCTCGGCTCGACTGTCAATATGGACGGGGCGACGATCACCATCACGGTGATGGTGCTGGCCACCTGCCACACCCTCGGCATCGATGTGACCTTCGGCAACGCCATAGTGCTGTGCATTCTAGCCACGGCCGGAGCCTGCGGAGCTTCGGGCATCCCAGGAGGCTCGCTCCTGCTCATCCCGATGGCCTGCTCGCTGTTCAACATCCCGCCTGAGATCTCGATGCAGGTGGTAGGGATAGGTTTCATCATCGGAGTGGTGCAGGATTCGTTCGAGACCGCGCTCAACTCCTGCGGCGACGTGATGTTCACGGCCACAGCGGACCTGCTTGACAGAAAGAGAAAGGGTCAGCCTCTTGACATAAAGGCTATCTGCGGCCGTCAGGACTAGGCCGGCGTGTCGCCTGAAGACTCCTTGCCGTTGTCCCCGGAAACCGGGCCGTTCTCCTTAGAAGCGGCCTCTCCCGTGACGGAAGTGTCTTCTTCGCCGTTGTCCTCCTTGTACTTGAATCGGCGGATCTTCTGGGTGGCAGTCTTCTCGAAGCCTTCCTTCATCGCCTCGACCTCGCCGATCTTGGATTGCTTGCTGACGTGTTTGTTGACATATTCAAGAACCGCCTGCTTGGTGGCCTGCAGGTTCTCGAAGAATTTGTCCTCGCGCTCCTGGTTCCAGTCCAGCACGTTGTCGTCGAACTTCACCAGAGCCACGAGCTTGCCGTTCCTTTCCACGACGAGGGATTCGTTCACGCCCGAGAAGGTGTTGATCACCTGCTCGATCTCCTCCGGGTAGATGTTCTCTCCCGAAGGCCCAACTATCATATTCCCGAGCCGCCCCTTGATGTAGTAGCGTCCCTTCGCATCCTTGCACGCGAGGTCGTTGGTGCGGAACCAGCCGTCGTCGGTCAGGACAGAGCGGGTCCTTTCAGGGTCGCGGTAGTAGCCGAGCATCACGTTGTCGCCCTTCGCCACGATCTCGCCCTCCCCGGTCTCCGGATTGACGTTCTGGAGCTTGACCTCCACATTGTAGGCAGGCACGCCGATCGAGCCGACGACGGTCTTTCCGACGCAGGCGTTGGTGATCAGCGGGGCGGTCTCTGTCAGTCCGTAGCCGATGGCGTAAGGGAAGCCGGCCTTGTGGAGGAAGTCCTCAACTGTGCTGTCCAGTTTGGAGCCGCCGATGCCGAAGAACTTCAGTTTGCCTCCGAACTTCTTGTAGAGCCTTTTCCCTATCATCCAGTAAAGGAGCCACGGCGTGTGTTCCTTCATCCAGGAAAGCACGCGGCTCTTCTCGATCGTCGGCACGACGCTGCTCTTGTAGACCTTCTCGATGATCAGAGGCACCGCGCACATTATCGACGGACGGATCTTCTTCATCGCGGCCATCAGGATGCTCGGGGTAGGCGGTTTCTGAATGTAGTAGACGCAGCCTCCCACATAGAGCGGGTAGAGGACGCTGAACGCCATCTCGTAGGTGTGCGACATCGGCAGGATTGAAAGCCAGCGGTCGTGCTTGCCGGCCTTGTAGGCGTGGTAGGCGGCGATGATGTTCTGGCAGAAGTTGCGGTGGCTGAGCATCACGCCTTTGGCCTTGCCCGAAGTGCCTGACGTGTAGATGATCGAGGCGAGGTCGTCGGCCTGCGGATCGACTCCGTGGCCCTCGCAGGTGAAGGCTTTGTCATCCTTCTTGATGAACTCGAATGTCTCGATGTCGATGACGAGGGTCAGTTTGTCGATGACCTCCCGGCTCAGTTTCTTCAGCAGCCTCTTGGACACGAAGATGGCCTTGCATTCGGAGTGGTTGATGATGTTGGTGATCTCGCTTTCGGAAGAATCCGGGAGGATAGGCACCGTCACGCGGCCGAACGGAACGCAGGAGAACATCGCCACGGTCCAGTTCGGCATGTTGTTGGAAAGTATGGCTACTTTGTCCCGGGCGCTGATGCCGAACCGGTTGAAGCGGTGGGAAAGCTGCAGGCAGGTGTGCTTGAAACTCTCGTAGGTGTACTCCTGGCCGCCTTCCACGAAGCGTGAAAGCGGTCTTTTAGCGAACTTGTCTGTCGCATATTCAAAAAGCTTCGCCAGCGTTGTCAGGTAATTCTCTCTGCTTCTGCTTGCCATATTGTCCTTTTTTACGTTTCTAATGAGTGATGTAGCCTTCCGGGTGCTTGCCTACGAAGCCTTTGGTCTCGTAGATCGCCTGGATCCGGTCCGTGTCCGCCCTCGCGTCATCGGTGAGCGGGAACTCTTCTCCCACTCCCACCCGCTTCGTCTTCCAGTCGAAGTAGCCCAGATAGACAGGGCAGCCGACCTCCTTTGCGATGAGGTGGTAGCCGGTCTTCCATTTCTTCGTGGCTTTCCGGGTGCCTTCGGGCGCTATCGCGAGATGGAAGATTTCATCCTTCTCCATCTCTGTGATAAGGCTCTTGACCATCCCGGCGGCGCTGCTCCTGTCGACAGGGATGCAACCCACCTTGCGGAGGAAAGGACCCACCGGCCAGAAAAAGAACTCCTTCTTGATCATCACGTGCGCGGGTTTGTCGAACTGCGTGTAGAACAGATAGGAGATGACGAAATCCCAGGCGGACGTGTGCGGCACGCCCAGCACAATACCTTTTTTCACCGGCATCGGACCTCCGACGGAGGTCCATCCCATCTTCTTCAGCAGCCAGCCGCAGAATTTAGCCCACTTTGTCATATTTATTGAATATTAACGACTTACTGAATATTTACATCTTCAAGTTCCTCTTCGGAACGCAGGTTCGCCCTGATGAAGTTCTGGCGGTCGATCGTGTTGTCGCCCATGTAGAACTCCATTATGTCGGCGATGGACTCCTCGTCAGAAAGTTTCACGAGGTCCAGCCTCATGTTCTCTCCGATGAAGTCCACGAACTCGTCGGAGGAGATCTCTCCCAGACCTTTGAACCGGGTGATCTGCACCGCGGTCTTCATCGCCTTGACGGCGGCGTCCTTCTCCTCGATGGAGTAGCAGTAGCGCCTCTCCTTCTTGTTGGCCACCCTGAAGAGCGGGGTCTGGAGAATATGCACGTGCCCGCGCCTGATGAGGTCGGGATAGTATTTCATAAAGAAAGTCAGGACAAGCATCCTGATGTGCATTCCGTCGTCATCGGCATCGGTGGCCACGATGATGTTGTTGTAGCGCAGGTTGTCGAGGTCGTCCTCCACTCCGAGAGCCGAGATCAGGAGGTTCAGCTCCTCGTTCTCAGCCACCTTCTTGTGGCTTTCCTTGTAGCAGTTGATAGGCTTGCCCCTGAGGCTGAACACGGCCTGGCAGTTGGCGTCGCGGACCTTGGTGATGGTTCCGCTCGCGGAATCTCCCTCGGTGATGAATATGCTCGTCTTCTCCGTGATGTCCGGCTTGTCCTTCGGGGCCTTGTCCCCGAAATGGTAGCGGCAGTCGCGCAGCTTGCGGTTGTAGACGCTTGCCTTCTTGTTCCTCTCGCGGGTCTTCTTCTGGATGCCGGCGATCTGCTCGCGCTCGGCCTGCGAGTCCTTTATCTTGGTCTCGATGACCGGGACTATGTCCTTGTGGATTCTCAGATAGTTGTCCAGGTGCTTGGCGATGAAGTCGTTGACGAATGAACGGATGGTCGGGCCTCGGTCGATTTCAAGGGAACCGTCGGGATTTTGGATCTTCTTGCCGTTCTCGTCAGTCTTGTACTTCTCCCACATATAGGTCGAACCGAGCTTGGTCTTGGTCTGGCCCTCGAAGTTCGGCTCCTGGATCTGGATGCTGATGGCTCCGATGATGCCCTGGCGGCAGTCCTCGGGTTTGTAGTCTTTCTTGTAGAACTCTTTGAGAGTCTTTGCGACAGCCTCTCTGAAGGCCGCGAGGTGCGTGCCTCCGTCCCTGGTGTTCTGACCGTTCACGAACGAAGAGATGTTCTCTCCGTAGGAGTTGCCGTGGGTCAGCACAACCTCGATGTCCTCGTCCTGGAGATGGATCGGCTCATAGAGAGGAGTCTCCGAAAGGCTCTCCCTCACGAGGTCGAGAAGTCCGTTCTCGGATTTGTAGGTCACTCCGTTAAGCACGAGGGCCAGGCCTTTCTTTAGGTAGGAGTAGTTCTTGACCATCGTCTCCACGATGTCGGCGTGGAACTCGAAGTTGCCGAACATCTCGCTGTCCGGGGTGAACACCACGAGGGTGCCGTTCTTCTCGCTGACCTTGTCCTTGTGGCCGCTGTCCTTCAGCTCGCCGCGGTTGTAGCTCGCCCAGGAACTCTCTCCGCCTCTGAACGACTCCACATAGAAGTTCTCCGACAGGGCGTTGACGGCCTTCGTGCCGACACCGTTCAGTCCGACGGACTTCTTGAAGACCTTGTCGTCGAATTTGCCTCCGGTGTTCAGCTGGCTTGTGGCCTTGATGACAGAGTTGAGGGGGATTCCTCGGCCGAAGTCCCTGACACTGACCTGGTTGCCTTCGATGTTGATGACAACCTGCTTGCCGAAGCCGGCCGAGAACTCATCGATGCAGTTGTCCACGATCTCCTTGAGGAGGACGTAGATTCCGTCTCCCGGGTTGGAGCCGTTGCCCAGCCTGCCGATGTACATTCCTGGCCTGCGTCGGATGTGCTCGACACCTTCCAGGGTCCTGATGTTGTCGTCTGTGTACTCGTTGTTCTTTTGTATGTCCGACATTTCCTGTGAATCTCTAACGTATAAATCAGACAAATTTACGAAAAAATCCGCAGATTTGTCTGATTTAAGTTTCGCATGTGCGAAACACCTTACTTCCCGTCACGGCAGCCGTTCCGGCCCTGACACCTGCCGGTGTCTCATTGCCCGAGACGGATCTTCAGGCTATGCGTGCCGGGGGAGAGGACGGTGTCCTTGCCGCTTGCGGCGGTGACCGTGGCGGAGGTGCCTTCAGGCACGGTGACGGTCAGGGAGGCGGTGGCCGACCGGGATGACTTGCGGCTGAGGGAGACGGCGATCTTTCCGTAAAGAGTCTCGACGGAGGCTGACGCTCTCTTCAGCGGACCCATCTGCGGACGGACGGCGA
>CAVEYE010000169.1:3461-10612 GCA_963619595.1 bacterium | reverse complement strand
TAGTACTGCAGAAGGCCGAGCATCACGTACTTCCTTTCCCAGATGTCGCCGTCGCCGTCGCCAGGCTGGTCCTCGATCGCCGTGCAGCTGATGCTTCCGTTGCTCTTCTGGGTCGCCATCAGCTTGTAGGCAAGGCTCTTGGTGAGTTCTTTCAGAGCCGGGTCGCCGGTGTAGCGGTACAGAAGGGAATTGGTGCGCAGGCTTTTGCCGATGAATTCGCCGAGGGCGAATTTAGGACGTCCCTTGACAAAATAGTCGATGACCTTGTCGTAAGGCATCACTCCGTTGACCCAATGTTCGATGGAGTTCTGGATGTCGTCGTCGAAGTAGCCGTCGAACTTCACGCTTCCGGCAGGGAGCGGCTCGACCACATCTGCCACCTTGTTCTGGACTGGCTGGGCGTTCACTCCGACGCAAAGCGCGAGAGCCGCCGCGGCTGTAACAAATGCTTTTTTCATTTCTATAATAATTATTTAGATTTTGTCCGAAAATCAGACAAAGTTAATCATAATTCGCCACTGACGGAAAAATAACTTCTTCCGGAAAGGAAAATCACCGGAAACCGCACTCAGACATATCCAGAACGTTTTGTTGTGCAGGAATTTGTTATTACCTTTGTTAACATTCCATCATCGCTACACAAAATGGTAACAATTCACTGCAAAAACACAGGCGGGTACAAAAGCTTCCCGGAAGGGACGGCTCTTCTGGACATCGCACGGGAGTTTGATTTCGACAAACCCTACGACATTCTCGCAGCCAATGTCAACAATGTGGCTGAAGGCCTGAAATTCAAAGTGTTCCACAATCTCACCGTAGAGTTTCTGGACTACCGCACCTACATCGGACGCAGCTTTTACTGCCGGTCCCTGTGCTTCCTTCTCTGCAAAGCCACAAGAGATGTCCTGCCGGAGAGCAAGGTGGTGATCCACCGGCCTATTTCTAAAGGCTATTTCTGCGCCGTCATCAAGAAAGACGGCCAGCCTCTGACCGGAGAGGACGTGCAGGCCATAGACAGGAGGATGAGGGAGATCGTGGCCGAGGACCTGCCTTTCGTGCGCAGGGAGATCGAGATAGAGAAAGCCATAGAGATGTTCAAGAAGTCGGGCGACCTCGACAAGGTAAAGCTGCTGCAGACCTGCGGCGAGGTGTACATCAACTGCTACACCCTTGGAGATTTCACGGACTACTACTACGATGAGCTTGTGCCGGGCACCGGCTACCTCAAGAACTTCAACGTCTCCTTCTGCCATGAAGGAATATTGCTCCGCGTCCCGAACCGCCACGCTCCCGAGGAACTGGCCCCGCTGTCGGCCCAGCCGAAGACTTTCGAGATCCTCTCCGAGTCGCACATGTGGAACCGCATAATGGGTCTGACCACGGTGGGAGACGTCAACAAATCGATTATCGACGGCAACGCTTCCGACCTGATACAGATCTCGGAAGCCCTGCAGGAGAAGAAGATCGTGCAGATCGCCGAGGAGATCGAGCGGCGCTACAACGACCCGGACAAGCCTGTCAGGCTCGTGCTGATCACCGGTCCGAGCAGCAGCGGAAAAAGCACGGTCTGCAAAAGGCTCAGCGTCCAGCTGAAGGCCTGCGGACTGCATCCGGTCTCGTTCTCGACCGACGATTATTTCGTCAACAGGGTCGAGACTCCGAAACTGCCTGACGGCTCCTACGACTTCGACAATTTCGACACTGTCGACCACGACTACCTCCAGAAAGACCTCGTGAGGCTCATCGGAGGAGAGGAGGTCGAGGTGCCGGAGTACAATTTCGTGACAGGCCTGAGGGAGTTTAACGGCAAGAGGCTCAAGCTCGGGGAGAGGTCAGTGCTGATCATCGAGGGTCTGCACGCCCTGAACCCTCGGCTTACCGACAAAGTCGAAGACGAGAAGAAATTCAAGATATTCATAAACACCATCACCTCCATCCCGCTGGACTGCCACAACTGCATCCCGACGAGCGACAACCGTCTGCTCCGGAGGATCGTGAGGGACTTCAGGAAGGGGGCCTTCACCGCGAGGGAGACCATCTCCAACTGGCCGAACGTCCGCCACGCCGAGGTGAAGTGGATCTACCCTTACCAGGAGGATGCGGACGTGCTGTTCAACTCCGCCTACCTCGTCGAGTTCGCCGTCCTGCGCACGCACGCCGAAAGGATCCTCGCGACCGTGCCGAAAAACTGCCCGGAGTACAACGAGGCGCACAGGCTGCTGAAGTTCCTGCACTATTTCGTGCCTGTCTCAGACAAGGAAGTGCCGCCTACCTCCCTCATCCGCAGTTTCATCGGAGGCGGAAGTTATTAATATTCAAACAACAACATAACATCTACCGTGAATATGGCAGACGAGAAGATAATCTTTTCAATGAACGGGGTGGGCAAGGTCCTCCCGCACAACAACAAAGTCATCCTCAAGGACATCTACCTTTCATTCTTCTACGGGGCGAAGATCGGCATCATCGGTCTGAACGGCTCGGGAAAGTCTACGCTGATGAAGATCATCGCCGGAGTGGAGAAATCCTACCGTGGCGAGGTGGTCTGGGCTCCGGGCTATTCCGTGGGCTACCTGGAGCAGGAGCCTCAGATGGATCCGGACAAGACGGTCATCGAAGTCGTCCAGGAAGGAGTCCAGGAGGTGATGGACGTTCTTAATGAATACAACGAGATCTCCCTCAAGTTCATGGAGCCGATGGACGACGACCAGATGAACGCCTTGATCGAGAGGCAGGGAGAACTGTCCGAGAAAATCGACCATCTGGGCGGCTGGGAAATCGACGCCAAACTGGAAAGGGCGATGGACGCTCTGAACTGTCCTCCTTCCGACGCCAAGGTCTCGACTCTTTCCGGCGGTGAACGCCGCAGGGTAGCCCTGTGCAGGCTTCTGCTCCGCGAGCCGGACGTCCTGCTTCTGGACGAGCCTACCAACCACCTCGACACCGAGAGCATCCAATGGCTTGAGGCGCATCTCAGACAGTACAAAGGCACGGTCATCGCCGTGACCCACGACCGTTACTTCCTCGACAACGTCGCCGGCTGGATTCTCGAACTGGACCGCGGCGAGGGCATCCCGTGGAAGGGCAACTACAGTTCCTGGCTGGAGCAGAAGACAAAGAGGCTCGAGATGGAAGAGAAACAGGAGAGCCGCAGGCGCAAGACCCTCCAGCACGAGCTGGAATGGGTGCGTATGGCCCCGAAGGCCCGCCAGGCCAAGCAGAAGGCCCGTCTGGGAGCCTACGAGAAACTGGCGTCCGCCGACTCGAAGGAGAAGGAGGCCAATCTCGAGATCTACATCCCGAACGGCCCGAGGCTCGGCAACAAGGTCATCGAGTTCAAGGATGTGTCCAAGGCCTACGGCGACAAGGTGCTGTTCGAGCATCTTTCGTTCGCACTGCCGCCGGCGGGCATCGTGGGAGTCATCGGCCCTAACGGAGCCGGCAAGACCACCCTCTTCAGGCTGATAATGGGCATCGAGAAACCGGACGCCGGATCGATCGACATCGGCGAGACCGTGAAGATCTCCTATGTGGACCAGCAGCACAAGAGCATAGACCCTGACAAGACTGTGTTCGAGACCATCGCAGGCAACTCCGAGTGGGTGCGTCTGGGCAACAGGGACATCAACGCCAGAGCCTGGGTGTCAAGGTTCAATTTCAGCGGCTCCGACCAGGAGAAACTCTGCGGAGTCCTTTCAGGAGGCGAGAGAAACAGGCTCCATCTGGCGCTGACCCTCAAGGACGAGGGCAATGTCCTGCTTCTGGACGAGCCTACCAACGATGTGGATGTCAACACTATCCGGGCTCTTGAGGACGGACTTGAGAGTTTTGCGGGCTGCGCCGTCGTGATCAGCCACGACCGCTGGTTCCTCGACAGGATCGCCACACATATCCTCGCCTACGAGGGTGACGGCAACGTCGTCTTCTTCGAGGGTAACTACGCCGAGTACGAGGAGAACCGCAAGTCCCGCCTCGGCTCCGCCGAGCCTAAGCGCTTCAAGTACAAGAAACTGATGGAATAACATTAAAACAAACAGCAGATGAAATGTATTGATTTCGGGATTGCCATGGCGGCCTTGACGGTGCTGATGGCATCGTGCGGCGAGAAGCCGAACACGCTTACAAAAGCCGAGGAAGCCGACGGCTGGGTCCTCTTGTTCAACGGCGAGAACCTTGACGGCTGGCGCGACTACAACGGAGACTCACTCACCAACGGATGGAGAGTCGTGGACGGCTGCATCCAGGCTTCAGGCAAAGGCGGCGACGCCTGCGGCTACATCGTGACGGACAAGGCCTACGCCAACTTCGAGCTGTCCTGGGACTGGAAACTTACCCACGGCGGCAACAGCGGAATGCTCTACCACGTCGTAGAGAATCCGAAATTCGACGTGCCTTACGTCACCGGCCCGGAGTACCAGCTCATCGACAACGAAGGCTGGGAGGAGGTACACGCTCCGGCGAAACTTGAGGAATGGCAGAAACTCGGTGTCGACTATGCCATGCACCTGCCGGACTCAGCGAAAATGAATGTCAATCCGCAGGGCGAATGGAACAACTCCAGGATCGTGTTCGACAACGGCCACGTGGAGCATTGGCTCAACGGCGAGAAAATCCTCGAGTTCGAGGCCTGGACGGACGACTGGTTCGAGAGGAAGGCTTCCGGCAAATGGGGCAAGGCGACTGAATACGGTCTCGCCCACGAGGGAGTCATCTGCCTCCAGGACCACGGAGACCCGGCTTCATTCCGCAACATCAAGATCAAGGAACTGCCTGAAACCGGAGCCGGCAGACAAGTCAGCCTGTTCAACGGAAAAGACCTGCACGGATGGGAACTTTTCGGGAGCATGCGGACCGGAGTCGACGAGGAGGGCAACCTTGTCACCGAGAACGGCGAGGACCTTCGCTACGGCTACCTCGGCACCAGGGAATATTACAAGAACTTCGACCTGACAGTCGAGTTCAAGCAGTGTTCGAACGGCAATTCAGGCCTCTTCTTCCATTCGTTCGTTGAGGGCGGCTTCAGCAACAACATCGTGAACGGCTGGCAGTGCGAGGTGGCCCCGAAGGGAAGCGACACCGGCGGCATCTACGAGTCCTACGGCCGCGGCTGGCTGGTCCAGATTCCTGGCGAGAAAGAGGAAATTCTCAAGGAAGGTGAGTGGAACACCTTGAGGCTCAGGGTAGAAGGCGACAACGTGAAGACCTGGCTCAACGGAGAGCAGATGGTCGACATCGACGACTCCCTTATCGGCTCGAAGGACGGCCGCATCATGCTGCAGATCCACGACGGCAACAACATCAAACTCCTCTGGAGGAACTTCAACCTGACGGTCCTCTGACAATAGGTCAATGAATATACCAGACGAGGCGGGCCGACCATCCACCAGTGGGCGGTGCCGCGGTGGTTGGTCACGAAACTTATCGGTGGCCGTCTCCGCATCGCCCCAAAGGTGCTGATCTCCTCGAATCTCAGGGACTCCCCCGACCTAACCGTCAGCCGCTCCCGCGCCGACGAGTTCCTCTCCTGGCTGGAAAGATAACCGGGAAGCGGATGGAAGTCCGCTGTGGTGAAACATAAAAAGCGGGAAAGCCTCGTCGAGACTTTCCCGCTTGGTTTTTGTCCGGCAAAGTATTACTCTGCAGGATGGATAGCTCCCATCGGGCAGGCGTCGGCGCAAGTGCCGCAGTCAACGCATGCATCTGGATCGATGGTGTAAACGTCACCTTCGTGGATAGCGCCCTGAGGGCACTCGCCTGCGCAAGTACCGCAAGCTACGCAATCAGTCTCTGAAATCTTGTAAGCCATAATGTTAAAAATAATAAATGTCTTCTGTCAATGTCGATGCCACCCTAAAACAACAAGGGATTCCGCGGCATCAGCGGAAATCCGCCTGCAAATATAGATGATTTAACGAAATTTCAAAAATGCGGAACCGTTTTGAACGATTCTTCCCTTGAACAGGACTTCTAATGGACGGAGGCCCTACTTGGCGGCCGACTCCTCGGCTATGGCCTTGTTGTAGCACTCCCGGCAGAGCGGCTCGTAGGCATCCTTCTCACCGAGAACCACGAGTTCCGTGCTGTGCGAGAGCCTGTGCGAATGGTTCGCCAGGCTGCCGCAGCGCACGCAGATGGCGTGAACCTTCCGGACCTCCTCGGCCACGGCCATAAGGTAAGGCATCGGTCCGAACGGCTTGCCGCGGTAATCCGTGTCAAGTCCTGCGATGATCACCCTGACGCCGCGGTCGGCAAGAGTCTGCGCCACCTCGACGAGGGACATGTCGTAGAACTGAGCCTCGTCTATTCCGACGACCTGCACTTCAGGCCCGACCTTCAGCATCTCCTTCGGGTCTTTTACGCTGTGGCACGGAATCTTGTGGAAATCGTGGGAGACCACGTCGTCCTCTGAATATCTCGTGTCGATGGTAGGCTTGAAAATCTCGATGCGGAGATTGGCGAACTTAGCCCTGCGGATCCTGCGGATCAGTTCCTCTGTCTTTCCGGAGAACATCGAGCCGCAGATAACCTCAATACATCCGTTATTTTTTATGTTTTCTGAAAACATTTCGTTAGATTTGTTGAAATAATCTATTATCCTTACAAAGATAGTGTTTTTTATTATGGGAAACATCGATGACAGCAAACTTTCCTTCGCTCTGGAAAGAATCAGCAACATAAAAAGGGAACTCGAGGCTCTCGAGGACGAGATCAGAGGAATGATGTCCGGAAGCGTCGTCCCGCAGGATGACGAGCCGGTGGAGATGATCGACGAGTCCCCTATCGACATCTCGATTCCGGGAATCGAACCGGTGTCGGCCGCCGCGGCGGTCGAGGTCCCTGTCGCGGCTTCCGCCGAGGAAGCCGCCGGGTCCGGGGCCGTTCCGGAAGCCGGGCAGGAAGCTGACATTGCTGAAGAGCCGGCTGTTGTTGAAGAACCTGAAGCGGCGGATGAGCCGGTCATCGCGGATGAGCCGGAGCCGGAGACTGCGATGGAGGCTGTCGAGCCGGCGGCAACGGACGAGCCTGAGCCTGCCATCGTTGAAGAGCCTGCCGTTGCCGAAGAGCCGGAAAACGGGCTGGAGGTTTCAGACCTTCCGGACGACATCCCGTCAGAAATGCCTTCGGACAGCCTGACGGAGGAAGACCTGCCG
>CAVEYE010000169.1:0-3446 GCA_963619595.1 bacterium | reverse complement strand
GACCTGCCGACAGAAGATCTGCCGGCCACCGACACACCGGCAATCGACACGCCTGCCGCCGACCTGCCTTCCGATGACCTGCCGTTCGACGACGACCTCCCGGCCGACGATGTCTTCGGAGCGGCCGTCCCTGCTGCAGAAGAACCGAAAGAAGAGAAACCGTCCAGAAAGAAGAAGGCCCTCATCGATGCGCAGAACGCCGGCGGAGCCGTGATGGATGTGATGGCCGAGAAGCAGGCCTGGAGGGTTGACCGCCCAGGCACGCAGGTAAAGAACATCATCAGCGCCATCTCCCTCAACGACAGGGTGCTGCTCATCAACGTCCTCTTCAGGGAGGATCCGATGCTCTTCCAGAACACCATCGCAGCGTTCAACGCCATGGCTTCGCTCGACGAGGCAGTGGCCTATGTCCAGACCAACTTCCCGGAATGGAACATGAACTCCGAGCCTGTCTACAGGCTGATGATGGCCGTACGCCGCAAACTTCAGTAGTCCATCTTCCGCAAGAGACAAAATACCTGTGACAAAGTGCCTTATCCCACGTCCGGAAAGCATCGTCCGTGGGTTATCATTATAAAACAATAAGATGGCTGGAATCCTCTACATAGTGCCGACCCCTGTGGGCAATCTGGAAGACATGACGTTCCGCGCCGTGAGGATCCTCAAGGAGGTCGACCTGATCCTCGCCGAGGACACCCGCACAAGTTCGGTTCTTCTGCACCACTACGACATCGGCGGCAAGCTCAAGTCGCACCACAAGTTCAACGAGCATCAGACCGTCGAACTCATCAAGGAGCGGATACTTGCCGGAGAGAACGTGGCGCTGATCAGCGACGCCGGCACTCCCGGGATCTCCGACCCGGGTTTCCTGCTCGCAAGGACCTGCGCATCCGAAGGGATCGAGGTGCAGACGCTTCCCGGAGCGACGGCCTGCATCCCTGCGATAGTCTCGTCGGGGCTGCCTTGCGACAGGTTCTGCTTCGAGGGCTTCCTGCCTGTCAAGAAAGGCAGGCAGACCCTGCTCAGAACCCTTGCGGAAGAGCCGCGGACAATGGTCTTCTACGAATCCCCCTACCGACTGGTGAAGACACTTGAGCAGTTCATTGAACATTTCGGCCCGGACCGCGGGTGTTCAGTGGCGAGGGAAATCTCGAAAATCCACGAGGAACACCGCCGGGGCACGCTTCAGGAAGTGACCGGCTGGTTCAAGGAACACGAACCGAAGGGCGAGATAGTGATCATCGTGGCCGGTGCTCCCGTGAAGAAGGCGAAAGAGAGGAGCGGGCCGCAGGATCCTGATTAAAGCGGAAAACCGGTCATCAGGACTAGCCGGAATTAACTCAGACTTAAACTCAGACTTAAACTCAAAATGAAATGGAAAACTCAAAGAAAGACAAGGAGGCCGGAAGGCCTTCAGCATCGTTCGTCATCGGAGCCGTAGCCCTGCTCTTCCTCATTGTAGGCTACCAGGCGGCGCTTTTCATCCACAAAGCCTCTGTCACCCGCCTCATCGCCAATCACGACCATCCCGACACAGTCTTCGTCCGCCAAGACCCGGACGGGATCTATGAATATGCCGACGGCTATCCGGAAAACCCGCCGGCGGCAAGGTCCGGCGACACTTCCGGGACTTCAAGGACTTCAGGGTCACACAGCAGGACAGCCAGGTCACGGTTCAAAGGAAACGGACAGGGACAGAGCGGACATATTCACAAGGAATCGGACCACTCCCCCGCCGCTGTCCGGATCAGGCGGCAGCACCAGGAAAGACGGTACGAGTGCTTCAAGTTCGACCCCAACACCGCCGGCATCGACGACCTGATGCGTCTCGGCTTCACGCAGAAACAGGCCCAGGCCATCGACAACTACAGGCAGAAAGGCGGCAGGTTCAGGCGGAAAAGCGATTTTGCGAAGTCCTACGTTGTGGAGGATTCGGTCTTCCGCAGGCTGGAAAAGTACATCGACATCCCAAGGATAAAACTGAACTCGGCCGATTCGGCCACCTTCCAGACCCTGCCCGGCATCGGCAAGTTCTTCGCCGGGAAGATGGTCTCCTACCGGAAGGATCTGGGAGGATATTCCTACCCCGAGCAACTTATGGACATCTGGCATTTCGACCAGGAGAAGTTCGACGGCCTGAAAGACCTCATCGAAGTGGACACGGCCGGTGTCAAGGCATATTCATTATGGACACTTCCTGAAAAGGAACTCGCCGCCCATCCCTACATCGGGAAGCGGGCGGCGAGAAGCATTGTCATATTCAGGGAGAACACTCCCCCGTCGGGATGGAGCGTCGAGGCTCTGCTTGAAGCGGGGATCCTCGAGCCGGAGAAAGGAGCGAAACTGGCCCGGTGCCGGATCGCGGGAAGATGAGTCTCTCCTAAGGAAACCGCTCTACATCAAGGCTTTGAACCTCGGGGATGATGCTCGAGGATGGAGCGCTGCCAGGTCGACCTGTCGATGTGGGTGTAGATCTCCGTCGTCGTGATGCTCTCGTGGCCGAGCATATCCTGGACCACTCGCAGGTCTGCTCCGTTCTCGACCAGGTGGGTGGCGAAGGAATGCCGGAAGGTGTGGGGGGAGATCTCCTTGTGGATTCCGGCCAGCATCGCCTGCTTCTTGACCATGTTGAACATCGATATCCGGCTGAGCGACTTGCCGAAACGGTTGAGGAAAAGGATGTCGTCGAACTCCGCCGAAGCCGGGGCAGGACGGACGGCGAGGTAGTCATTTATGGCGGAGACCGCCATCTCTCCCATCGGCACTATGCGTTCCTTGTCGCCCTTGCCGACCACCCGCACGAAGGAATCATCGAGATAGACGCAGGATATTCTTAGACCCACAGCCTCGGAGACCCGCAGCCCGCAGCCGTAGAGGACCTCTAGGATTGCACGGTCGCGGCGGCCTGTGGAGGATGAAAGGTCTACGGAATCCATTATGGCCTCGACCTCTTCGACCGACAGTACCGACGGCAGATAGCGGCCTTTCTTCGGAGATTCCACAGCGTCGCAGGGGTTTTCGGCCCTCTCCCCCTCCATCACGAGATAGTCGAAGAAGGAGCGAAGGGCGCTGATGGCCCTGGCCTGCGAACGCTTGGAAAGTTTCCCGTTTGAAGACAGGTAGCCGACGATGTCCTGCGTGGTGACATCGCGGGGAGCGGAGGCGACGGCGGCGAAAAATTCCTTCAGGTCCGATGAATATGACGACACGGTGTTGGCCGACATCGCACGTTCTATCCTCAGATAGGAGGAATAGCCTTTCAGAATACTGTCCGTGACCTTGTCCATACCCTTGTCCATACCCTTGTCCGTGACCTTGTCCGTGACCTTGTCCATACCCTGCCGGAAAGGTTAGAGCGTTCTGTATTTCTTTCCGTAGTCAAGCTGCTGCCGGAGGTAGTCGTCCACATAGACAAGCTGGTAGTCAACCACTTCCCCGTTCTTCTC
>CAVEYE010000168.1:0-19057 GCA_963619595.1 bacterium | reverse complement strand
GGACGGGATGGTCTGACCGGATTCTGTCGAACATCGGGTCGATGGAGGAGGCTTCGATCTATATCAAGGCGGGTCTCAAGGAGGCCATAGTCGGGGGGCGGCCGGCGCTCATCCGGACAGACATCGACTGGGCGGACTATTCAATCCGGCGGAACACCTGGCTGCGGACAAGTGCGCAGCAGGGTCTGAAGAACTATGACAAGTGGGCCGAGTACAACAACGCTGACCTGATCGGGGAGGGGTATCCTCCGCGGGATGCCAACGGTGATCCTTATGAGCTGCACCACATCGGGCAGCGGCAGGATTCGCCTTTCGCCGAGCTGACCTGGGCCGAGCATATGGGAGACGGCAACAACACCATCCTCCACAAAGCCGGGAAGGAATCGGAAATTGACCGTGGCGAATTCGACGGGGAGAAGTCCGCATACTGGCAGGCCCGGTTCAGGCGTTTCAGCAAGGCGGAACTGGACAGAATCTACCGACGTTGACTCCTCGGCCGAAACTGCACCCGGCCGCTTTGGCGGGGGCTTAAGGTCCTGAATCTGTCAGAATTCTTGCTGAAAGGGGGGCGGGATGTTTCCTGTCATCGCTAATTTTCCTAAATTCGCGGGTATTCTGACGTCGGTGAGCGAACGGATGTCAGAAATCGTTTTGTGAAATTTCTGGAATCATAGTCCTATGCCGTCTCTGCTACTGGTCTTCGCCGTTATAATAGTGATCTGCGTGTTCCTGAACAAGGTTTCCAGCAGGCTTGGAATCCCCGTCCTTTTGTTCTTCCTTATGCTGGGTCTGGCTTACGGATGCAACGACAGCGATTTTGCGGTGAAAAACGCCTGGCTTGTCGGGGATGTCAGTACCATAGCCCTCATATTCATTATGTTCTATGGCGGATTCGGCACCAGGTGGAAGGCCGCCAGACCTGTAGTCGCGGAGGCGGGGCTGCTTGCCACCGCGGGGGTCTTCCTCACCGCCGCGTTTGTCGGATTGTTCTGCCACTTCGTCCTGAAATGGGCCTGGGTCGAGAGCTTCCTTATGGGGGCGGTTATCAGCTCTACCGACGCCGCTTCGGTGTTTTCCATCCTCAGGACCAGAAAACTCGGACTGAAGAACAACACAGCACCGCTCATCGAGGTGGAAAGCGGCTCCAATGACCCTATGTCATATATGCTTACTTCCGTGACGCTTTCTCTTGTGGGAGGCTCCATCTCGGTGGGCGGCGTGGTCTGGAACATCATCTCTCAGATCGTTTTCGGCGTGATGTGGGGACTTGGCATCGCTTTCGTTGCGGTCAATGTGATAAAGAAAATAAAGCTTAAAAACAACGGCTTTGACATTCTGCTCTTCATCTCCATCGCGCTGCTGTCCTACGCTCTCCCGACCCTGATAGGAGGCAACGGTTTCTTAAGCGCCTATATAGTAGGAATATATCTGGGCAATGTGGAGTACGAGGGAAAGAAATCCCTGGTGGGGTTCTTCGACGCCATCACCTCTTTTATGCAGATAGTGATCTTCTTCCTGCTCGGTATGCTGGCCAATCCTGCCAGTCTGCTTGAGGCGCTGGTTCCGGCGGTCGCCATATTCCTGTTCCTTACCGTCGCGGCCCGTCCTCTGTCGGTGCTGGGAGTGTTGGCTCCGTTCAGAAAGTATCCGGCCCGTCAGCAGGCGCTCATTTCTTTCGTGGGACTCCGCGGAGCGGCGTCCATTGTGTTCGCGATAATGATTCTTTCGTCCCGCGCTTCGCTGGACCACGATATCTTCAGCATAGTGTTCTGCATAGTGCTGCTTTCCATCGCTTTGCAGGGTTCGCTCGTGCCGGCGGTGGCGAAGGCTTGCAAGATGACGGACTCCTCGGAGGATGTGATGACCACGTTCAGCGATTTCCAGGAGCTGTCCGAAATCTCGTTCGGCAGCATCCGCGTGACGGAGAAGAGCGGATGGAACGGGAAACGCATCCGAGAACTGGGTCTTCCTCAGGAATGCCTGGTGGTGCTGGTTCTCCGTGCCGACAAGCAGATAATCCCGGTCGGGAACACCTGTCTCGAAGTGGGCGACGAGGTGGTGCTGCTCACAAGGGCCTATCAGGACAAGGGCGAACACTCCCTTATGTACTATTCCCTTATCGAAGGAGACAGGCTGATAGGCAAGAGTGTAAAGGAATATTCAGCAGCGGAGGACTGCCTTCTGGTGCTGATACAGCGCGGCAAGGAACGCCTTATACCTGACGGGAAGACCATTCTGGAGGAAGGCGATATTCTTGTCACCCTGCGCCGCAGCAAGCTCCGGAAGCTCGCGATGTCATCCGCCGCGAAGGCTTAGCCCTGCCGTCAGCGGGACTTCTCGAGGCGTTTGAGCTGCCAGTCGGCTATGATCTTGTCGATTATGGCGCAGACGACCTTGTAGGTCTTGCTGTCTTTCGTGTAGTTGGCAGGAACGGTGAAATTGACGCGGCCCTGCCGCTGCAGGGTCTTGGCGAAGGCCTTTTTCTTGGGGCTGGCGGGATTGTACACAGCCACGGCGTGGCCGCCGAACATCTTCACGATCTTCATGCACGGGATGTCGGTTTCTCCGTCGCCGAAGTAGATCATCTGCGGGTAGGGGATTCTCTTCTTGTCCTCGGCCACGCTCTCGTTGACCATCTTGTTGTCGTGGGCGTTGAAGATTCCTTTATTGATCTTGAAGATGTACTGGGTTTTGGCCGTGTAGTCCACCGCGATGCCCGGCCACTCGGCCTCGCCCGACTCGTCGTACATGAAAGCGCTGGCGAAGACGTGTTTGAATTCCTTGGCTATCGGGCTGCCCTCGATGATCTCCTTGAGGCCGGAGGAGTTGATGTAGTGTTCTATGACCACACCCCTCGAGGCACCATATTCATTGACCATGGAGAACCATTCCTTCACCCCGTCGAAGAGTTCGATGTGGCGGCCGAACTCGCGGAAACTCTCCCGCCTGAGCCGGATGCCGTTCTTTTTCGCCTCGTCGAACATCATTTTCATGTAGGAGAGGACATTGCTGGCGTCCTGGCCGACGGCGATTCCATCGCTCATCCTCCAGAACTCCTCGGGTGTCTTCCCGACCGCCTGGATGAACCCGAATTCCTGCATGTTTCCGGGAGAGAGCGTCCCGTCGAAGTCGTAAATCAGCGCTACAATAGGGGTATTTTTCATAATTTCGCCACAAATAACCGATTTCTGCAAATATAATATTTATTCTTTTGAAGAATCATTCTGATTGAGTTAATTTTGTTTGCTGATAACAACTTTGGCAACAAAAAACTGAAATAGAAAATGGATCATTATTTATCGCGGCTTCAGAACGCGACAAGAAAGTACTGGGACAAGTCTGCCCTGAACACCCTGGGCGGTGAGTCGTTCACCTACGCCCAGATGGCGACGCACATCGAGAAACTCCACATTTTCTTCCAGAAGGTCGGAGTGAAGAAAGGCGACCACATCGGCCTCTGGGCGAAAAACAGCGCCCGCTGGGGAATGTCCTATCTGGCGGTCAACACCTACGAGGCTGTCGTAGTCCCTATCCTGGCTGATTTCACGCCGGACAGCGTCGAACGTCTTGTGACCCATTCCGACAGCGTCGCTCTTCTGACGAACGGAGACAAGTGGGCCAAGCTGGATCAGAAGGCGATGCCTGAGATGCGTTTCGCCGTGGATGTGGACAAGCTTCAGCTCCTCTACTGCGCCGATCCTTCCGTGCAGGAAGCCTGGGACAGCGTCGAGAAGGCTTTCGCAGAGAAGTATCCTGACGGATTCGGCCCGGAGGACGTGGTCTACCCTGTGGACAACTGGGACGACCTCGCCGTCATCAACTACACATCCGGCTCGACCGGCAACCCTAAGGGCGTGATGCTGACCTACAGGAACTTCTGCGCCACAATCGAGTACAGCCAGGTGCATCGTCCTACTTCGGACAAGTACAAGATGATCTCTATGCTGCCTATGGCGCACATGTACGGACTTGTCACCGAGTTCATCTACCCGCTCTGCAACGGTACGTCGATCTACTGGCTCGGCAAGGCTCCGACTCCGAGCACCCTGATGAAGGCGTTCCAGGAGGTGAAGCCTTACCAGCTGATCACCGTGCCGCTCGTGATGGAGAAGATTTTCAAGTCCAAAGTGAAGCCTGTGCTTGACAAGCCGGTGGTCAAGGTCCTGACCAAGATCCCAGGGGTCAACAGAATAGTGTTCAACAAGATCCGCGAGGGAATGATCGCCGCTTTCGGAGGCGAGGTCCAGGAGTTCATCATGGGCGGTGCGGCTGTCAATCCTGAGGTTGAGAAGTGGTTCAGAAAGATCAGGCTGCCTTACACGGTGGGCTACGGAATGACGGAGGCAGCGCCGCTTCTCGCTTATGAGAACAGCGACAAGTATGTGGCCGGCTCCTGCGGCAAACCGGTGGATTGCGCTGTCGTGAGGATCGATTCCGACGACCCTCTCCACATCGTCGGCGAGATCCAGGCGAAGGGCGAGAACATCTGCCTCGGCTACTACAAGAACGAGGAGGCTTCGGCCAACCTGTTCACGGAGGACGGCTTCATCCGCACCGGTGACCTCGGCCTGTTCGACAAGGACAACAACCTTTTCATCAAGGGACGCTGCAAGTCGATGATCCTTTCCGCCAACGGCCAGAACATCTACCCTGAGGAGGTCGAAGCTGTCGTGAACAACCAGCCTTATGTGCAGGAGTCCGTCGTCGTGGACCGTTCTTCACGCCTTGTGGCCTTGGTTTATCTCGACCAGGAGGGAATGAAGAAAGCTGGACTCGACCAGGAGGCCATCGCCGACCTGCCTGAGCGCATCCGCATCAATTCCAACAAGCAGCTTCCGAACTACAGCCAGATCACGAAAGTCGAGATCGTGGACCAGCCGTTCGAGAAGACCCCGAAGATGAGCATCCGCCGCTTCCTTTACAAGTAGTTGATTTTTAATGAATATGGAAGAGTCCGCCGGAGAATTTCCCGGCGGACTCTTTTGTTTTTCAGCGTATGCGGCGGCGAGTATGACGCACTGGCCTACTTCGACGCGTCGGCGGGGAAGACAACCCCTGCCTGCCGCCTTATCTCGTCCATGACCTCCGCCACGGCGATGGAGGTGGCGAGAGTGTTGACGGAAGACCCGCGCCTGCCAGTCTCGAGGGTGTCGATGAATTCCCTGAACTCGCAGAGGTACTCGTCGGTGTCGCCCGGCACGGAGATGTCCACGGCCGCAGGACCTGAGGCGCGGCCGGAAGTGGGCGCGCCTCGCCGGGTCATCCAGCACCGGCGGGCTATGTGTACCTGGTCCAGCGAGATAGTCCCTCCGTCACAGGCGATTTCCGTAGGGAGAGCCGAGTCGGCGATCTTTGAATATGCCACAGCGGCTTCCATCCCTGGATATTCAAAAAGCACACTGCCCTGGATGTCGATGGCTTTCCGCCCTTCAGGGGTCGGCACCTTGCAGGTGGTGATGTTGGCCTTGACGGAAGACGGCGCTCCGAAGAGGGCGACCATAGGGTAGATGGTGTAGATGCCGATGTCCATCAGGGCACCGCCGGAGCGGTCCGGGTTGAAGGAACTCGGCACGGGTGAACTGTCCTCTCCGGCGATTATCCGTTTGAGAAGGTCGTATTTCGAGGAATACTGGCAGAAGGTGGCGAAGTAGTGGCGGGGAGTCCCGAGGACGGACAGTCTCTGCGCCGCGGCCCTGAAATTCGGGTTCAGGGTGGAGATCATCGCCTCCATCAGCATCGCCCCGTTCGCTTCCGCCGCGGCCGCCATCTCTCTGGCTTCCTGTGCATTGGAGGCGAGAGGTTTCTCACAGAGGACGTGTTTGCCTCGCTCAAGGCATTTGACAGCAAGGTCTCGGTGGGTGTTGTTGGGCGTGCCGATGTAGACCGCGTCGACGCAGGGGTCTTCAGCCATCTTCACGACATCTGTGTAGACCTTCCCTATGCCGTGCGCCTTGGCGAAGGCTTCGCCTTTCTCCTGTGTCCGGGAGCAGACGGCCACCGCCTTGAAGCGGGGGTCAAGGACGGCACCCTTCAAGACCCAGTCGCTGATGCGGCCGGTCCCTATGATTCCGAATCTGGTAGCCGCCATTATTTCAGCGCCCCCATAAGTTCAAGATAGTCAAGAGTCTCCGTCTTGGCCGAGGCTTTCTTCGAAGCGTCTATGGTCAGAGTCTCGTACTTGAGCCTGTCCAGAGTGGAAGTCGTCTTTTCGCTGAGTTCCGGCTCGATCAGGACAAGCCCCGCGGCGGCTCCTTTCAGCTTGGCGGCGGCCTTGACCACTACCTCTGAGCAGGCCGTGTCGCTGACAAGGTAGATCCGGTCCGAGTCCGCGAACTTCTCCTTGCCGATCTTCTTCACCAGGAACTCAACCTCTTTCTCTTTCCCGTGGATGGCGGCCGTGAAACCTACAAGGCCTTGAGGCACGAGGGATTTGATGAAAGTCTCGGGGTAGGAGGACTTCATCGGGTCGTGGAAGAAGACCACGACGGGCCTTGCCCCGAGTGAATCGGGGAAATTGCCTTTCTCGTCGGCCGGCTTGTAGACTTTGCCGAAAATCTTGTCGCTTCCCTTGTAGAAGCTAAGTTCTTCGACGATTATCTTGCTCCCGTTCTCGGCCTTGACCCTTTCACGCGGGCCGGTGTTTTTGAATATGTTGAGTCCGATGATCCCGAGCAGGGCCACCAACAAGGACGCAACCAATGACACTATAAGCTTTTTCATATCCGCAAAAATAACTAAATTTGTACAAATATGACAAAGTTCAACCCAATAGCCCGCTTGTCGGAGAGAAACCAGCTGCTGATTCTCAGCCTTTTGGTCGGAATCGTGGTAGGCCTTGCCGCCGTGCTGCTGAAAACCTTGATCGCCCTGATCCAGAAAGGTCTCGGCGAGGCCGTCGGCGGAGTGCTTGACGGCGCTTTGTACTACCTTGTCCTTCCGGGAGTCGGAATGTTTCTGGCGATGCTCTTCTGCAAGTTCGTCATCAAGGACAACATAGGCCACGGAGTGACGAAGGCTCTCCAGGCCGTCTCCAGACACGAATCCAGAATCAAACCCCACAACATGTGGTCTTCCGTCGCGGCCAGCTCCGTGACCATCGGATTCGGCGGATCAGTAGGAGCGGAGGCTCCGATCGTCTACACGGGGGCGGCCATCGGCTCCAATTTCGCCAAGTATTTCGGCCTGTCCTACAGGAGCATGACCATACTTCTGGGCTGCGGGGCGGCCGCGGCCGTTTCCGGCATATTCAAAGCTCCTCTCGCAGGTGTGCTTTTCGTGCTGGAGATCCTGCTGTTCAACATCTCGATGACATCGATGATGCCGCTGCTGCTCGCCACGGTGTCGGCCACAGTGATGTCCTACGCGTTCCTCGGGGACTCGACCCCGTTCGAGTGCACCCTTACCCCGTTCGCTATGAAGAACATCCCGTTCTACATCGTCCTGGGTCTTTTCTGCGGAGCCTGCTCGATCTATTTCATAAGGACGACACTGCACCTTGAGGACAAGATAGGCAAGATGAAGAACACCTACCTCAAATGGGCTTTGTGCGCGGTAGGTCTGGGCGTGCTGATCTTCCTTTTCCCTCCGCTCTACGGCGAGGGCTACGAGTCTCTCGGCGGCCTTCTCAACGGCAGGGAGATCTCTCTAGACGGCCAGACCCCGCTGGCTTTCCTGACCGGCAGCCGGTGGTCGGTGCCGGTCTTCTTCCTGCTGATTCTCCTGCTCAAGGTCTTCTCGATGACATTGACCAACGCCGGAGGGGGAGTGGGCGGAACTTTCGGCCCTACGCTTTTCGTGGGAGCCGTGGCCGGATTCGTGGTGGCCAGGACGATGAACCTGCTTTTCGGAGGGACTCTGACCTACGTGCCCGAGCAGAACTTCGTGCTGGTCGGGATGGCCGGACTGATGGCCGGAGTGATGCAGGCCCCGATGACCGCTATCTTCCTTATCGCCGAGATTTCAGGAGGTTATGAACTGTTCCTTCCTTTGATTCTGACATCGACCATAGCTTTCGGCACGACCCGTATCGTCGAGAAATATTCGATCTACACCAAGCGTATAGCCCAGAAGGGCGAACTGCTCACGCACGACAGCGACCAGGCCGTCCTGACCCTTCTCAAGGTCTCGGACGTGATAGAGACCGACTTCTCCACGGTGAAGATTGACGACACTCTGGGCCGCCTCGTCGACGTCGTCTCTGAATCTACCAGAAACATTTTCCCTGTGCTTGACTCCAAGGACCGCTTCCAGGGCTATGTCTCCCTCGAAAGCATCCGCAAGGACATGTTCAGGACCGATGAATATGAGACCCTGCACGTGTTCAACTTCATGCGGAGCGCCGAGGAATATGTCTACGAAGATGAGAAGATGGATTCCGTTATGAGGAAATTCGAGGTGACCTCGGCCTGGAACCTTCCGGTGGTGCGGGAGGACAGGACTTATGTGGGCTTCGTCTCGAAGTCGAAGATTTTCTCTGTCTACAGGGACGAACTGAAGGTCGTCTCGCAGGATTGACGGCGGAGGCTGGGCAGAATACGGAATCCCTTGATTGTCACAAAATTAAAAACACTTGAATGAAAACAATCTACATAGAACACATAGCCCGTACGCTGGGTGTCAAAGACTGGCAGGTCGAGAACTGCATCCATCTTTTTGAGGAAGGGGGAACGATCCCGTTCATCAGCCGTTACCGTAAGGAGAAGACCGGTGGACTGGACGACGTGGCCGTCGCCGAGATCAAGCATTGGAGCGATGTCTTCACTGAGATGGAGAAACGCAAGTCCGGCATTCTGTCCACGATCGAGGGACAGGGCAAACTTACGGACGGGTTGAGGACTTCGATAGAGAACTGCGTGGTCTCCAGCGAGCTGGAGGACATCTATCTGCCTTACAGGCCGAAACGCCGCACCCGCGCCACCGTTGCCAGGGAGAACGGCCTTGAGCCTCTGGCTGACAAGATGTGGAACGTGGCCGTCAACGATCCCGAGGCCGAGGCCGGCAAATATGTCGGTGACAAGGTCGCTTCCGTGCAGGACGCTCTTGCCGGGGCCAGGGACATAATCGCCGAACGGCTCTCCGAATCGGCCACTGTCCGGGAGAGCCTCAGACACATATTCAGGACAAGAAGAATCGAGTCGAAGGCGACGAAGGCGGCCTCTGGTAATGCCGAGGCTTCGAAGTACCGCACCTATTTCAATTTCTCGATGCCGCTCCAGCGCATACCTTCGCACAATCTTCTGGCGATTCTCCGCGCCCAGAACGAAGGTTTCCTGTCCGTGGGGCTTGACGCTGACTCCGAGAAATGCGGCAACAAGATCTACTACGATTTCTGTCAGGAACACCGCTATCCCGGAGCCAAGCTGGCCGGCCAGGTCAGGGAGGCTGTCGACGACGCGTTCAAGCGTCTTCTCGAGCCATCGATCACCAACGAGATCCTCAAGGAAGCCAAGGAGAAGGCTGACAAGGAGTCCGTCGCTGTCTTCGGCGACAACCTGACCCAGCTCCTGCTTTCTCCGCCTGTCGGCCAGAAACGCACGATGGCCATAGATCCCGGATTCCGCAACGGGTGCAAGATAGTCTGCCTCGACGAGAGGGGACGGCTGCTGCATCACGAAATCATATTCCCTCATCCTCCTCAGAATGAGAAGGTTAAGTCGATAATGGCCGTCGCTTCGATGATCGAGGACTATGGAGTCGAGGTCATCGCGATCGGCAACGGCACGGCTTCGAGGGAGACGGAGGATTTCATCAAGAGGGTTGGCATCCCGGAGAATGTCAAGGTCTACACCGTCAGCGAGGACGGAGCTTCGATCTATTCGGCCTCCGAGGTGGCCCGCAAGGAGTTCCCCGACGAGGACGTGACTGTCAGGGGAGCTGTCTCGATCGGCCGCCGTCTGATGGATCCTTTGGCCGAGCTCGTCAAGATCGACCCTAAGTCCCTCGGTGTGGGGCAGTACCAGCACGATGTCGACCAGAACCTGCTCCGCGAGAAGCTGGACAACACCGTCGTCATTTGCGTGAACAGCGTCGGGGTCAACCTGAACACGGCCAGCCCTTATCTTCTGAGTTATGTCTCTGGCATAGGCCCGTCCCTGGCCTCGAACATCGTGGCCTACCGTGATTCCACCGGCGGGTTCACCTCGAGAAAACAGCTCAGGGAAGTCCCGAAACTCGGCCCGAAGGCCTTCGAGCAGTGCGCCGGCTTCCTCAGGATCCACGATGCCGAGAACCCGCTTGACAACTCCGCCGTGCATCCGGAGTGCTACCACATCGTGGACAGGATGGCCTCCGACCTCGGTGTCACGACCAAGGAACTGGTCGGCAATGAGGAACTTATAGCCAGGATAAAGCCGGAGTCCTATGTAGAAGGTGATTTCGGCCTTCCGACCATCAACGACATCCTGAAGGAACTGTCGAAGCCTGGCCGCGACCCTCGCCAGAGCGTGCAGGAGTTCAGTTTCGCCGATGACATCCACGAGATCGATGACCTTAAACCGGGGATGGAACTTCCCGGCATCGTCACGAATGTGACAGCTTTCGGAGCTTTCGTGGACATAGGCATCCACGAGAACGGTCTGGTCCATGTCTCCCAGATGCGGGGCCGGAAAGTGAAGCTTCACCAGAAGGTGGACGTGAGCGTCCTTGACGTGGATCTCGACCGCAAGAGAATCTCCCTCCGTCTCCTCAAAGGCTGAGGCGCTGACCTTCCGGAAAGACCGGTCGGTGTTGGAAGGCGCTGAGACTCATCGCTTTCAAAGAAAATGTCGCTGAATAAATGAATATTCTTCCGTTTTGTAAGGAAAAATTGCTTATCTTTGCAATATCGTAAGATAACCGATGGTTTTATGAGCGGAATGAAAAGCGTATGTGACAACAAGGTGGTGATTTATCTTGTCTCCGCCTTCGCGATAATTCTTTGGGGAATGTCCTACATCTGGAGCGACCGTCTGATCGCTCTCGATGTGCCGATTTTCTACTTCGTGCCGATCAGAATCCTAATCGCAGGTACTATCCTGCTGATTTTCAATGTTCTGACGAGGCAGTTCCGCTGGATGGCGAGACAGGACATCTGGAAGTTCGCCTTGCTCGCCCTTTTCGAGCCTCTGATTTACTTCCTTTGCGAGACCTACGGCATCAAGGAGACCGGTTCTCCGACCATCAGTTCGATGATCATCGCCTCCGTGCCGATTTTCTCGGTAGCGGCCGGCTTCCTTTTCTTTAAGGAACGCATCACGAAACTCAACATCTTCGGCATAGCCATAACCCTCGGCGGCATCTGTCTGGTGCTGCTTAAACAGAGCTCGGAATGCGCCACGCCGGACAATTTCGTCCTAGGTCTTATTCTTCTTGCGATCGCGGTGTTCGCCGAAGTGGGCCACGCCTCGTTCACCAAACTGCTCTCCGACGGCTACAAGCCGCAGGTTATCGTGATGTACCAGTTCCTGCTGGGTACGGTCTATTTCCTGCCGTTCTTCTTCACCAAGGGCATCGAGAACTTTGACGCTAGGCTTCTTTCCTGGGAGGTGCTGAAGCCGATACTCTGCCTGGCTCTGCTTTGCTCGAGCCTTGCGTTCTCGCTCTGGGCGATGACCATCAAGAAACTGGGCGTGGCCAAGTCCAGCGTCTTCCTGGCCACTATGTGCATCTCCACTGCCCTTGTCGCCGAGATCATCGGCAGGGAACATCTCTGTCTGCTCCAGTGGCTTGGAGTCCTGGTCGCCGTCGTCGGCATAGTCCTTTCCCAGCGCTGCCCGTCTGACTGCGGAAAATGAAAAAGCTTCGAAGCAAAAGCCCCGAAGCCTTCTGAACGTTCCTGAATATCCCTGAATATCTCTGAATCTCCCTGAATATCCCTTCAGATATTCCAGCCTTCCGGCTACTCGAATTCAAGCCTCTGTCCGGCGGGTGCGTCCACCACAAGCGCGCCGTCCTTCACCGCCAGCCGCCCGTTGACGAAGACCATCTCCACCGTTCCCGTCAGCCGCATCCCCTGATACGGCGACCATCCGCATTTGTAGGCGACCTCTTTCAATGAATATGTCTTCTCGGGATCCAGCACGACGAGGTCGGCGAAATTACCGGCCTTCAGAGTTCCTCTGTCTTTGATCCTGAAGATCTCCGCAGGTTTCTCCGAAAACGCCGAGGCTATCCGGGACGGAGTGATCAGAGCCTCCTCTTCCGGATTCCTGCCTTCGTTGTACATTCCGGCCACGGTCATCGTCACCGACAGAGACTGCTGCACGGACGGGATGCCGGACGGGCAGGTGAGATAGGGGCGGTCTTTCTCCGTCAGAAGATGAGGGGCGTGGTCTGAGCCTATGGTGTCGATGATCCCTTCCGCGAGGGCTTTTCTCAAGGCCTCCCGGTCAGCGGCCGTCTTGACGGCGGGGTTGCATTTCACCTTGCCCTTCAACGAAATGTAGTCCTCGTCGCTGAACCACAGGTAGTTAGCCGAGGTCTCAGCGGTGATCTCTGGATTGTGGATCTTGGCCGCCCGGATCATCTCGACCTCCTCGGCCGTGGACACGTGCAGGACGTGAAGCCTTGTCCCGTACCCGATCGCCATGGCAAGGGCCTTGGCCGTGCTGCGGATGCAGGCCTTCCTGCTGCGGACCAGCGGATGCTCGCTGAACGGCACCTCGTCCCCGTACTTCGCCTTGGCCGCTTCCAGACCTTCCCTGACCAGCCCTTCGTCCTCGCTGTGGATCAGGACTGGCTTGCCATTGATTCTGAATATCTCCGCCAGCGCTTCGGGGGAGTCCACAAGCATATTCCCGGTCGAGGATCCCATAAAGACCTTGACTCCTGCGAATTCCCGTGCCGCAGCGCCGCTGACATATTCCTTGATCTCCGCGACGTTGGAATTGGTGGCCCCGATGTGGAAACCGTAGTTGGCCCAGGCTCTTCCGGAGGCTCTGCGCAGCTTGTCTTCAAGGGCTTCCTTCGTGACGGTCGGAGGATTGGTGTTCGGCATGTCGATGAAGGAGGTGACTCCGCCGAGCAGCGCCGCCCGCGATTCGCTTTCGATGTCGGCCTTGTGTTCCGCTCCCGGTTCTCTGAAATGCACGTGTGCGTCGATGCCTCCGGCCATCAGGATCTTGCCGCCGAGGTCGATGACCTCAGCGTCCGGGACAGCCCGCAGAGCCTCGGAATCGGAGTCTGAGCCTTCCGTGCGGTACCATATTCCCGAAATCCTTTCACCGTCAACGGCAAGGGCTCCCTTTTTTGAGGAAGCCCCCGTCACTATGGTCGCATTGGTGAGCAATGTCTTTGCCATCGGTCAGCCTTTTCTATGGAACTTTCTGAATCTCAACTTGATGACTCCCCAGAACGCCTCGCCGAAGATGCCTCCGCTCATCTTGGATGTGCCAAGTTTGCGGTTCACGAAGATGATAGGGACTTCGGTGATCTGGAAGCCAAGTTTCCAGGCCGTGTATTTCATCTCGATCTGGAAACCGTAGCCCTTCATCCTGACATCGTCCAGGTCGATGGTTTCCAGGGCTTTACGGCTGTAGCACTTGAAGCCGGCCGTGCAGTCGTGGATTTTCATCCCGAGTACCGTCTTGACATAGATCGAAGCGAAGTAGGACATCAGGATTCTGCCTATAGGCCAGTTGACGACGCTGATGCCGTCGCAGTAACGCGAGCCTACAGCCACTCCGCCGCATTCCGAGCAGGCCTTGTGCAGACGCGGCAGGTCTTCGGGATTGTGCGAGAAATCGGCGTCCATCTCGAAGATGTAGTCGTAGCCCTGCTCCAATGCCCATCGGAAACCTGTCAGGTAGGCGGTGCCGAGTCCGAGCTTGCCCTGGCGCTCGATGATGAACAGTCTCTGGGCGAACTCGGCCTGGAGTCCTTTCACAATCGAGGCCGTGCCGTCCGGAGAGCCGTCGTCGATGACAAGCACGTTGTACTCTCCCTCAAGGCTGAACACCTTGCGGATGATCGCCTCGATGTTCTCCTTCTCGTTGTATGTCGGAATTATAACTACTTTTTTGTCCATAGTATGAAGTGTTATTTGGTTTTCATCATTTCCTTGACCGCTGCCTCAAGTTGTTTGTCCTCGCCCTTGAGCAGGGAGGCAGGGTCGTTGTCGACCTTGATGTCAGGTTCTATCTGGCTGTTCTCCAGGTATCTGCCCTCCTTGAGTCCGAACGAGCCTACCTGAGGGATACCGAAGACCATTCCGTTGATCTGGGTCTCCCACCAGACGGCCGTCATCGTGCCTGGCACAGGCATTCCGATGAGTTTGCCGATGCCCAGGGTCCTGTAGGTGTAAGGGAAGCCGCAGGCGTCAGAGTAGTTGTCCTCGCAGACAAGGACGCAGGAAGGCTTTTTCCACTTGTTGTACGGCTCGCTGCCGATGTATTGACCCCTCGGGGTGAAACGTATATATTCCTTGCCGCCAAGGAAGGTGGCGAGGTCATCGTGCAGCCAGCCGCCTCCGTTGTGGCGGGTGTCCACGACAGCGGCGTCCGCTGCCCTGTACTTGCCGAGGAGCTTTGAATATACGGTTCTGAAGCTAGGTGAGTCCATCCCCTGGACGTGGGTGTAGCCTACCGTGCCGCCTGAAAGCTTGTCGGTCAGGTCTTCCCTCTGCTTCACCCAGCGCCGGTACATCAGGCTGCTTTCCGATGAGACCGGCTCGACGAAAAGTTCAACAGCCTTGCCACCCTTTCTGACGACTATCGCTGTTTTCTTGCCGACCTTGTTACGCAGCAGCGGGAACCAACTTTCGCCGGCCTTTATCTGCTGTCCGTCAATGGATTCGATGATGTCGCCGGCCTTGATCCCGGAATCCGCCAGATCGAGCGGGCCGCCCGGCAGAATCTCGGCGATCTTCAGTCCGTCGCCTTCGTAGTCATAGTCGTAGATCGCTCCGAGCCAGCCGAGGTTGAGTCTGCCGCGGAAATAGGCCCTCGCTCCGGTGTGCGAGCCGTTGAGTTCGCCCAGCATCTCGGACAGAAGGTCCTGGAAATCAAAGTTGTTGTTGATGTAAGGCATGAACTGCTCATAGTTCTTGCCGTAGCCCTCCCAGTCTATGCCGTGGATGTCAGGGTCGTAGAACTTCTCGTTGACCTGCTTCCAGACGTGGCTGAAGATATATTCCCTCTCCGCCTTAGGCTTGAATTCGTAGTCCCCCGAGAACGAGATGGTGGACATCGAGCTGCTGGCGATGCTGATTTTGGTGATAGCTCCGCCCGAGAAGATGTAAAGATTCTTGTCGTCCGCGGAAGGGATGAGAGCTCCCGACACGCCCTTCTTCAGCACCTTGATGTCGCCTTTCTTGATGTCCATCAGGCAGAGGTCGGTGCTTTTCTCAAGTCTTGTGGTGTAGAAGAGTTTCGTGCCGTCCTGGGTGAGGTAGAAGTCGCCGAGCCTGCCGGAAGACCTGGTCAGGCGTTTTGTCCTGAACTCCCTCCCGGCAAGGTCAAGAACCAGCTTCGCAGGCTTTTCCGCCTGTTTCACAGAGTCTTTCTTCTCCTTTTTCTCTTCCTTCTCTATCTTCTTTTCCGGCTTGTCTCCGTTCTCCAGGGCCTTGGCTATCTCTTCGTCCTCCTTGTCGCGGTAGAATTTCGTCATCTCCTTGCCGTCGAAGAACATTATGTAGATGTCGCTCTCGGCGCCCCAGCTTCCGTGGCTTCTGTAGCCGTCCTTGTCGGACTCCCAGACCATCGCCTTACCCTTCAGCGTCCACTTGAAGTTTCCGTCGGAGTAGCCGCTTTCCGTGAGGTTGGTGATCTCGCCGGTTTCGATGTCGACCAGAGCGACATCAGAATTGTTCCAGCCTCCGTTGATCTGGTAGTTGCACAGAAGGTACTTGCTGTCAGGACTCCATTCGAAACTCTGGTCTCCATCGGAGTAAGAGTAGTTGACTCCCTTGTGGAGGGATTTTTCCTTGCCGTCCTTGGTGGACTTGACCACCAGTTCGGTGCGGTCTCTGAGGAAGGCCACCCAGTTTCCGTCAGGGGAGACGACCGGCTGGAAGCAGGTCTCGCCATCCTTCGTCACCATCTCTTCCCTGAATTTGGTCGCATAGGTGAAGAGTTTTTCGTTCTTGTCCGTCAGGACCGTCTTGTAGATGCCCCAGTGGCCGTTTCTTTCCGATGAATAGTAAAGCTCGCGTCCGTCTTTTGAGAAACTGACATTGCGTTCCTGCTCCGGAGTGTTGGTGATCCTCTTCGTGGTCTTGTACTCGGACGAGGTCACGAACACATCGCCTCTGATCACGACTGCGACCTCCTTCCCGTCAGGAGAGACGGCCATCGAGGACGCTCCGGAAGAGAAGGTGAGGAATTCGACATCGTTTTCCGTGTCGTCCTTCGTGACTGTTATGTCGATTTTCTTCGGCTCTCCGCCTTCCTTCATGGTGTAGAGGTCTCCGTTCCAGGAGAAGCAGAGCGTTCCGTCGCCCGAAACGGAAAGGAATCTGACCGGATTCTTGGTGAATCTGGTGAGCTGCACCGGAGCTGCTGCCTCGCCGGCCACCGCCTTGTAGACGTTGAGTGTGCCGTCGGCCTCGGAGATGTAGTAGTAGGTCTTTCCGTCGGCCGCGAAGACCGGGTTCCTGTCCTCTCCGTTGAAAGTTGTAAGTTTCGTGAACGAGCCGTCGCCCGTGACCCTGAACCTCCCGCCCTGCGCGCCGGCCGGCCTGTAGAGCCAGATGTCCCTCGTCACGGAGGAAGTGTGGTGCTTGCGGAGCGGATCCTCATAGCCTTTGTAGTCCTCGTAAAGGACTTCTCCGGCGGCGTTCACGCTCATCGCCATCATCGGAAGCGAAGTGACGAGCTGCGGCCTGCCGCCCTGGAGGCTGACCTGCCAGATCTGCGGCTCGCCGGGGAAACCGCCGTACATCGCGTCCTGCTGGATGTTGGCCTGGAAAAGAACCCTCCCTCCGTCAAGGACGCAGAGCGGAGTCTCGCTGCCTGGATAGTCGGTCAGCCTCTTCGGCGACCCTCCCTCGGCGGGAGTTATGAATATGTCCTTGGAACCCGCCCTGTAGGACGAGAACACTATGCTCTTCCCGTCCGGTGTCCAGACCGGGTCGGAGTCATAAGCCTCGTTCGAGGTGACCTGCAAAGCGCGTCCACCATCTGTCCCTACAGTGAATATGTCTCCTTTGTAGCAGAAGGCTACTTTTGTTCCGTCTGGAGACACTGCGTTCTTTCTCAGCCATTTAGGCGTTTCCTGCGCTGAAACCGCCATCGCGGTGGCAAGTATGGCTGAAGCCAGTACCAAAGTTCTTTTTACCATAATTCAGTGTGCTTTTTCCGGCTTTTCCGGCGGGCGCTTCCTGCCGCCCCTCTCCGGTCCTGCCGACAATCCAACAAATATATCAATTCTTTTCTTTATTTTTGTCAGCACCAAGCGCAATAACACACATATTTATGAAAAGAATAGATTGTTTCATCCCGTTTGTGAGTGACTCCCAGGTGGCCGCGACCGTGGCTGGCCTGAGCGGCGAGGCTGAAGTCGCCGGCATCACCTTCATAGACGCAGGCATATTCAAAAGCACCCTAGCCGTCAAGAAGATCGCCGCCGAGGCGACCGCTCCCTACACCCTTATATATTCAAAGACAACGGATCTGAGTTTCGGCCGCTTCGCCCTCGAGCGCTTCCTCGCCATAGCGGAGGATTCCGGTGCCGCGATGGTGTACGCCGACCATTTCAATGTGGCGGGAGGCAGCCGCGTCCCCGCTCCGGTGATAGACTGCCAGCAGGGATCCCTGCGCGACGACTTCGACTTCGGCTCGGTCATGGTCTACCGCACCGCCGACCTGCGCGCCGCCGCCGCAAGGATGGACACCTTCTATGAATATGCCGGGCTTTACGACCTCCGGCTCAAGGTTTCGCAGAAGGGAAGCCTCGTCCACATCAATGAATATCTTTACTATGAGATAGAGACAGACAACCGCAAGTCCGGCGAGAAACTGTTCGACTATGTCGACCCGAAGAACCGGGCCGTGCAGATTGAGATGGAAAAGGCTTGCACTCAGCATCTTAAAGACATAGGTGGCTATCTCGAGCCTAAGTTCAGGCACATAGAGTTCGATGACGGTTCCTTTGAGTATGAGGCCTCTGTGGTCATCCCGTGCAAGAACAGGGTCCGCACCATAGGTGACGCTCTTGCCTCGGCCCTCGGTCAGAAGACCAACTTCAAGTACAATGTGATCGTGGTCGACGACAACTCGACGGACGGCACCGTAGATGTCATCAAGAGCTTCCTCGACGACCCGAAACTGGTCTACATCGCCCAGGATCCGACCTATCACGCCATAGGCGGCAACTGGAACGCCGCCATCCACCATCCTTCCTGCGGCAAGTTCGCCCTCCAGCTGGACTCGGACGATGTCTATTCAGATGAGAACACCGTCCAGAAGTTCGTGGAAGCCTTCTATGAGCAGAACTGTGCGATGGTGGTGGGGACCTACCGGATGACCAACTTCCAGATGGAGACCCTGCCTCCCGGCATCATAGACCACCGGGAATGGACTCCTGAGAACGGCCGCAACAACGCCCTCCGCATCAACGGCCTCGGCGCTCCGCGCGGTTTCTATGTCCCGATGCTACGTCAGATAAACTTCCCGACCACCAAGTACGGGGAGGACTATGCGGTCGGTCTGCGGGTCAGCCGTGAGTACCAGATCGGCAGAATCTACGATGTCCTCTACAACTGCCGCCGCTGGGAGGGAAATTCTGATGCCGCCCTCGAAATCGACAAAGTCAACGCTAACAACCTGTATAAGGACAGGATACGCACTTGGGAGCTTCAGGCGAGAATCCGGATGAATAAAAAAAGTTAAAAATTTTTCTAAAAAAGTTTGCAGGTTTAAAAATAATGCCTACCTTTGCAATCCCGTTCGGAACGGAAACGAACTGAACGACACGAAAGATCATTGAAAAGACTGAAGGAAGTACAACAAAGTACCGAGAACGAGAAAAAAACGAGAGCGTTGATTTCTTTTTAAAGAATCTGTCGGGGTCGAACTGGAAATTAAAATTGTGTATATACAAAGAAGAGTTTGATCCTGGCTCAGGATGAACGCTAGCGGCAGGC
>CAVEYE010000167.1:0-6237 GCA_963619595.1 bacterium | reverse complement strand
TCCTGACCTTTTGTCGAGTTGTTTTACTACTGCCATATCTTCAATCGTTATGTATCGCAAAGATAATACATAACGATGATAAATGCAAGCATTTTATCTGAAAATCAGCGGTTTGTAACGAAATTATTTGCCTCGTTAGGAATTATTTCGGGAATGCAGGCTACAAGTCGTTCATAGGCAGGCTCCGCAGAATGGCGTGACCCGTGGCAGATAAACAGTTGACAGAGTGGTAGACGGACAAAGGCCTGGTCGTGGAATCACGACCAGGCCTTTGTTGTCTTATTTGATTATCAATCGGTTATCCGCCACGGGCTGCCGTATTTCCTCAAGGTGCGGGAGTCCGGAGTGGCTTCCCTCCACATCTATACCCCGGCACATCAGTTGTTGGTGCCCACTGGAATCCGGAGGGTCTAACCAGCCATCCTTAGACCTCGACGCACCAGTTGTGGGTGTCAGGAAGGATGCCGTCCTGGATGCCGCGGATGTGCTCGTAAAGGCTGCGGCTGATCTTGCCGCACTCGGAGCCTGAAGGCATCAGATAGGTGCGGGAAACCTCGGTTGACTCCAGCACAGGCTTGTCGTCGATGGAGCGGATCGGAGTGATCACCACGGCTGTGCCGCAGGCGTTGATCTCATCGAACTCGGCGACCTCCTCGAACGGAACAGGTCTGACCTCAACCTTCATTCCAAGATCCTCTGCGATGGTGCGGAGCGATTTGTTCGTGATCGAAGGAAGCACGCTGTCGGAAAGAGGGGTCACATAGGTGTTGCCCTTGATGCCGATGAAGTTGGACGAACCGAACTCATCGATGCAGGTCTTCGTGGCCGGATCGAGGAACAGCAGTTCGTTATAGCCCTGTGAATGAGCCATATTGTAAGGGTAGAGGGACATAGCATAGTTAGCGCCGATCTTATAGGAGCCGGTTCCGTTCGGAGCGGCCCTGTCATAGTTGCGGGAAACCACAGCGGAGACAGGAGAAAGCACTCCTGCGTGCTCGTACGTGCTGACAGGCACACACATCACGGAGAACAGAACCTCGTTCGACGAGCAGATGCTCAGGGTCGGGTCGAAGCCTTCAAGCACAGGACGGAGGTACATCGAGGCGTTGTAGCCGTAAGGAGGAAGAAAATCAAGATTGGCTTTCACACACATCAGGCACATCTTGAGGAACAGTTCCTCGGACGGGCAGGCCATCGAAAGACGGTCGGCGCTGCGCTTGAGCCGCTTTGCGTTCTCGTCCGGACGGAACAGGCGGATCTTACCGTCCTTGCCACGGAATGCCTTGAGGCCTTCGAAACAGGAGTTGCCGTAGTGGAACACTCCGGCGAACGCGTTGATGCTGAAATTGAAATCGCCTGTAAGTTCAGGCTCTGACCACTGTCCGTCCTTATAGTGGCTGCAGACAATGGCGTTTGTCTTTCTGTAGAGGAAACCCAGTCCTCCCCAATCAAGATTCTTCATTTTGCTGTCTATTTGTTAATTTCTTTTTATTCGTTCTCAATCAATTCCGCGACCTTGTCACCGACTTCGGAAGTACCCATAGGGCGGACTCCGGACGGTGCGAGGTCCTCGGTGACATAGCCTTTGTCGATGCTTTCGCTGACGGCTTTCCTGACCGCGGCGCCTTCCTGAACAAGTCCGAAGGCATATTCAAACATCATCGCGGCGGAAAGTATCGTGGCCAACGGATTGGCGATGTCGCGGCCGGCCGCCTGGGGATAGGAACCGTGGATCGGTTCGTAGACGCCGGTACGCTCTCCAAGGGAGGCCGAAGCTAGCAGTCCCATCGAGCCGGAAATGCAGCTGGCCTCGTCGGTGAGGATGTCGCCGAAGGTGTTCTCAGTCACAAGCACGTCGAAGAAACGCGGGGCCGTGATGAGTTTCATCGCGGCGCTGTCCACGTACATGTAGTCGGTCGTGACTTCTGGATACAGCGGAGCCATCTCCTGTGCGACCTGCCTCCAAAGCCTTGACGACTCCAGCACGTTGGCTTTGTCAATCACCGTGAGATGTTTGCGGCGGATCATCGCCAATGAATATGCTTTCCGGAGAATCCGCTCGACCTCGTAGCGATGGTAGGTGTTGGTGTCATAGGCGGTGTCACCGCCGTCAAGGCGGCCTTTTTCGCCGAAGTACATACCGCCGGTCAGTTCGCGGACGCAGACGAAATCGGCTCCGGAAACTATCTCAGGCCTCAGCGGGGATTTGTCCATCAGGCTCGGGAAAGTCTCCACAGGCCTCAGATTGGCATAAAGTCCGAGTTCCCGTCTCATGGCCAGAAGACCCTGTTCAGGGCGGACCTTTGCGGTCGGATCATTGTCATATTTCGGGTCGCCAACCGCGCCGAACAGCACTGCGTCGCTCTCGAGGCAGACTTTCAGGGTCTCTTCCGGGAAGGCGGAGCCGCAGGCGTCTATGGCGCAGGCTCCGACCAGAGCGGTGTTGTACTCAACCTCGTGTCCGAAACGCCGGCACACGGCATCGATGGCCTTGACGGCCTGTTCCACCACTTCCGGACCTACACCGTCACCCGGCAATTTCGCTATTTTCAGCTTCATATTCTTCAATTCTTTCTTTATGTTCAAGCAGATAGTCAATGTCGTCCAGGGCGTTTTCGAGGCAGTACTTTTTGTAGGAGTTTATCTCGAAGCTCTCCGAGCTGCCGTCCGAGAGAAGGGTCACCTTCTGGGCCGGGAGGTCGATGCGCAGCTTCACTGCCGGATCGGCTTCAACCGCGGCGAAGATCTTTTTGAGAAAGGCCTCGCTCACCTGCACGGGCAGCACGAAACTGTTGAGTTCGTTGTTGCGGTGGATGTCCGCGAACGAACTGGACACGACGGCTCTGAACCCGTAGCCGGCTATCGCCCAGGCGGCGTGTTCGCGGCTTGAGCCTGAACCGAAGTTGGCTCCGGCGACAAGGATACAGCCGCTGTAGCGGGGGTCGTTGAGGACGAAGTCCTTGACAGGTGTCCCGTCGTGGGAATATCTCCAGTCGCGGAAAAGATTCTCTCCGAAGAACTTTTCGTCCCTGGTCGTCGCTTTCAGGAATCTGGCCGGGATAATCTGGTCAGTGTCCACATTCTCTACGGGAAGAGGAATGCAGCTGCTTTCTATAACGTTGAATTTCTGTTTCATAACTTAACTTTCGCAAGTAAAAAAGTGCCTGTGGCAAAATACCTCATCTCACGTTCAAAGATTATTGCCATAAAAATCAGTTCACGTTACCCTTCCTCTAAATCCCCTTCCTCGGGAAGGGGACTTGCTCCGTCACTGCCGTGACGGGAAATAAGGTAGTTCATAACAATTCTCTCGGATCTGTGACACAACCTGTCACCGCGGCGGCCGCGGCGGTCAGAGGACTCGCAAGCATTGTACGGGATCCTGGGCCCTGACGGCCCTCGAAATTGCGGTTGCTTGTGGAAACGGCGTATTTGCCGGCAGGAATCTTGTCCGCGTTCATCGCAAGGCAGGCGGAACAGCCCGGCTTGCGGATCTCGAATCCGGCTTCCTCCAGAATCTTGTCCAGTCCTTCTTCTTCAATCTGCCGACGGACAGCCCAGGATCCCGGCACAAGCCAGGCCGTGACTCCGTCAGCCTTCCTGCGGCCTTTCACGATGGAAGCGAAAGCCCGGAAATCCTCTATCCTGCCGTTGGTGCAGGCGCCCAGGAACACATAGTCCACCTTGTGGCCAAGAAGTTTCTCACCGGCGGAAAATCCCATATATTCAAGAGGCCTGGCAGGAGTGTCGGAAGGGATAGTCCCGTCCACAGGCATTCCCATCCCCGGATTCGTGCCGTAGGTGACCATCGGGCTGATGTCTTCAGCCTTGAAGACATATTCCTTGTCGAAGACGGCGTCATCGCCGCTGCGCAGGGTCTTCCAGTACTCCACCGCCTTGTCCCAGTCCTTCCCTTTCGGAGAGTGTTCCCGGCCTTTAAGATAGGCGAACGTGGTCTCGTCCGGAGCCACGAAACCGCCGCGCGCCCCCATCTCGATAGAAAGGTTGCAGAGCGTCAGGCGGCCCTCCATAGAAAGAGAGCGGATGGCCGAGCCGGCATATTCAATGAAATGCCCGGTCGCGCCGGAAGTCGTGAGTTTCATCATAAGGTAGAGGGCCACGTCCTTGGCGGTTACTCCCTTGCCGAGTCTGCCTTCCACACTGATTCTCATCGACCGAGGTTTCTGCTGAAGGATGCACTGGGTGGCCATCACCATCTCGACCTCGCTAGTGCCGATGCCGAAAGCGACCGCTCCGACCGCTCCGTGGGTTGAGGTGTGCGAATCGCCGCAGACGATGGTCATTCCCGGCAGGGAAAGTCCTTTCTCGGGGCCCACGACGTGGATTATGCCGTTGTCGGGACTCATCATAGGGTAATGCACCAGACCGAACTCCTTGGTGTTCCGCTCCAAAGTCTCCACCTGACGGCGGCAGACTTCATCCGCGAAAGAGTCGCCTTCCGTAGGAATATCGTGATCCGGCATGCAGATTATCCTTTCGGGACGGAATATGCCGCAGCCTCGCTTTCTTATGCCTTCAAACGCCTGCGGGCTTGTCACCTCGTGGCAGTAGAGCCTGTCTATATAAAGCTGGGTGGGACCGCCGTCGATGACTGACACGACATGGCTGTCCCAGATCTTGTCGAAAAGTGTGTTCATCCTCTGAATTTGTTGATGCAGTCTATGAACGCCTCCACAGATGCAGTGACGATGTCGGTGTCGGCTCCGAAGCCATAGTAGACGTGGCCGTCGTTCTCGACCTGCATATGTACCTTGCCCACGTCGTCGGATTCTCTAGTGATGTTCTGGATAGTGAACTCCTTGATGACCATCTTGCGCTTGATGATCAGTTTGAGGGCGTTTATCGCGGCATCCACAGGTCCGTTTCCACGGGAAGCCGCCTCGAATTTCTCGCCGGCGATGTCCAGACCTATGCTGGCGATAGGCTTCAGGCCCTTGCCGCTTGTCACCTGGAGGTAATCAAGTTTGACGTGATGGTTCTCTGCCCTGTCAGCACCTGCGAGTACAAGGAGGTCGTCGTCGTTGACCTGCTTCTTTTTGTCGGCAAGTTTGAGGAACTTGTTGTAGAAAGCATCCAGTTTCTTGTCGTCCATCTTGATGCCAAGTACTTCAAGCCGGTACTTGAGCGCGGCGTGGCCGCTTCTGGCGGTAAGCACGATGTCGTTGTCGTCTATGCCCACATCCTTCGGGTCGATGATCTCGTAGGTGGTCACATTCTTCAGCACGCCGTCCTGATGGATGCCGGAAGAATGGGCGAAAGCGTTGCGGCCGACAATCGCCTTGTTGGCCTGCACGGGCATATTCATAAGATTCGAGACCATCCTGCTCACAGGGGTGATCTTTGAGGTGTTGATGTTGGTGACAAGAGGGATGTCGCTGTGGCTCTTCACGATCATCGCGATCTCCTCCAACGCCGTGTTGCCGGCTCTCTCGCCTACTCCGTTGATGGTGACCTCGCACTGTCGCGCTCCGGCAAGAAGTCCGGACATAGTGTTGGCGGTCGCCATTCCGAGATCGTTGTGGCAATGGGTCGAGATGATGGCTTTCTCGATTCCGTCCACGTGGTCGACAAGGTACTTGATCTTGGCCGCATATTCGGACGGAAGGCAGTAGCCGGTGGTGTCAGGGATGTTGACCACGGTGGCGCCGGCCTTGATGACGGCCTCCACCACCCTCGCAAGGTACTCGTTGTCCGTACGTCCGGCGTCCTCGGCGTAGAATTCCACGTCCTCGACGTATTTCTTGGCGTACTTGACGGCGCTGACGGCCCTCTCAAGGATTTCCTCGCGGTTGGAGTTGAACTTGTACTTGATGTGGGAGTCGGACGTGCCTATGCCGGTGTGGATACGTTTGTGCTTGGCGTATTTGAGGGAATCGGCCGCCACGTCGATGTCCTTCTGGACAGCGCGGGTGAGCGCGCAGATGGTCGGCCAGGTGACAGCCTTCGAGATTTCCACCACCGAATTGAAATCGCCCGGGCTTGAGATCGGAAATCCGGCCTCGATTATGTCGACGCCCAGTTCTTCCAAAGCTTTGGCTACCTGAATCTTCTCCACAGTGTTGAGCTGGCAGCCAGGGACTTGTTCGCCGTCGCGCAGAGTGGTGTCAAAAATGTAAATCTTGTCTGAACTCATTACAAAAAACTGATAAATACACTACCATCCGCTAATTTCGCATTCTATTTTGAGAAAAGCAAAATTTGGACAGACTTTTTACC
>CAVEYE010000166.1:0-16303 GCA_963619595.1 bacterium | reverse complement strand
ACTGCGTGACTCCCCCGGGGGTCCACTGGGGAATGGATTCCCCAGACCCCTTCGGGCGCTTCGCTCCGAGTCGGAAATTCAGCCGTTGTTCATTCAGAACAGCGGCTTTTTCGTGAGCGGATGGCAATGCTGGAGAAGGTCGACGGAGATGAAGCCGTCGCACTCCAGGGTGGTGGCCAGCCCGCTGACCCGGCTGAAAGTCCACTTGAGTCTGCCGCACAGTTCGTCCAGCGAGATGCCGGCGTGTCCCTTGACCAGAAGAGCCAGCCTGACAAGGTCCACGGACTCCTCCGACGGCTGCCTGTCCTTGTAGAAGGCCTCTACGGAAGCCTTGAAGTCATCCTTCAGGACAAGCGAAGAAGTACCGAGACCAAGTTTGCGCACCAGCTCGCCGAGGTCGCCGATCTGCTCGGCTATGTTCTCCCGTATCAGCAGGTTGCAGCCTTGCGACGCCGGATCGTCGATCCTCCCCGGCAAGGCGTAGACATCCCTGCCGTAGGACGACGCGAGGCGGGCGGTCATCATCCCGCCACCCTTTATCCGGGACTCCACCAGGATCGTGGCCCGGCATATTCCCGCTATGATGCGGTTGCGGCGGATGAAGTTGAGGGCGACAGCCTCCGTGCCGGGAGGATAGTCCGAAACCAGGGCGCACCGGGGCGTGGATGCGATCCGCTCGCCCACGTCACGGTTGCGCTGAGGATACATCCCGTCGATGCCCGTCGCCATCACAGCGACCGTAGGAAGCCCGCCGTCGAGAGCCTCCCTGTGCGCCGTCACATCCACCCCGAGAGCCAAGCCGCTGACCACCAGAGGAGTGACCCCTGCCTTCGACATGGCCTCGACGATCCTCCGGCACCAGGTCTTACCATAATAAGTGATGTTCCTCGTGCCGATGACTGCGACCTGAGGCAGTCCCTCGAAGACCTCCTGAGGCGGAGACACACCTTTGTAATATAGGCCTATCGGCGGATCCTCGCATTCCATCAGCAGCCCCGGATACCCTGCCTCGCCGATTCCGATGAACCGGCAGCCCTGCTCCTCAAGCCCCTCAAGTTCCATAGCGGCGGTCTCGAACGCTCCGACGCAGAGGGACGGCGCGTACTTGCTTTTTGAATATGACAGCAGAGCCTCCCGGGCGGTGGACGGGTCGCTGAAAACGGCCATCGCCCCTCCCAGGTCCTCCATCAGCCTCAGGCCGGTCTTAGGATCGAAACCGAAAATCCTGTTAAGGGCGCAAAGCGCCGCACGTTCATCCTTCGAGTGTTCCATAGCGGTTGTTCATAGTTTTTGTTTTTCCTGCACGTCCCGGATCCGCCGGAGACGGTGCAGCAAGATGGCCTTTTTCCTCCTGAGGCAGGGGGTACGAACAGAATTATTTTCTGTTTCTTATGAATATTTATGATTATTATCCTTCTTTTTCATATTCACTACCCCGAAAGAAAACAGACTGAAAAGGAATTTGCGTATCTTTGGCACCGATTAGAAATTTAAGTTTCGTATGTGCGAAACACCTTATTTCCCGTCACGGCAGTGACGGAGCAAGTCCCTCCCCCGAGGGGAGGGATTTAGGGAGGGGGTAACGTGAGATGATTTTTTCTCGTGTGATACTCTTTGAACGTGAGATAAGGTACTTTGTCACATGCATTTAGTTACTTGCGAAAGTTGAGTTAGAAACAGGGTCGCACCAATGGTTTTCATAGACACACATTGCCACATCACCGACGAGGCATATTCCCCGCAGGAGCAGGAGGGCTACATCAAGAACGCGCTGGCCGCAGGAGTCTCCACAATGCTCCAGGCAGACATCGACAGCACCGAGAGAGAGGCCATGTTCGCGCTTGTGGACAAGCATCCCGACACGCTGCGGCCGATGATAGGGCTGTACCCGGGTTCGGTCAAGGAGGACTGGGAGACCGAAATCGGCAAGATGACAGACTTTCTGGAAAGATGGGAAGGAGCGACAGGACGCAGGGTAACCGCTGTCGGCGAGATCGGGCTGGACTACCACGAAGGCAGAGAATCCGCCGACCTTCAGAAGAAAGCCCTCGAATGGCAGCTCGACTTCGCCGCCCGCAAGGGTCTGCCTGTCAACATCCATCTCCGCGACGCCATTGGTGACTTCATCGACATCCTCCGCAGACACAGAGGGCTGAAAGGGAATCTGCACGCCTACAGCGGCAGCATTGAATCTTTGCGGGAGATCCAGACGCTCGGCGACTGGAGCATCGGAGTCGGAGGCGTGGTAACATTCAAGAAGGCCGGGCTGGCCGATGTGGTCAGGGAAGCGCCTCTGGACAGGATCGTGCTCGAGACCGACGCTCCGTACCTGACCCCCGTCCCGCACAGGGGCGAACGCAACGAAAGCGCCTATATTCCTTTAATAGCTGCCAAGATAGCGGAGCTGAAAGGCATAACCATAGAAGAAGTGGCGGCAGCCACGACAAAAAACGCTAAAACTCTTTTCGGAATATGACAGGTTCCACACTTAACGGCGGCGCCCACGAAGGCAAGGACCGTTCTTCCATACTGCTGATCTACACCGGCGGCACGATAGGAATGCGGCAGGATCCCGACGACCAGACGCTCAAGCCGTTCGATTTCAGCCAGATACTCCAGGAAGTCCCGGAACTCGGGAAGTTCGCCATCAGCATAGACTCCTACACGTTCAACCCGCTCATCGACTCCTCGGACGTGGAGCCGGCCTTCTGGCAGGCTCTCGCCTCCCTGATCCAGAGCCGCTACGACTCCTACGACGGTTTCGTGGTCCTGCACGGCACCGACACGATGGCCTATTCGGCCTCCGCCCTGAGTTTCATGCTCGAGAACCTGGCCAAGCCCGTTGTGTTCACGGGCAGCCAGCTGCCTATCGGAGTCCCGCGCACGGACGGCAAGGAGAACCTCATCTCGGCCATAGAGATAGCCTCGGCCAAGGATTCCGACGGACACGCCATCGTACCGGAGGTCTGCATATTCTTCAATTCCAAACTGTTCCGTGGCAACCGCTGCGTCAAAGTCAGTTCGGAGGATTTCAGTGCTTTCCGCTCGCCCAACTGCCCGCCGCTCGCCGAGGCCGGCATCAACATAAAGTACAACCGCGGCATCATCCGGAAGCCGGCGGAATGGGACGCGCCGCTGCGGATCAGCACCGGACTGGACACAAGGGTCTCCATCCTGAAGGTCCACCCCGGAATAACCCCGCAGGTGATGAGGTACTTTCTCTGCGGTCCTGACATAAGAGCCGCCATCATAGAAACCTACGGCTCAGGCAACGCCCCGTCGAAACAATGGTTCCTCGACATAGTCAAAGAGGCCAGCGACAGCGGAAAGGTGCTGATGAACGTCACCCAGTGTCTCTCGGGGACAGTGAATATGGACATCTACGCGACCGGCAAGGCTCTGGAGAAGGCCGGAGTGGTCGGCGGGGCCGACATCACGACCGAGAGCGCGCTCGCCAAACTGTTCTATCTTATGGGCGGGACGGACGACAACGAATGCGTGAAAGAGAGGCTCGCGCATAATCTGAAAGGAGAAATTTCAAGTTAAATTGTTGTCGTTTGAAAATAATTTAGTAAATTGCAACGGTTTTGTGGGAAGCGGAAGCTTTCCGCAGTTCCATAGGTTAGATAACTATTTTATACATTATCAATTAAATTAAACATTCAAAAACAGTTATGAAAAAGTTTTTCATGTTTTTGGCAGTAGCAGGTGCTCTCACCCTTACTGCAAGCATCGCATCAGCCCAGGAGGCAGCAGCCGACGAGAACGCAGCCGCCGCCACCGAGCAAGTTGAGACCGCCGCTCCTCAGGCGATGAGCGCCGAGGACCTTCTCAAGGGTACAGGTGAGGACATCCCTATGCATCAGCAGATCAAGACCTACTTCATCCAGGGAGGTCCGGGCTTCATGTCCATGATTCTCCTCTGCCTTGTCATCGGTCTCGCTCTCGCCATCGAGAGAATCCTTTACCTCTCTTTCTCCAAGACCAACACCAAGAAGCTCCTCAAGAATGTCGAGGACGCTATCGCCGAGGGTGGCGTAGAGAAAGCGAAGGATGTCTGCCGTAACACCAAGGGTCCTGTCGCCAGCATCTTCTACGATGGTCTTCTCCACTATGAGGAGGGTATCGACGTTGTCGAGAAGAGAATCACCTCTTCAGGCGGCGTGCAGATGAGCCTTATGGAGAACAACCTTTCCTGGATCGCCCTGTTCATCGCCCTTGCTCCTTCACTCGGATTCTTGGGAACGGTTATCGGTATGGTACAGGCCTTCGACGCCATCGAGGCTGCTGGTGACATCTCCCCTAACATCGTTGCCGGAGGTATGAAGGTCGCCCTTATCACCACCGTCGGCGGTCTTATCGTCGCCATGATCCTTCAGGTCTTCTACAACTACATCCTTTCCAGAATCGACTCTCTCTCCATCGATATGGAAGAGGCTTCGATCGGACTCGTCGACGTTCTTGCAAAGAACGAGAAGAAATAGTTTTCGTAGAGACAATTTAGAATCTGACAAAAATGAATAAGGTATTCAAAATAACCGGATGGGTATTGGGAATCCTTGGAATTGTCTTTGGAGTTCTCGCCTTTGTCAACGGCGGTTCTGCCATCGACCTTCTCCTCAGGTACACCTACGTGCTGCTGATCGCCGCCGTGGTCATCTGGGTAGGACTCGCCATATTCATCTCCGGCAAGAACAACCCCAAGAACCTCATCAAGGCCGCCATTGTCGTGGTTGCCGTAGCGGTTCTGGTGTTCGCGGCCTACGCTCTCTCATCGGGAGCGCCGGCAGTCAACGTGAAGTCACAGCCTTCGACGCAGTGGCTTAAAATGACCGACACAATGCTTCTCCTGACCTACATCCTTGGTGGCGCCGCTATCGTGGCTGTCATCTTCGGTGCCGTCAGAGACGCCATCAACAATAAATAACATTCAAGAGCTATGGCTAGAAAAACACCGGGACTGAACACACAATCGACAGCCGATATCGCGTTCCTTCTGCTCTGCTACTTCCTGATGACTTCCACTATGGACCAGCAGTCAGGTCTGCAGCGCCGTCTCCCTCCTATGCCTGACAAAAATCAGAAGACGGAAGACACGAAGGTCAACAAGCGTAACATCATCATCGTGAAGATCAACTCTTCCGACAGACTGTTTGCCGGTGACCAGCTTATGGATGTTAGCATGCTCAAGGACAAGATCAAGGAATTCATCACTAACCCTAACGATGATCCGAACCTTCCTGAAAGGGAGACCAAGAACATCGAGGGCTTCGGTGAGTATCCTGTCTCCAAGGGAGTCATCTCTCTTCAGAATGACCGAGGAACAAGTTACAGGGCCTACATCGCCGTTCAGAACGAACTCGTGAAGGCCATCAACGAGGTCCGCGACGACTTCAGCAAGCAGAACTACGGAAGAGCTTACGCCTTCCTGACTGAAGACCAGCAGAAGATCGTGCGCGAGGCCATCCCTCAGAACATCTCCGAAGCGGAGCCTAAGGATGTCACCAAAAAATAACAAGGAGGACTAGACAATGCCAAATTTTAAAAGAAGTGGTAAGAAAGAGATGCCCGAACTCGGAACGAGTTCCGATATCGTGTTCATGTTCCTGTTCTTCTTCATGGTGACCTCGCAGCTCCGTTCAACGGAAGTGAAGGTCAGAGTGAGACTTCCGGAAGCGACAGAGGTCGCCAAACTTGAAAGGAAAGACCTGGCTTCGTACATCTACATCGGCTCGCCTACCGCACAGTATCAGGCGCAGTACGGTACAGAGGCCCGAATCCAGCTCAACGACTCCTTCAAGACAACGAGCGACATCCGTGACTTCATCGCCGCTGAACGCGACGCAATGAGCGAGGTTGACCGCCAGTTGATGCAGGTCTCGATCAAGGCAGACGAGGACGCGCGTATGGGTATCGTGACGGACGTGAAGCAGGAGCTTAGGCGCTGCTCCGCCCTCAAGATCATGTACGCCGCCAGAAAATCCGAAAAGTAGAACATACTTAAATACTAGACAAATGGAGATTTGCCCCCCGGCAAGTCTCCATTTGTTTTTTAGGGACTATAGTTTGTCCACCGCGAAATTTGTGTTATCTTTGTGAGATTGAACAATTAATGTTCCACTCGGAAAGAGAATAAAATGTCAAAAAGATGATAACAAGGAGTAAAGTTAAAGACCTGCTCAAGATGGCACCGGGACAGGAGGTCCTGGCCAAGGGCTGGGTAAGGACGAAAAGAGGCAACAAGCAGATCAAGTTCATCGCTCTCAACGATGGCTCGACAGTCAACAACATCCAGGTAGTGGCCGACATGGCCTCCTTCGACGAGGCTCTTGTGGCCAAGATCACGACAGGCGCGAGCATCAGCGTGACCGGCGACCTTGTGGAGTCCGTGGGCAGCGGCCAGGCAGTCGAGATCCAGGCTAAGGAGATCGAGGTGATTGGAGAATGCGACCCTGTGAGATACCCTCTTCAGAAAAAAGGAACTTCCCTTGAATATCTCCGCACGGTGGCCCACCTCCGTCCGAGGACAAACACCTTCGGCGCTGTGCTGAGGATCCGCCACGCGATGGCCTTCGCCATCCACAAGTTCTTCAACGACAAAGGCTTCGTCTACCTCAACACCCCTCTGATCACAGAGTCGGACGCCGAGGGCGCCGGAGACATGTTCCAGGTGACGACTCTCGACCTTGAGAACGTGCCGAAGAAGGACAACGGAAAAGTTGACTTCAGCAAGGACTTCTTCGGAAAGAAGACCAGCCTCACCGTCAGCGGCCAGCTTGAGGGTGAACTTGGAGCCACGGCCGTGGGTGAGATCTACACCTTCGGACCTACCTTCAGGGCAGAGAACTCCAACACTCCGAGACACCTCGCCGAGTTCTGGATGATCGAACCGGAAATGGCCTTCTACGACATCAACGACAACATGGCCCTCGCAGAAGAGTTCGTGAAATACCTTGTGCAGTACGCCATCGACAATTGCGCCGACGACCTCAAGTTCCTCAACGACAAGTACGATGACGGGCTTATCGAGAGACTGCGCAGCGTGCTTGGAATCGAGTTCCAGAAGGTGACCTACACGGAGGCCGTGGACATCCTCGAAGAGGCGGTCAGGAACGGAGTGAAGTTCGAGTACCCTGTCCACTGGGGAACGGATTTCCAGAGCGAGCACGAGCGCTACCTCGTCGAGAAGCACTTCGGCAAGCCGGTCATCCTGATTGACTTCCCTAAGGACATCAAGGCGTTCTACATGAAGCAGAACGAGGACGGAAAGACAGTCCGCGGAATGGATGTCCTCTTCCCGAAGATCGGCGAGATCATCGGCGGATCGGAAAGGGAGGCCTCGCTCGAGAAGCTTGAGAAGAGAATCGACGAACTGAACATGAGCCGCAAGAACCTTGAGTGGTACATCGACACCCGCCGCTACGGCACAGTGCCTCACAGCGGATTCGGACTCGGCTTCGAAAGACTGCTTCTCTTCGTGACCGGAATGGCGAACATCCGCGACGTCATCCCATTCCCAAGAACCCCGAAGAACGCTGAATTCTAATAGTTTACGAATATGCTGGTGATAGGGATAGCCGGAGGTTCCGGTTCAGGAAAGACGACGGTGGTCAATGCGATCACCGAAAAGCTCAAAGAAAAGGTGGTCGTGGTGCCCCAGGACTCCTACTACAAAGATTCCAGCCACCTTCCTATGGAGGAAAGGCAGAAGATCAATTTCGACCATCCTGACTCGATCGACTTCCAGCTTCTCTGCGAACATCTCGATGCGCTGAAACGGGGCGAGACCGTAGAGCAGCCGGTGTACTCCTACATCACCTGTTCCAGGTCGAAGACCGAGACCGTCACCGTGGAGCCGGCCGAGGTTATCATCATCGAGGGCATCCTCGTGTTCACCTGCAAGGAGCTTCGCGACCAGATGGACATCAAGATATTCGTGGACGCCGATGACGACGACAGGCTGATGAGGGTGATGGCAAGGGACATAATCAAGAGAGGCAAGACAGTGGAGAAAGTGATAGAGCGCTACTCCAAGACGGTCAAGCCGATGTACCTGCAGTTCATCGAGCCGAGCAAGCGCTACGCCGACATCATCATCCCTCAGGGCGGCCACAACAAGGTCGCAATAGACATCATCACGGCGACCATCGAGAAATCCCTCAGGGAGAAGAAGAACGCCGGAAAGTAAGAGCGGAACGCAGCCGGAAGGAACGGAAAGATATTCATAAAACACTATGAACAGCGACGACAGAGCGGGACTTTACATCACCATCATCTTCCATCTGGTGGTGCTGATCGTGCTGCTCGCCAGTCAGATCTCGTCCGCCCTCAAGGGTGAGAACACCTTCGTGCTGGACTTCTCGAAACAGGAAAAGGTCGAGAAGGAGCAGGCCGAAAGGCAGCTGAAAGAGGACGTGAGCGAGAAACTCGACAGGATGCTGGCGGCCGCAAGCGGGATGCCGGTGAAGAATGTTGCCGTGGACAGAGGCGGGAAGGCTCTTAAGGACGACCGCAACACCAACGCGGAGGAACTCTACAAAGAGGCGGAGAAACTCGCCCGTGACCTCAAGAACGGCTACAAACCAGATGAGCCTGACGAAGACTACGCCGCCGTAAACAAGCCTGTCAAAGAGAAAGAGACTCCGAAGAGCCAGACCTACAAGGGGCCGTCGGTCGTCTCCTACGAGCTGGACGGGCGCAAGGCTAGCAGACTGTCCATCCCGGCCTACAGATGCCTCGGAGCAGGACACGTCACCGTGATCATCACCGTAGACCCTTCGGGACAGGTGCTGAACGCCAAGGTGCAGGACGAGGTCTCCTCGAGCGACAAATGCCTGAGGGACTTTGCGATAAGAGCGGCGAGACTGTCAAGGTTCTCCGCTTCGACATCCGCACCTGCAAGGCAGGTCGGCAACATCGTTTACCTGTTCGTGGCGCAATAGTTCCGCCCGTTATATTGACAAGACATCTATGAACAGAAAGACGTTGACCATACTCATAGCATTGGCGGTGGCTCTCATCTGCGGCATCGCCGTGGCTGTGGTGAAACTCTACTCCCCGCAGGACAAGTCCGAGAACGTCCCTGCGGATCCTGAGGAGATCCTTCAAAGACACAGTCTGCTTAAAGCCATCCCGTCCGATGCGGCCATCGTGTTCTGTTTCAAAAACTTCAGCAGAGCCTGGGAAGTCCTCGGCGACTCGCTGACAGTGTTCGGCTGCCTGGCTTCCGACAGGCTGGAAAGGATAGCGGACCTGAAGCCCGGCAGTCTGAAAAGGGCTCCGGCCATCCTTTCAGTCCACTACAGCAAAGACCTTCCGCCACTTCTGGTGCTTGAGGCCGGCAAGGCTATCGCCGACTCATCGGCGGACCTGAGACACCTTATGGCCGAGGCTGATTCCGCCGGACTTGTGACGAGAATCCACGAAGACCTTGTGCTGGTCTCTAGTTCAGAGACTATCGTGAACTCCTCCATCAGGCATATGGAAGAGGGACACAACATTCTGGAGGCCAAAGGCTTCCCCGAAATCGCATCAGCGATGCCGGGAGACGATGTGGTCTTCTTCTCCAACGCCTATGCCGACAATGTCCTCGGAGCTTTTCTTGCCGACAGGCTCCGCAAGGCGCAACGCTTCGTCAAAGGACTTGGCGAATGGACGGCCTTCACATTGGAGGAATGCGACGGCGGAAACGTCAGAATGAAGGGACGGATCCTCTACGACGACAATCCGTCCTACTACCTGAACACCCTCACTGCGAGCGGCGCCGGCAATTCTGAAATCGCTGAGGCCTTACCTGGAGAGACTGTCTTCGTCATCGACCTCCCGATAGGCAGCATCAAGGCCTACATCAAGGCACACAGGGACTTCCTTGACTCTAAGGCCAGCCTTGACAAGTACGAAGCCCTGCTCCACTCACAGAAAAAAGACTTCGGCCTCGATGCCGAGCAATGGGCGCAAAGGCTTGACATAAAAGAGATAGCGGAGGCAGACATACGCATAGGCGACAAGATCCGCCAGCTCCTTCTCATAAGGCCGGGCAAGAAAGCCGCCGGCGACGCAGTCTGCCCTGCAGGCTTCCCGTCAACATTGTTCGGAGAAGCCTTCAAGGCTGAGGATGAGAGCGGCTGCGCCCAGGTCGGAGAATGGATCGCAGCGGGATCGGCGGACGCTGTGCAGGCATATTCAGAAAAAGAGTTCCTGCAGGAGACTCTCGCCGCAAGGCTGAAGGCTGAACGGTTGGAAGTGCCTGGCGATGCGAAGAGCCGCCACGCCCTGGTCTACCACTCGCTGAGCGAGGAACCGAACCTCATCGATTCCAACTTCAAGCCGCTTATGGCGAAGGGAATGAGAAGGCTCCTCAACGGGGCTGTCTTCGTGCCGGCGATGCTGTGCGTGGACGCTGGAGAGAGAGGCGTGACCCTTGGGTTCAGGGTCGACAGGATCGAGGTCAGCGGCAACCTGTCCGCGGCCCAGGCCAGCAGGGACACGACGGTGAACGTGCCAGAGGGACCGTTCAAGGTCCGGAACAGCGCCACCGGCCAGACCAACACCCTCTACCAGAACAGCCACCTGTCCATCTGCCTGAAGGACGAGACCGGGAAGGATCTCTGGGGTGTGCCGTTCAAATCCAAGATCTGCGGCTACGTGCAGAACATAGACTACTACAACAACGGCAAGATACAGTTCCTGTTCGCCGCCGGTTCGCAACTTTACCTGATCGACAGGCTCGGAAGATTTGTCTCCGGCTTCCCTGTTGAGACAGGAAAACAGATCACGGCCGGCCCTGCGGTTTACGATTTCACCGGAGCGAAGGGCTACACGGCGATGGTCCTGCACAAGGACAACACCGTCGGCTACTACGACCTTCATGGAAAAAAAGTCGCCTCCTGGCAGGGGATAACGGCCGGAGAGACAATCAAAAGCCTCCCTGAACTGCTTGAAGGGGGCGGAAAAAAATATTGGGTGGTGCGTACATCGGCACAGGCTTTGGTGTTCCCTTTCGACGGCGGTGAACCGGTCGCCAAAGGGGAAGGCGAACGGATGATACGGCCGGACAGCGAGATAAAAATCACCGACAAGGGGTTCGAGGCGGTCTGCCACGATGGGAAGGAAAGAACCTTCAAGCCGGGGAAATAATTAATAATGAAGATTATGGACAATTTCAAATTTGAATCTGTCAACAAACTTCTTGAAGAAAGCTTCAAGAAAAACTGGGACCGTCAGGCACTCTCTAACTACCAGGGCGTCAGCCTCTGCTACAGAGACGTGGCAAGACGCATCGAAAAATTGCACATCGCCTTCGAGAAGTGCTTCCTGCACAAAGGCGACAAGGTGGCCATCTGCGCCCGCAACCAGGTCAACTGGGCTGTAAGTTTCCTTGCCACAATGACCTACGGAGCGGTTCCGGTCCCGATTCTTCACGAATTCAAGCCAGGCAACATACACTACCTTGTCAACCACTCGGAGGCCAAGGTCCTCTTTGTGGACGATGTAGTGTGGGAAGGCCTGAGCGCGGACGAGATGCCCGGGCTGTTCGCCGTGGTGCGCATCAACACCTTCCAGCTCCTCTACGCCAAAGTGCCGCGCATCACGGACGCGCGCGAGCATATGAATGAATATTTCGGGAAACGTCATCCGAACAGCTTCGAGCCTGAGGACATCTGCTACTACAAGGACTCCCCTAACGAACTCGCGCTGATCAACTACACTTCCGGCACTTCCGGCTTCTCTAAGGGCGTGATGATCCCTTACAGGGCGCTCTGCTCGAATATCCAGTTCGCAAGGGAGGTTCTTCCAAGCCTGAACAACCAGACGAACGTGGTCTCGATGCTGCCTTCCGCCCACATGTACGGAATGATGTTCGAGTTCCTTTTCGAGATGACAATCGGGGCGCACGTGCATTTCCTCACCAGGGTGCCGAGTCCTAAGATAATCATGCAGGCTCTGGCCGAAGTCAAGCCGAACATCATCATCGCGGTGCCGCTGATCATCGAGAAGGTCTACAAGTCCAAGATCCAGAAGCTCGTCGAGAAAGGAGGCATCAAGACCCTGCTCAAGGTGCCGGTGATCGACAAGATGATCCAGAAGAGAATCTGCGGAGAGCTTGTCAGCGCCTTCGGAGGCAACTTCGTGGAGGTGATCATGGGCGGAGCGGCCTTCAACAAGGAGATTGAGAAGTTCTTCTACGACATTCAGTTCCCTTACACGGTAGGTTACGGAATGACCGAGTGCGCACCTATCATCGCCTACGCCGACCACTCGGAGAAAAAACTCGCATCCTGCGGAAAGGCGGCATTGAATATGGAGATAAGAATCGACTCCTCGGATCCTGAACACATCGAAGGAGAGATCCAGGTCCACGGACCAAACCTTGCCCTGGGCTACTACAAGAACGAGGAGGCGACCGCTTCCCTGTTCACCGAAGACGGCTGGATGAGGACTGGAGACATGGGTGTGATCGACAAAGACGGCTTCCTGTTCATCAGAGGCCGGTCCAAGTGTATGGTTCTCGGGCCTAACGGGCAGAACATCTACCCTGAGGAACTTGAATCCGTGATCAACGCGTTCGCCTACGTGGTCGACTCTCTGGTGATCGAGGAGAACGGCGGCCTCACGGCTCTCGTCTACCCGGACTACCATCAGGGAGAGCTTGACGGAATGAACCGCCAGGATCTCGAGCAGACTCTTACGGCCCAACTTCCGGAGATGAATAAGGAAATCCCTAACTACGCACAAATCAGAAAGATAGAATTTATGCCGGAGGATTTCGAGAGAACTCCGAAGCGCAGTATCAAGAGATACCTTTACCAGAGAAAGTAATGGAGAAGTTCGACCAAAGATACCTTGAGATGGCCGAGGTCTGGGCCAAGAATTCCTACTGCAAAAGACGCAAGGTCGGAGCGCTGCTGGTCAAGGACAGGATGATCATCTCTGATGGCTACAACGGCACTCCTTCCGGTTTCGAGAATGTCTGCGAGGACGAGAACGGGGTGACGAAGCCCTATGTCCTCCACGCCGAGGCCAACGCCATCACGAAGGTCGCCAAATCCGGCAACAACAGCCTTGGAGCGACCCTCTACGTGACCGCCTCCCCTTGCATCGAATGCTCGAAGCTGATCATCCAGGCCGGCATCAAAAGGGTTGTCTACAAGGATGAGTACAGGCTCACGGACGGAGTAGACCTGCTCCGCCAGGCCGGCATCACGGTAGAAAAAATCGATTGACAATGAAAATGAAAGTTTCGCATATGCGAAACACCTTATTTCCCCGAACCCTTATGTTGAGGGAGGGTGAGGGAGCAAGTCCCTCCCCCGAGGGGAGGAATTTAGGGAGAGGGTAACGTGAACTGATTTTTTTCATGGCAACGCCCCTCGAACGTGAGATAAGGTATTTTGCCACAGGCAATTAATTACAAGCGAAGGTTAAATGAAAAAAATCTCACCGGTTCTTATAGCCGTGCTGGGCGCCGTCGCAGGCGCTCTGGCCGTGGTCACATTCAATGCATATTCACAGAAAAAGAATATGATGCGCACTACCTATCAGGACTGGCGCAAACTCAACATCATCCTCCAGCAGGTCGACAAGAACTATGTCGACACCATCGATGTGGAGAAGGTGACCGATGCGGCCGTGACTGCGGCCCTCGCCGAACTGGACCCTCATTCGGTCTACATGCCGCCGGTCGAACTGACCGAGGCCGAGACCGACCTCGCCGGCAATTTCGACGGCATCGGCATCCAGTTCAACGTGCCTAACGACACCGCCATCGTGCTGGAGGTCATCCCTGGAGGCCCTTCAGAGAAGGTCGGGATGCAGCAGGGAGACAGACTCCTCAGAGTCGGGGACAAGAACATAGCCGGAGTCAAGTTCCCGCAGGACAGCATGGTCCGCAGGATGAAAGGTCCGGCCGGTACCAAGGTCACGGTCACGGTGGGACGAGGCAGGGACACGATACCGTTCGAGATCACCAGAGGCAAGATTCCTGTCCACTGCGTCGACGCGGCCTTCATGGTCAACGACACGACCGGCTACATCAAGCTCTCGAAGTTCTCCAGAACGACCTACCAGGAGTTCCTGAAGGCAGGCGCAGGACTTCTTGAAGCCGGGATGACAAAACTTATCTTCGACCTCAGGGACAACACCGGAGGCTATTTCGACCAGGCGCTGCTGCTCAGCGACATGTTCCTCAAGAAAGGAGACGAGATCGTCTATATGCAGGGGCTTCACCGCAAGAAGGACGAGTACAAGGCTGATGGCAAGGGACTTCTGCAGGGGATCGGACTCACAGTCCTGATCAACGAGTCCTCGGCCTCGTCCAGCGAGATCTTCGCCGGAGCCATCCAGGACAACGACAGAGGCCTGATCGTAGGCCGCAGATCGTTCGGCAAGGGTCTGGTGCAGGAGCCCATCTACTTCAACGACGGCTCGGGAGTGCGCCTGACCGTGGCCAGATTCTACACTCCGTCGGGACGGTGCATCCAGAAGCCATATTCAGAAGACTATCAGTACGACATCTACAAGCGGTACGCCGATGGCGAGATGTACGACGCCGACAGCATCAAGGTCGACTCCACGGCGGCGTTCAAGACGGTGGGAGGCAGGACTGTCTACGGCGGAGGAGGCATCATCCCGGATGTTTTCGTGCCTGTGGACACCACCAGGGCCACAAAATTCTACATCGCCTGCAACAAGAAAGCCACCGCCATGCGGTTCGCTTCTGCGATGGCGGACAAGTACCGCGGCACGCTCTCGCAGATCGATGACTACGACCTGCTCAGCAGGACGCTTGACAAGATGGACCTGCCTGCCTCCTTCCGTGAATATGCCAGAGCGAAGGACGGAATCACCTGCACGCAAAAAGAATGGGAAGAGACAGATGAATATCTCCTCCCACAGCTCCGCGCCCTGATCGGACGCTATTCCAAACTCGGTGACAACGCTTTCTACAAGATGTACCTCAACGTGGATCCTGTCCTGAAGAAAGCTATTGAATCGGACTCACGTAGTCTTTGACATCCTGCGCGCTGACAGGATTGCCTCCCAGAATCATAAGACGCTCCACAACATTGCGGAGTTCCCTGATGTTTCCCGTCCAGGACTTCTCCTGAAGCATCGCGACGGCTTCCGGCGAGAAAGCCTTGACCGGCATACCGGACTCTGAACTGATCTGGCCGGCGAAATATTCAGTGAGCAGCGGGATGTCGGCTTTTCTCTCGTCGAGCGAAGGCACCTTGATGACGATGACGCTGAGGCGGTGGTAGAGGTCCTCCCTGAAGTTGCCTTTCGCTATCTCTTCCTGCAGATTCTTGTTGGTGGCCGCCACCACCCTCACGTCGACGGTGATGTCCTTGTCGCTGCCGACTCTTGAGAGTTTCTTCTCCTGCAGCACCCTGAGGACTTTCGCCTGGGCGGCGAGGCTCATGTCTCCGATCTCGTCAAGGAAAAGGGTGCCGCCGTCGGCCTGCTCGAATTTTCCCTTGTGCTGCTTGACAGCCGAGGTGAACGCTCCCTTCTCATGGCCGAACAGCTCGCTCTCAATCAGTTCCGAAGGGATGGCGGCGCAGTTGACCTCGATGTAAGGCATCGAGCTGCGGGTGCTTTGCTCGTGGAGGCTTCTTGCCACCAGCTCCTTTCCCGAACCGTTAGGCCCGACGACCAGAACCCTCGCGTCGGTCGGAGCGACCTTGGCTATGATGTCGCGCACGTGCTGGATGGCCTCGGACTCTCCCACCATCTTCTTGCCGTAGACCTTTTTCTTGAGGCTGCGGTTCTCCGAGACTATGGTGGCCTTCTCGGAAGCGTTCTTGATGGTGATCAGTATCCTGTTCAGATCCAGAGGCTTCTGGATGAAGTCGAAAGCGCCTTTCTTGATGCACTCCACGGCGGTATCGATGTCGGCATGGCCGGAAATCATCACGATCGCCGAATCGATCCCCTCGGCAAGCATCTTGTCAAGCACCTCGGTGCCGTCCATTCCGGGCATCTTGATGTCGCAGAAAATCACATTGTACTTTTCCTTGTCCACCAGGGCGAGGGCCGCCGCGCCGTCCTCGGCCACATCCACATCGTAACCCTCGTCGCAAAGGATCTCTTTCAGCGAATTCCTGATGGCTCTTTCATCATCGACTACAAGTATCTTCATCTCAAAATCCTTACGTTAAAAAACTTTATGTGAATACAAATATCGGACAAAATTTCATCTTTGAGAAATGAATATGTACGAAACCCGCTTCTCCCGGGTGATACGGTTCCCAAGTGCCCACACAGGAGCTGTCACGTAGTGACTAAATAAGCGGGGGTGACT
>CAVEYE010000165.1:0-16706 GCA_963619595.1 bacterium | reverse complement strand
CTTACAAATTTAATCATAATTGCTGTTTTGGAAGCAAGGTGGGTAAGGAAATTTGTCCGACTGAACACTTGTCGATCCAAATCGTGTACGATTTACGCACTTTACGTGAATTATGCGAATGCGGTGGCACAATTCAAAGTTGAATGCGGACCGGCGGAAAGAAATATTACGTATATTTGTAAAATTCAAATACCTGTGGGTAGTCGAACCTTATTTTAGTAATATGCGGAAAAATGCTATGTTGTTGACTTTCTTGTTGTTCTGGGTGCTGGGGTGCGTGAGCTACACGGAAGTGCCGAGGCTGGAGCTGCCGGAAGTGCGGGCCGATGAGAAGGTAGTCACATATTCGGGATATTCAGACATCTGCTATGGCCAGGAGGCTACCGGATTCACGAAGGACCCGGCGAAGGTCGCCTTCACCGTGTCTTATGACTCCGACCACAAACTGCCGAAGTGGGTGGCATATTCATTGACCAAGGAGGAGACCTATGGCTATGCAAGGCGTGGCGGCAAGCAGTTCCACCAGGACACACACGCCCATATTCATCAGGCTGAGTATTATGACTATAAAGGGTCGGGCTGGACGAAGGGACATATGGCTCCGGCCGCAGACTTCAAGTGGAGCGACGCGGCGATGGACGACACCTTCAATTTCACGAATGTCTGCCCGCAGGCTGAAGCCCTCAATGCCGGAGGCTGGTCGAATCTCGAGAACAGGGTCCGGAACTGGGCCAGGAAGTTCGGCGAGGTCTATGTCGTGACCGGCCCGGTGGTCGGTGAATCCGTCAACGGCACCATAGGAAACAAAGTCACGGTGCCGGACGCTTTCTTCAAGGCACTACTTGTCTGCTCGGGAGGCACCTTCCAATCGGTGGCCTTCATAATGGAGAATTCCGACGCGGACCAGCCTTACACGCAGTGCAGCGTCACTGTCAATGAACTTGAAGAGATCATCGGCGTCGATCTGTTCTGCGGCCTCGACAAGATGGTAGGCCAAAAGGGAGAAGAATCCGTCGAGTCGCAGGTCGACAGGCATTTTTGGGGAATATAATCGGAATATTCATTATCTTTGTCGATTATACGACTATATTATGACTTTGCTGATAGTTTACCTGCTTGGTACTCTTTCCATTTCTTTCCTCTGCTCCCTGCTCGAGTCGGTGCTGATGTCCACGCCGATCTCGTTCGCGACGATGAAGAAGGAACAGGGCTACAGACCGGCCGAGAAATTCCTGAAGTTCAAATCAGATCCCGACAGGCCTCTTGCGGCCATCCTGTCGCTCAACACGATAGCCAACACTCTTGGCGCCGCTGCTGTCGGCCGTCAGGCGACCCTGCTTTTCGGCAGCACCTGGTTCGGAATCATCTCGGCGATGACCACTCTGATGGTGCTGGTCTTCTCCGAAATCCTTCCCAAGACCATCGGCACATCCTACTGGAAACATCTGATGGGCTTCGTGACTGGAGTCATCTCCTTCATAATGATTCCGATGTACCCTCTCGTGATCGTCGTCAGACTCATCAGCAAGATGCTGGCGAAAGACGATGACGAGGCCACCGTGAGCCGCGAGGAAGTGACCGCGATGGCGAACATCGGCGCGGAGGAGGGAGTCATCGACTCCGACGAGAACAAGGTCATCCAGAACATAATGAAACTGGACAACGTGAAGGCCGGCGACGTGATGACCCCGCGCATCGTGGCGATGACGGCGCAGGAGAACATGACCCTGAAGAATTTCTACAAGAACGACACCTACCTGCATTTCTCCAGAATCCCTGTCTATGCGGATTCGCCTGAATACATCACCGGCTACATCCTTCTCAGCGACGCTCTCGAAGGACTTGCCGACGATGAGTTCGACAAGCGCCTAGTCGAACTCAAACGGCCGATTTCCTTCTTCTCGGAGGAGGATTCCTGCGGCCACATCTGGGAAGAGCTGCTCAAGAAGCACGAGCAGATAGGCCTGATCATCGATGAATATGGCTGCTTCCAGGGCATCATCACTCTCGAGGACATCATCGAGACGATTCTCGGCCTCGAGATCATCGACGAGAACGACCAGGCCACCGACATGCAGCAGTTCGCCCGCGAGCGCTGGGAACGCCGTCAGAAGCGTTTCCGCACCATTGTCCTTCCTAAGGAAGACGAATCCAAGAAATAATCCCTTCGAGAGCCGCAGACGGAAAATCCGCCGCCTTCTTTACCTGAATCTCCAGCCGAAGCCCAGCATCAGATTGTTCGGGTCGTGGAAATCGTGCAATTTGTAGCCGATGTGCAGGTAAAGACCCTTGTAGACCTCCGCCTTGAGCGCCAGGATCTGGTAGAAGCCCTTCAGCTCATCACCTTTGTAGATGAAATTACGTCCGAAACCGAGGTTGACGGAGAAAACCGGCATGCAGAATTCGGCTCTGAGCGAAAGTCCGACTCCGAACTGTTCTGCGAACGGTGGCCTGTAGAACTTGATCTCGCCGTCGGCGTCGGTCCCGGCCACGTGCGAGCCGATGTTGGCGCACTCGTCATACTGGACATCGAGCGATGCTCCGGCTTTGAAGAACTTGTTGAATTTGTACAACGGATTGACATTCAAGCCGATGATTCCGAAAGTACCTTTGACGATGTAGGGATTGCCGTTCCAGTAAAGTCCCTTCGCCCTGCCGGCTCCGTAGATGGTTACGTCCAGCGAGGTCCTTTGCAGGAAACTCTTTCCGGCCAGTCCGGACGCACCTGACGAGGTCGGGCGAGGGGAGTCCATATTCCCGAAATTCTTCACCGCCCCGACCCGCAGCCCGGCGGTGTTCACCCCCGAATTCGGGTATCTGGTGTTGCCGTTGGAGAAATGCGTGAGGTCAACTCCGGCGGAGACGTTCCAACCCGGCGACGGCCGCCAGGTCAGCAGGAAGCCTATGTTGATGAAGGCGTTGACCTTCGAGCCGACGACCGTGTTGTTCTGGTTGGTGAATATGTCGTACGGCTTCCAGCCGAACGAGGCTCCGAAATTCCACTCATAGTCAAAGGAGAGCTTGTCCGAGAGCCTTGCCAGCTGCGCTCCCTGGAAAATGTAGACGGAAGCCGGATTCCCGATCTCCTGCCTGTCGCCGAAAGTGTTCATCCCGACACCTATACCTTGGTAGGCGGTAGGATATTCTTTCCCGTAGCGGCTTCCTCCGGGGAAGGTGAATGAATATTGCAGATGGGCGGCACCGCTCTTCCAGAGCCTCCCTCCGGTGGTGTTTTCCCCACGGAAGAACTTGTGCGACTGGATGATGAAAGCGGGACGCAGATTGAAGCCGACGTGATGCGCGACCTTCGAGACAGAGTCAGCCTGCGGCACGGCGGCCTTGGCGGGAGTGATAAGTCCTGCCAGCGCGAAGACCAGAAGCGCGTTTATGAATATCCTGCCGGTTCCTCTCATTTTTCTTCGTAATAAATCATGTAACCACCGTTCGGGGACTCGCTGTACAGCGTCCCCTCCACCTTCACGGTTTTGCCGGAGGTGACGTTCCTCAGATACATCGTGTAGGGGGTCGTGTAGGAAGTCATGTTCCAGAGAATCGCATAGTAGCGTTTTTTCTCTGTTCCGGGAGGAAATATGAGGTCAGCCACGGTCTCGTCATTGTAAGTGTAATAGGCCTTCCTGGTCTTATAGGCGACTTTCTCCCCGTTATTGAAACTGAGAACACCGTCGGTCAGAGTCCCGTCCGGCACTTCCACGGTGAGATCATCGTGGAAATAGCCGAAGTCATAGAGGTCTGTGAACTTGACCTGACGTCTTGCCCCTTCGAACACCGTCTGCTTGAGTCTCAGCGTGTCTGTGCCGGTGTTCGCGCGCGTCACATAACTCCAGCCCTTCGCCATCCTTGTCTCTGTTTCCGAGACGGTCCCTTCCCACTCCATCCTGTCCAGTTCATAACCGGTGCAGCGGGGCTGCCGGATGACCAGCGTATCCTTATCGAATCCGTTGGAGATGACGACTGTTGTCCAGACATCGTCGTCCTTGAAGTTAGGCTGTATGAAAACTTTCATACTGTGGCTGTCTTCCTTACGGAAACTTATCGTGAACCTTGACTTGCTGAGCGTCAGTTCTCCGTTCCCGTCGAAATCGAGGCTGCTGTCCGAATAGGAACTGCTTTCGTCCCAGCGGTACTCGTCATTGTAGTTGACTTCGGCGATGCTCCAGGACTTCGAGCGGAAGCGCACCGAGAGAGAGTCACCCTCCTCGGCGGCCTCATAGAAGTCCGTCGACGGCTCGAGCGGAAGCACGAACACCTCGCTGTTGCAGGAGGCGGACACGGCTGCGACAATGAATATGCAGGCGGCTATCTTACTGAGTTTTCTCATTCTGCTCTCAGATGCTGTGTCAGTCGAGGAAGCCGAGCAGTTCTTCGTAGAATCTTTGCGTCGGGAATCCCATCACGTTGTAGAACGAGCCTTCAAGCTTCGTGATGCCGATGTAGCCGATCCACTCCTGGATGCCGTAGGCTCCGGCCTTGTCGAAGGGCTTGAAGTTGTCGATGTAGTAGTCTATCTCTTTGTCGGATAGGTTTTTGAAATGGACATCTGAAGTGACGGAGAAGGTCTTTTTCCTGCGGTTGTCACGGATTGTGACCGCGGTTATGACCTGGTGGCCGCGCCCTGAAAGAAGTTTCAGCATCCTGACGGCGTCCTCCCTGCCGCGGGGTTTGCCGAGAATCTCCGTTCCGCAGAGAACCATAGTGTCTGAAGTGACCAGAATCTCGTCGTTCTCAAGAGGTCTATGGAAGCCGAGCGACTTCCCCTCGGACATCAATTCGGGGACTTTAACGTGCGGCGTGTCAGGAGAATACGATTCCACGAACGAAGTCCTTGCATCGACCGTGAATTCCAGGTCCAGCCCGGCCATAAGTTCCCTGCGTCTCGGCGAGTTAGAGGCCAGTATAATGCGCTTTCCTTTAGTGTCCATATATTCCTAAAAGAGCTTTTTGTAGGTGGCGGAGTCGAAGTTCCAGCGTCCCTGGGCCTTCATCGCCTTTTCCATATACTCGCGCACGCAGGCTTTTCCGCCAGGCCGCTCCGAGACGATGTCGGCCGCCTCTCTGACCTCTTCCACTGCGTCGGCCGGGCATATTCCAAGACCTGCTGCACGGATGACCTCTATGTCCGGGATGTCATCGCCGAAGTACATCACTTGGTCGGCTGTAACATTGTGTCTTTTGCAGAAATCGTTGAAGTCATCGATTTTGACTCTTGAGCCGAGATAGATGTCTTCCGGGACGATGCCGTTGGCCTTGAACCTCGCCCTTATGCTCTGCGAGCGGCCGCCGGTGATCACGCCGACAGGGAAGCCGTTCATACACGCCATCCTGACGGCGAAACCGTCCTTCGCGTCGAAAGTCCTGTAGAGCTGCCCTTCAAGGTCGGAGAGGATACCCCCGTCCGTCATCACGCCGTCTATGTCGAAGGCGAAAGCCTTGATGTCTTTGAAATCAGTCACGATGTCGTTCTGTTTTATGATTTCGCTCCGCCCTGGCCGAAGTTAGGCAGGTCCGCAAGGTTGAATGTCCCGCCCTGCTGCGCGCCTCCGACTTTGATCTGGCCGAACTGTGACTCGTACTTCTGGACATTGTCAATCAAGGCGTTGAGAAGCCTCTTGGCGTGTTCGGGAGTCATCACAATGCGGCTGTTGATGTCAGGCTTCGGAAGACCCGGAAGCATTGTGGCGAAGTCGAGGATGAATTCGCTGTGCGAGTGGGTGATGATCGCGAGATTCGAGTAAGTGCCCTTGGCTATTTCCGGCCTGATCTCGAGGCTGAGTTCTTTCTTTTCTTCCATAATGATCTTAATTAGTCAGTAGGGCAAATTTAGTGAAAAATGTATTATCTTTGTCATCTTGACTAATATTATAGGTAATTATATGAGCGAGAAAAAAGAACTTTCCGCGAAATACAATCCCGCGGAAGTGGAGGACAAATGGTACGCCTGGTGGACCGAACATAAGTGCTTTCATTCAGAACCGAATGAGAAACAGCCATATACGATCGTAATCCCGCCGCCTAACGTGACGGGCATCCTGCATATGGGTCACGTGCTGAACAACACTCTCAACGATGTGCTGGTCCGCAAAGCCAGAATGGACGGCAAGAACGCCTGCTGGATTCCAGGCACGGACCACGCCTCAATCGCCACCGAAAGCAAGGTGGTCGCCAAGCTCAAGGGTATGGGAATATCCAAGGAGGATCTCACCCGCGACGAGTTCATGAAGTACGCCTGGGAGTGGAAGGAGGAACACGGCGGCATCATCCTCAAGCAGCTGCGCAAGTTAGGCGCTTCCTGCGACTGGGACAGGACCAGGTTCACGATGGAGCCGGAACTTTCCGAAGCGGTAATCGCCACGTTCTGCTACTTCTATAAGAAGGGAATGATCTACAGGGGAGTGCGTATGGTCAACTGGGATCCTGTCGCCCTCACCGCCATCAGCGACGACGAGGTCATCCACAGGGACACCAAGAGCCATTTCTACCATCTGAGGTACTACATCTCTGACGGTGCCGGCAACCCTACAGACAAGTACCTTGTGATCGCCACGACCCGTCCTGAGACGATCATGGCCGACGCCGCGATCTGTGTCAATCCTGCCGACGAAAGGCATCATTGGCTCAAAGGCAAGAAAGTGCTTATCCCGCTTATCAACAGGGAGATACCTGTCATAGAGGACGATTATGTGGAGATGGATTTCGGTACGGGCTGCCTGAAGGTGACCCCTGCCCACGACGCCCACGACTATGAGATCGGTCTCCGCCACAACCTTCCGGTGATGGACATCATCGACGACCACGGCCGTCTGAACGAGAAGGCTCAGATCCTTGTGGGCGAGGACCGTTTCGAGGCCAGAAAGAAGATCGTGAAGATGCTGGAGGAATCCGGCAACCTCGAGAAGGTGGAAGAGTACACCTCTCCGGTAGGATATTCAGAAAGGACAAACGCCGTCATCGAGCCTAAGCTTTCCGCCCAGTGGTTCCTCAAGATGGAGTCGCTGGCCGCCAAGGCTCTGGAGAGCGTCGAGTCCGGCAAGATCAAACTTATCCCCGACAAGTACCGCAACACCTACCGCCACTGGATGGAGAACGCCCACGACTGGTGCATCTCCCGCCAGCTTTGGTGGGGACAGCGCATACCTGCCTATTATCTTCCTGACGGACAGATTGTTGTCGAAGAGACCGCCGAGAAGGCTCTGGAGGCCGCGCGCAAGATAAATCCGGCCCTCACGGCCTCCGACCTCAAGCAGGACGAGGACGTTCTGGACACCTGGTTCTCAAGCTGGCTCTGGCCGATCTCGGTCTTCGACCCTCAGATGCCGGGTCATCCTGACCACAAGCCGAACAAGGACCTCGCCTACTACTATCCTACGAACGACCTTGTCACGGGGCCGGACATCATCTTCTTCTGGGTGGCCAGGATGATCATGGCGGGCGACGAGTTCATGAACGACATCCCGTTCAGCAACGTCTATTTCACGGGCATCGTGCGCGACAAGCTCGGCAGGAAGATGTCCAAGACTCTGGGCAACTCTCCTGACCCGCTCGACCTCATCGCCAAGTACGGAGCCGACGCCGTCAGGATCGGAATGCTGCTCTGCTCGTCCGCCGGCAATGACATCTTCTACGACGAGTCGCAGGTCGAGCAAGGCAGGAATTTCTGCAACAAGATCTGGAATTCCTTCCGTCTCATCCAGGGTTGGAATGTTGATGCGTCTGTTCAGCAGAGCGAGGTCAACACCCTTGCGGTCAAATGGTTCGACAACAAACTCAGCCAGGCGATCGCCACCATCGAGGACCACTATTCCAAGTTCAGGATCTCAGACGCTCTGATGTGTACCTACAAGCTCTTCTGGGACGATTACTGCTCCTGGTATCTTGAGGCCATCAAGCCAGCCTACGGGGCCGGCATCGACAGGCAGACCTACGACGCCACCATCATATTCTTTGAGAAACTGCTTAAACTCATCCATCCGGTGATGCCGTTCATCACGGAGGAACTTTGGCAGTCGATGGCCGTCCGCGGAGAAGGGGAGACCATCATGTACCAGTCCACCCCGAAGGCGGGAGAAGTCGACGAGGCCTTTCTCGATGCGTTCGGCGTGGCGCAGGAAACCGTCAACGGCGTGCGCGGCGTGCGTCAGCAGAAGGGCATCTCTCCGAAAGATGCCCTGGAGCTGAAGGTGAAGGGGGATTTCCCTATGAATATGGTCGCTCTCGTCTCGAAGCTCGCCAATGTGACAGGCGTTGAGAAAGTGGCAGCGTTCGGGGATGCCGCCGGAGTCTCGCTGATGGTCGGCACGGTGGAGATCTTCGTTCCGCTCGAGGGTCTAGTGGATGTCGATGAGGAGATCCGGAAGATCGAGGCTGAGCTCGAACATCAGAGAGGTTTCCTCGAATCAGTAAGGAAAAAGCTCGGAAACGAGAGTTTCGTGGCCCACGCTCCGGAAAAGGTAGTGGCTCTCGAACGCAAAAAGGAGTCCGACAGCCTCTCCAAGATCGAAAGTTATGAGAAAGCTTTGGCTGCACTGAAAGCCAAGAAATAAAACAAGATTGTTTTAGCGATTAACTTTTTTGTTATGGTATATTCCGAGACCATTTTCCCGGTCAGATACTACGAAACCGACCAGATGGGAATCGTCCACCACTCGAATTACATCAGGTATTTCGAGTGCGCAAGGAACACCCTGATGATCGAGTGCGGCTATCCGATCGAGAAGTGCGAGCAGGACGGCGTGACCATCCCGATAGTGACTGTCGAGTGCCGTTACCGCCATCCCGCGAAGATGGGGGATGTGGTCAAGGTGGTGGCCATCATCGATGAGGTCCCGCTGGCCAAACTCCGGGTCAGGCAGGCCGTCTACAATCAGGACGGTGTGCTTTGTGCCGAAGGCAAGGTGACGCTCGGCTTTCTCAACAAGGAGACCGGCCGCCCTGTCAGATGCCCTGAGAAGCTGGTGAAGGCAATCGAGACCCGCATCGGAGAAGGGGATGAAACGAAGAGGTAACCCTTTGATATTCATTGATATTCAGAAAATTCAGTAACACCTTTAAAATTTGTTGATATGTTTTTCATTGTTCCTTTGGGTGTGGTAGGACCTTGGCAGGTTGTCATCATCGCCCTCGTTATTGTTCTCCTTTTCGGCGGAAAGAAGATTCCTGAGCTGATGAAAGGTCTTGGCAAAGGTGTCAAGAGCTTCAAGGAAGGGATGAACGAGGTTGAAAGCCAGATCAGTGACATCGATAAGGATCTGAACTCGACCGCCAAGACACCTGACAAGATCGAGAAGATCAAGGACGAGAACAAATAATGGCGGCCCAGGAAGCTGAGATGTCCTTCTGGGACCATCTGGAGGTGCTGAGAGGAACTTTGTTCCGCTCATTGCTTGTCGTGACCCTTGTAAGCGTGGTTGTCTTCTGCTTCAAGTCGCTGGTGTTCGACGGCATCATCCTGGCTCCGACCAGAGGGGACTTCTTCATCTACAGATGGATGCGGATGGAGAATATGCAGATGTCCATCGTCAATCTTGACATCTCCGCCCAGTTTTTCGTCCACCTCCAGGTGGCGTTCGAACTCGGTTTCATCCTTGCCTTCCCTTATGTCTGCTTCGAGATCTGGAAATTCATAGCCCCGGCCCTGTACCAGAACGAGAAGACGACAGTGAGGGCCTCGTTTCTCGCTGCTTCCTTCCTTTTCTATCTCGGCCTGCTGATCGGCTACTATCTGATCGTGCCGATCTCGCTGAACTTCTTCATGGGCTACAAGGTCAGCGACGCCGTGTCCAACACTATCTCGCTGAATTCCTACATCTCGATGTTCACGTCCACGGTGCTGGCCTTCGGCATCGTGTTCGAATTCCCGATCGTCGTCGTCATCCTGTCCAAACTCGGAATAGTCACGAAGGAGACCCTGGTAAAGTACCGCCGCCACGCCATAGTGGTCATCCTCTGCATCGCGGCCATCATCACCCCGGCCGACCCGATGTCTATGCTGATCGCCGCGGCTCCGCTCCTGCTTCTGTACGAGGTCTGCGTGATGTGCTGCAAGCCGGCTCCGCCGGAAGATGATGACGAAAAAGAAATATCCACAACCTGACACTATGATCTCGATCAACGGACTCACAGTGGCCTACGGAGGCTACACGCTTCTTGACAGCATAGACTTCCACATCAGCGAGAAAGACAAGATCGGTCTTGTCGGGAAAAACGGTGCGGGGAAGTCCACCATAATGAAACTCATCTGCGGTCTGCAGTCGCCGACCTCCGGCAGCGTGGATATGCCGCGCGACATCCGCATCGGCTACCTGCCGCAGATCATGGAGCATCATAAAGGCCGTACCGTGATGGAGGAGACCCTCACGGCGTTCGACCACATCTCTGAGATCCAGAAGGAACTCGACGGGGTCAACACGCAGCTTGCCGAAAGAACCGACTATGAGTCAGAGGCTTATCTCTCACTGATCAGCAGGCTGAACGACTTGACGGACGCTCTTGACATGACCCAGTCCGAGCCGCCGGAGGTTCTAGCCCAGAAGACTCTTCTGGGCCTCGGTTTCAAGGACGAGGATTTCGGCAGGAAGACAGAGACTTTCAGCCAGGGCTGGAACATGCGCATCGAACTGGCCAAGATTCTTCTCTCCGAGCCTGACGTGCTGCTGCTGGACGAGCCTACGAACCATCTCGACATCGAATCCATCGAATGGCTGGAGGACTACCTTAAGAACCATCGCGGCTCGCTTTTGCTCGTTTCCCACGACAGGAAGTTCCTCGACAACGTGACCAACCGCACCGTCGAGATCATGCTCGGACATATTCACGACTACAAGGTGCCTTACAGCAAGTACCTGGAACTGAGACAGGAAAGGCTGTCGCAGCAGATGGCGGCCTACGAGAACCAGCAGAAGATGATCGAGAAGACGGAGGACTTCATCAACCGCTTCCGCTACAAGCCGACCAAATCGAACCAGGTCCAGTCAAGGATCAAGCAGCTGGAAAAGCTTGACAGGGTGGAGATTGACGAGACGGACAATGTCACTCTGACCGTCAAGTTCCCTCCGGCCCCACGTTCCGGAGACATTGTCTTCAAGGGTACTGACCTGAAAGTCGGCTATCCGGGAAAGGTAGTGTTTTCCGATGCGTCCATAGAGGTCAGAAGGGGAGAGAAGGTCGCGCTTATCGGCCGTAACGGAGAGGGCAAGACCACTCTGATGCGCGTGCTGATGGGAGAACTAACCCCGATCAGCGGTGAGGCCAAGGTCGGCTACAATGTGTCGATCGGCTACTACGCTCAGAACCAGGAGGATGTGCTTGACAAGAATCTCACCGTGTGGGAGACTTTGGACAACATAGCGGTGGGGGACGTGAGGAACAAGCTCCGCGACATACTCGCGCAGTTCCTTTTCAGAGGGGAGGACATCGACAAGAAGGTGAGCGTCCTGTCAGGGGGCGAGAGAGCCAGGCTCGGAATGGCCAAGTTCATGCTCCAGCCCTACAACGTTCTGGCGCTCGACGAGCCTACCAACCATATGGACATCAAGTCGAAAGACATTCTCAAACAGGCTCTTAAGGCCTACGATGGCACGCTCGTTGTGGTCTCACACGACCGTGATTTCCTCGAGGGTCTTGTCGACAAGATGTATGAGTTCAGGGACGGAAAGGTCAAGGAACACATCGGAACGGTGAGCGAGTTCCTCCAGAGCCGCAAGATAGAGAATCTCCAGGAGCTTGAAAGACGGTTCTCGAAAACGTCCCCGGCTGCACAGGAAGCGAAGTCTTCGGCGAAGCCGGCTGCCGCTGAGGCCAAACCCGCCGACCGGAAAGAGTTGGCGCAGAAGGAGTTCGAGCAGAGACGCAAGGATTCCAAGGAGGTCCGCAAGGTCCGGCACAGAGTAGAGTTCCTTGAGTCCGAGATAGGAAAGATCGAGGCGAAGATGAAGGAAATAGAGAAGATCCTCTCGAATCCCGGCCCGGGCGACGACATAATGGAGCTGACAAGAACCTACCTCGAGGACAAGCGCGAGGTCGACCACAAGACGGCCGAGTGGGAGTCCCTGATGGAGCAGCTTGAAGGCTGATGAATATGAATAATTAAAAATAAATTTAAAAGAACAAAACCTATGCGTATTAAATCATTATTTACCGCAGCTTGTATCTTCGCTTCAATGCAGTTCGCCGCATCGGCCCAGACCAGGACCATCGAACACGAATACTCTGAATTCAATGCCGTCTGCGTTTCGTCAGGTTTCAAGGTGAAACTGGTCCAGGAGGACGGCTATAACGCCAAATTCAGGGTCAGCGACGCCCTTGAGAGTTATCTTCAGTGCTATGTCAAGGCCAAGACCCTTTACATAAGTCTTGACGAGAAGGCAGTCCCTAAGGAGGTAAAGAAGCAGTTCAAAGGCAAGAACACAGAGGATATGGTACTTGAAGCCACTGTTTATGTACGCACCCTTAACACGATCACTTTGAGCGATGACTGCACGTTTGCGACCAATCAGGATTTGAGTTGTGACAACTTCACCCTCGACCTTACTGACAACTCATCTGTAAGCAATCTCAACGTGAGCGCCGGGAAGGCCAAGATCTCCGTCGCCAAGAAGGCGAAACTTTCTTCTATCCAGGTCAAAGCAGACGAGGTGTCAGTTGTCGGAGAGGGTAACGGCACCCTCGTACTTGAGTACACCGCAAAGAAGCTTAGCGTGAACAATTCTGGTTCCGCTGACCTCAAGATCAACGGTGACGCTTCTTCAATCTCTGTCACCGTGGCCGGCGGCTCGAAGCTTTCGCTTTCCGGCAAGGCTGACGAACTGAAAGTCAGCGGCAAGGGCAGCTCCGCCAAGGTCGACGCGGCATCCGTGTCTGTAGACGACGTGACCGTCTCCCTTGACGCGGCCGACCTGACGGTAGCCCCGCGCAAGAATCTGTCCCTCGATCTCGGCAGAGGCGCCAGCGTCACCTATTCCGGCGACCCTGTCATCAACATCGTCAAGATCCAGAACGCTTCAGTGACCCGCAATTAGTTGTGGGAAAGCAAGGTACACTTGTGGAATACAGGTGATGTTCATTCTTGATTCTCATTGCGACACCCCGACGATGATGATGCGGGGACGCGACATCGGGAAAGACAATGTAAGAGGACACGTCGACATCCCCAAACTTATGGGCGGGGGAGTCGACGCTTCCTTTTTTGCCGTCTACACTCCTGTAGGGATGCTGCCGGAGGCGGCCACCAGCCGTGCTCTGGAGATGATCGGCAGGATCTACGACGCTGTCGAGGAGAATTCCGGTCTCGTGGCCATCGCCACAAGCGCCGGCCAGGCTCTGAAAAACAAATCGGAAGGCCGGGCGAGCATATTCATAGGTATGGAGAACGGCGACCCGGTACAGCGGTCGCTGGCTCTTCTCAGGGAGTTCCACCGCCTCGGGGTACGCTACATCACGCTCACGCATAATGCTGACAATGAGATAGCTGACTCGGCCGCGCAAGGGAAGCGCTGGGGCGGATTGAGTCCTTTCGGCAGGGAAGTGGTGGCGGAGATGAACCGTCTCGGAATGCTCGTCGACACCGCCCACGCCTCAGACAAAACCTTCTTCGACGCGCTGGAATGTTCCACTTCACCCGTCGTGTCCACCCATTCCTGCTGCCGGGCGCTTGCCTCGCACAGAAGGAATATGTCCGACGAGATGTTGCGGGCGCTGGCCGACAAGGGGGGAGTCGTGCAGATCAATTTCTATCCCGTCTTCCTTTCGGATGAATTCGCCCGGGTTCTGGCGGAATCAGGCCTGGAATCGAAGAGCTGGACAGAGCAGGATTGGATCAACGATCCTGGAGATCCGGCCAAGACTGCCGCCTGGCATGCCGTCCAGGACGAGCTGGCCGCCTTGCCGAGACCTTCCTACAAGAGGGTCGTCGACCACATAGACCATGCGGTCAAGGTCGCCGGCATCGACAGCGTCGGAATCGGAAGTGATTTCGACGGCATCGAAGTCACACCTGCCGGACTTGAGAATGTCTCGAAAATCGGAGTGGTTTTCGATGAGATGTCAAGGCGCGGCTACACCGATGACCAGATTGAAAAAGTGGCCGGGAAGAATTTCCTCAGAGTGCTTGAAGAAGCCGAAAAACTGGCTTCAAAATAGTCGGATTTAAGCTGGTTTAGAAAGAAAATGACCTATAACAAAATTGTTAATCATTAAAACAATTTTGTTATAGGTTTTAATTATGAACTACTTACGACTTTCAAGGATAAAAAGCCTCAATTCATTGAGAGCTGCGGCAGCGAAACGCTCGATGTTGCGTTTCCGGTCGTTTTTGTAGATTTTTCTGATCGTTTTCGTGCCCTTCGGACCGGCTATTCCAATCCAGACGGTACCCACAGGATTAAACTCGTCGCCTCCCGGACCGGCCAGTCCCGTAGTCGAGACTGAGTAGGTGCTGCCCGTCAGCCTGCGGACACCTTCAGCCATCGCCGCGGCGACCTCTGAACTTACTACTCCGCATTCCTTGATGACCTGTCCGTTGACACCGAGGACTTTCTCCTTTACCGGCACGGCGTATGATGTCACGGAGCCGAGATAGTACTCAGAAGAGCCTGGAACGGAGGTTATCAGTGAGGAGATCTTGCCTCCTGTGCAGGATTCGGCGACGCTGAGGGTCTCCCCAGTGCCTCTGAGAAGCCCACCTACGCAGTTTTCAAGAGTGTCGTCCTCGCGCGAGTAGATCTTGTCGCCGAGAAGCGGCTCAAGGAGGTCGAACTGCCTGTCTATGCGTTTCTCCTCGTCTTCCTTGCGACCACCGTAGATCGAAAGCCTTAAACGTACGCCTGTCAGCGGGTTAGGAAGATAGGCGAGGTGCATGTCCTCGGGCAGGGCATCCTCCCACGGGGCTATCTCCTTCGAAAGAGCCGATTCCGCCAGACCGAAGACCATCAGGCATTTATGGAATATGTCGGTGAATTTCCCGTGTTCCTTGATGTCCTTGATGACATCGGGCAGGGCGCCGACGGCCTCGAAAGGCACTCCAGGAAGTGAATAAAGCGTGGCCACATGGCCGAACCTCTCCTCAGGGAATCTGAAAACCATCACCGGAGCCGTTCCTAGCCGGTTGACAATCACCTCGCAGGTGTCCGGAACAAGCGCCTGGGCCTTGTTGATGTCGAGCACATCCAGCCCGCGGGCGTGGAGGATCTCGTGGACCATCTCAAGCTGGCCTTCGTGAAGAACATACTTGCGGCTTCCCGAAAGTTCTGCCAGAGCGGCCTTCGTGATGTCGTCCTTGGTCGGACCAAGGCCGCCCGTGGTGATGACTATGTCATTATGAGTCAATTCATTGGCGAGATTGTCAAGAATTTCGTTCCTATCATCGCCGAACGAGACCATCCTTGTCACCTTCACGCCGATCTCCTCCAGGGCGAGGGAGATGTGCGAGGAATTGGTGTCTATGATCTGGCCGATGAGGATCTCATCGCCGATCGTGCAGATTGAAGCGTTTGCCATTGCAGTTTATTTTCCGTCCTTGGCTCTCTGGTCAAGGAACTTGTTGATTCTTTTGACGAAGGACGGGCCTTCATAGATGAACCCCGTGTAGATCTCGATCAGGCTTGCGCCTGCGTCCAGCATCTGCGCCGCCTGCTCCGGAGTCATTATTCCTCCCACTCCTATGACCGGAAGCCGGCCTTTTGTATATTCATTGATATGCTTGACCATCGCGAGGCTTTTCTCGAAGAGGGGAGCGCCTGAGAGGCCTCCGTTGCCGATGCTCTCGACTTTGGAGGCGCTGGTTTTCAGCCCCTCGCGCGAGCGTGTGGTGTTGCCGGCCACGATTCCGTCAATTCCTGACTGCTGGCAGTAGCGCAGGATCTGGTCGAGTTCCTCGAACGGGATGTCGGGGGAGACCTTGACCAGCAGCGGTTTGTACTCGTCGTAACTGATCCTCGCCTCAAGCAGCGGATCGATGATGTCTGCAAGATAGGACGCATCCTGAAGGCTCTGGAGGCCCTTCACGTTAGGACACGAGACATTTATCGTGAACATGTCCACGAAGTCATAGAGGTAGGAAAAAGCCTTTCTGTAGTCCGCTATGATGTCCTCGTCGGAGGTGCTTGTGGTGTTCTTGGCGATGCTCGCCACCAGCACAGGGCGCGGCGGGTCTTTCTGAATATGTCTGATCGCGTTCTGGATGCCCTTGTTGTTTATTCCCATCCGGTTGATGATCGCCTTGTCCTGCGGCAGGCGGAACAGCCTCGGCTTCGGATTGCCGTCCTGCGGCTCAGGAGTCAGCGAGCCGATCTCCACGAACGAGAAGCCGAAGTCAGACAGCTCGTTGTAGAACTCGCCGTTCTTGTCAAGACCTGCGGCCAGTCCCACAGGAGCAGGAAAATCGATGCCGAACACGTTCCTCGAAAGGTTGTCCGACCTGTGGCTGAAGCACAGACGGAGGATTTTTCCCATAAAAGGAATGCGTTTGATGGCCTTCAGGCCTGCGAATGTGAGGTTGTGGGCGGTTTCCGGAGGAAATCTGAAGAGGATCGGTCTTATGAGACGTCTGTACAGCATAGATCTTAAATTTTCAACTTTCGCAAGTAATTAAATGCATGTGACAAAGTACCTTATCTCACGTTCGGAGAGTATTGCCCAAGAAAATCAGTCCACGTTACCCTTCCCCTAAATCCCCTTCCTCGGGAAGGGGATGTGCT
>CAVEYE010000164.1:0-6856 GCA_963619595.1 bacterium | reverse complement strand
TGGTGAGTTTCAAGACCCACCGGATGTCCGACAATCTCAGGAAAAGACTTCATGAGCTTCAGGCCAACGGCGTGAAGCTTTTTGTTTCGACAGGCCGCTCAAGGCTGATCATCAACAATCTGGATGATTTTCCCTTCGACGGTTATGTGGCGATGAACGGGGCTGAGACGACTCTCGGCGGCGAGGTGATCGACAGCCATCCGCTCCCGGAGGCCGCCGCCGTCAAAGTGGCGGACCTCGCGTCTGAAATGAACGTGCCTTGCTGGATCTTCGGCGAGACCACCGCCGGCCTCAATTTCGAAAACGACCACACGCGGGAAGTCTCGGACAGTCTGCAGCTCTTCCCGAGGCACTTCTACGACCTGCACGAAGTCATCAGGGAGCAGAAGGTCTATGAATATACCATATATTTTACAGAGGAGGAGGAACGCAAGTACCTCTATCCTGTCATAGAAGGCACCTGCTACACCCGCTGGCATCCGTATTTCCTGGACATAGTGCCGGAAGGGTTGTCAAAGTCCTACGGAGCGTCCAGAATCCTCGAGCGGCTCGGCATCACGCGTGAGGAGTGCATGGCCTTCGGCGACGGCGGCAATGATGTTCCTATAATTGAATATGCCGGTACGGGCATCGCGATGGGCAATGCCACGCCTGACGTGATGGCGGTGGCCGACTATGTCACTGACAGCGTCGATGACGACGGGATTGTGACAGCACTCCAGCATTTCGGGGTGCTGTAGAGTGGCTTCCGGACCGCAGGAAGCGGCTTTCCTGGAGTTTGAATTTTTTTTCAGGATTTCCGGGGCGATTTGCATAGCATTTGCAGAGAGCCGTGCGCTTTGCTTTTTCTGCGAGGCGCCGGATTCTTTGTCAAGGCGCTGAAAGAGTTCCAGAAGAAGCGGAACAAAGCGTGAAATTGTAATTTTTTCAGGTTAGTTATATGACAAAAACTTTCAAGTGTATCCTTATGGCCGCCGCGGCCCTGTCGCTGGCCGCACCGGTGAAGGCCCAGTACAGGAACGACACGATTCCGAAGGAGTCCGCCAAGGACACGTCCCTGGTGACCATCTCCTTGGACGACGCCCTCAAGATCGCTCTCAGCGAGAATGTGTCCGTCAAGGTCGCTGATAAGGAAATCCAGCGTTACGAGTATGCGAAGAAAGGCACCTATGCCTCTCTGTTCCCGCAGATCGACGCTTCCGGATCCTACCAGCGCACCATCAAGAAACAGGTGATGTACATGGACAGCGATTCCGATGATGAAGGAGGGACAAGCAGTATGTTCAGTTCGCTCCTTCCTTATTTTTCAAGGATAAACGAACTTTCCACGGCCGCCGGGATGGGGCCGGTCCAGACAGGCGATGACAGTTCTTCAAGCTCATCTTCCGGAGGCGGCTTCTCCGTAGGCCGTTGGAACACCTACACTTACGGTGTGTCTGCCTCGATGCCTCTGGTCAACGTCCAGCTTTGGGAAAGCATCAAGATCTCAGGCCAGAGCGTGGACCTCGCCGTCGAGAAGGCCAGGTCTTCGAGACTCGACATGGTGACCCAGGTCAAACAGGCCTACTACGCCGTGCTTCTCGCCAAGGAGGCCTTCAAGGTCTACAAGGATGTCTACGAGAACGCCGTCGAGAACTTCGCCCAGACGGAAAAGCGCTACAATGCCCAGAAGGCTTCCGAACTCGAGTATACAAGGGCCAAGTCCACTGTCGCCTCGGCCATTCCTAACGTCTACAACGCCGAGAGTTCGGTCGTTCTGGCTCTGTGGCAGCTCAAGGCCGTGATGGGAGTCGACCTCGACAGGAACATCGACGTGTCCGGCACTCTTGAAGACTATTCGCACGAGATGTTCAGGGATGTCAACGAGAACCAGAACCCGTCTCTTGAGTACAACACCACCATCCGCCAGCTGGCCATCCAGGCCGAGCAGCTCGCCTCCACCATCAAGATGCAGAAGGCCGCCTATCTGCCTTCGCTCGCGGCTAGCTTCTCCTACAGCATGATCGCGATGACCAATGACTTCAAGTTCAGCCAGTACCAGTGGTCCCCATATTCCTATGCCGGGATCAGCCTTTCGATTCCTATCTTCTCCGGCGGCAAGCGTCTGAACAATGTGCGCCAGGCGAAGGTGCAGGCCGCGGAACTTGACCTCCAGCGCGTCAACACCGAGAGGCAGCTCAAGATATCCATCCGTCAGTACCTCAACACGATGGAGACGAACATGAACAGCTACACGGCCGCGACCGAGGCGGTTGCCCTGGCCCAGAAGGCCTACGACATCGCCGCCAAGTCCTACAAGGTCGGGAAAAGCACGATCACTGAACTCAACGACGCCCAGCTGACCCTCACGCAGGCCTGCCTCAACCAGTCGCAGGCTGTCTACAATTTCATCGTCGCCAAGTCCAATCTGGAGCAGACCATCGGCTGCGACTTCATCGATGAGAACGGCGACACCGACCTGGAGAACAAGTAGTGGATCGATGTTCATCGGCAATGCTCTCCGGACGTGGGGCAAGGTGCTTTATCACAAGAAATCAATTATAAGCGAAAAAAATATTTAATGAATATGAAGGGAATTATCAGAACTATGGTTTTCGTGGGAGCGGCCACGCTCCTCGTCGCCTGTGGAGGCGGCAAGAAAGCCGACAAGGTGGCCGCCGCGCAGGTGACCGAAGACAGGGCCACGCTTGTGGACACCGCTGTGGCACGCACGCAGGAAGTGCCGCAGACGGAAACATATTCATCTACCGTCCAGGCCTTCGCGGTGAACAACATCGCCCCGCAGACCGCCGGCAGAATCACATCCATCAAGGTAGATGTCGGCAACTATGTGGAGAAAGGCCAGATTCTCGCCACGATGGACGCCTCGCAACTTGACCAGGCAAAGCTTAAACTCGTGAACGACTCGACGGAACTCAGCCGTCTTAAGAGCCTCTACGACGAGGGCGGAGTGTCGAAATCCGACTACGACGCTTCCGAGATGGCTTACAAGGTGAGCCGCAGGTCCTACAACAACCTGCTGGAGAACACCTACCTCCGCGCCCCGATCAGCGGCGTGGTGACAGCCAGGAACTACGACCAGGGTGACCTCTACAGCGGCCAGCCTATCTATGTCGTCCAGCAGATCACTCCGGTGAAGCTGCTTGTCGGCATCTCCGAGACCGACTACACCAAAGTGAAGAAGGGAGACCAGGTCGAGATCACAGCCGACGCCATTCCGGGAAGGACTTTCACCGGCAAGGTCAACAAGGTCTATCCTACGATCGACGCGGCCAGCCACACCTTCACCACCGAGGTGCTTGTGTCCAATTCCGACAGGGTTCTCCGTCCGGGCATGTTCACAAGAGTGACCGTCAGGTTCGGAGTCAACAACAGCATCGTCGTTCCTGACGGGGCCGTCAGCAAGATGCAGGGCTCTGGCCAGAGATGCGTCTATGTGGTCAAGTCCGACGGCACGGTCGAGTCGATGATTGTCACTCTCGGCCGCCATTTCGGCACGAGCTATGAAATCCTCAGCGGTCTTTCCGAGGGTGACATCGTCGTGACAAAAGGAAGCTCCAGCCTCAAGGACGGTGCCAAGGTCGAGGTCTCCAAGAACAATTAAAGTCTTGACAGTATGAGCATTTACAGAACAGCGGTGAAGAATCCGGTCACGACGGCGCTTGTGTTCATAGCCTTCGCGGTCTTCGGAGTCTTCTCTCTGATGAACACCTCGCTGGCGAATTTCCCGGATTTCGACGCGAATGTCGTGATGGTGATGTCCACCTACCAGGGAGCCAGCGCGTCCGACATCGAGACCAACCTTACCAAGGTTCTCGAGAACACCCTCAACGGTGTCTCCGACCTGAAGGATATGACTTCCCGGTCAAAAGAGAACACTTCCATTGTGGTCCTTGAGTTCGAGTACGGAACGGACATCGATGAAGCCTGCAACAATATCCGTGACAAGCTTGACCTTGTAAATTCATCGCTCCCTGACGGAGCGTCCACGCCGGTGCTTTTCAAGTTCGGTATGGACGATATGCCTATCATGATCCTTTCCGCAAAGGCTGACAAGAGCCTTATGGGTCTTGACAGGATTCTGGACGACAAGCTCGTGACCCCTCTGGGACGAGTCAAGGGCGTGGGAACGGTCAGCGTTTCCGGCGCTCCTGCCAGGGAGATCCTCGTCTACTGCGACCCCAACAAGCTCGCTTCCTACGGCCTGAGCGTGTCCGGCATCTCCTCCACTATAGCGGCTGAGAACAGGAACGTTCCTTCAGGCAACATCGACATCGGCACGGAGACCTACACCCTTCGTATCGAGAAGGAGTTCAAGGATCCGTCCGAACTTCTGGACATCGTTGTAGGCAGTGCCAACGGACAGACGGTCTACCTCCGCGATGTGGCGACTGTCCTCGACGGCCTTGAAGAAAAATCCCAGGAATCCTTCACCAACGGCGAGCGCTCGGCGATGATCGCCATACAGAAGCAGTCCGGTGCCAACACCGTCAACGTCATCAAGAGCGTGAAAGCTAAGCTGAAGGCCATCGAGACCTCGCTTCCTTCCGACATCGAGATCACTACCGTCGTGGACAGTTCGACCAACATCCTGAACACTCTCGACTCGCTAAAGGAGACCATCCTCATCACCCTGCTTGTGGTTATGCTCGTGGTCTACCTGTTCCTTGGAAGGTGGAGGGCGACTTTCATCATCGTCCTCTCCATCCCTATCTCTTTGCTGGGTTCTCTGGTCTACCTCTACGCCACCGGCAACACCCTGAACATCATCTCGATGTCAGCCCTGTCCATAGCGATCGGTATGGTGGTGGACGATGCGATCGTGGTGCTGGAGAACATCTCGACGCATCTTGAAAGAGGCGAGAAACCGACCGAGGCCGCCGTCCACGGCACATCCGAGGTGGGTATCTCCGTGATCGCCTCCACCCTTACGATGCTCTGCGTGTTCCTGCCGCTGACTATGGTCTCCGGTATGGCCGGAATCATGTTCAAGCAGCTCGGCTGGATCGTAAGCATCATCATGATCATCTCCACGACCGCGGCTCTGACGCTTGTCCCGATGCTTTGCTCCAGAATGCTCAGCAACAAACCTAAGAACGGCAAGCTGCACAGGGCTATCTTTGATCCGATAGAGAATTTCCTCCAGAAGATTTCCGATGGCTACGCCAGGATTATCTCCTGGGCGATGGGCCACAGGAAAACCGTCATATTCAGTGCATTCGCTGTGTTCGTTGTCGTGCTTGTCCTTCTCGGACCCGGCATCAAGACGGAGTACTTCCCTCATTCCGACGAGGGTCGTCTGTCCGTCAGCATCGAACTTCCTATCGGCACGGAGCAGAGCGTGACTGCAGAGTTCTCCAAGAACTTCGCCGCCAGGTTGATGGAGGAAATCCCTGAGATCCAGGTGCTTCAGCACTACTACGGCCAAGCGAGCTCAGACAATGTCTGGGGAAGCATGCAGAACACCGGCACCTACATCATCTCGATGAACGTCAACCTTGGTTCGATGGAAGACCGCGAGCGTTCGTCCACAGAGATCGCTGACATCATCAGACAGGATCTGAAGGAATATCCTGAAGTCAAGAAAGCGACCGTCACCGAAGGTATGGGCGGAGTCGGAGGAGCGTCCTCAGTGACCCTCGAGATCTACGGCTATGATTTCAGCGAGACCGAGAACATCGCCAAGGAGATCCAGGCCAAGATGCTTGACGACAAGAACTTCTCGCAGGTCGTGCTCAGCCGTGATGACTACACTCCTGAGTATCAGGTCGATTTCGACAGGACCAAGCTGGCCCTCAACGGATTGAACTCGACTACCGCCGCCGCGGCGTTCAGCGCCGCGATGAACGGTTCCGTGGGTTCGTACTACCGTGAGGACGGTGACGAGTACAACATCCGCGTCATCTACGAGAAGAAGTTCCGTTCCAGCGTGCAGGACATAGAGAACATCATCGTCTACACTCCTGCCGGCAAGGCCGTCCGCATCAAGGAACTCGGAAAGGTGGTAGAGTCCAAGGTCCCTCCTACGATCGAGAGGAAGAACCGTGAAAGGTACATCACCGTGACCGGCATCGTGGCCAACGGCCAGGCCTTGAGCGAGGCCGTGGAGGCCACTGGCAGCATCGTGAAGGCCACGGACATCCCGAACAGCATCACGACCGAGATTTCCGGAGATTCCGAGGACCAGCAGTCGATGTTCAAGAACCTCATTGTGCTGATGGCGCTGATCATCATCCTCGTCTACATGGTGATGGCTTCGCAGTTCGAGTCCTTCATGAGTCCGTTTGTCATAATGTTCTCGGTTCCGTTCGCCTTCACCGGCGTGATCCTGGGACTCTGGGCCACCAACACGGCCCTCGGCGTGATGGCGATGATCGGTATAATAATCCTGCTCGGTATCGTGGTGAAGAACGGTATCGTGCTGATCGACTACACGATCCTCATGCGTGAAAGGGGAATGAGCGTCATCGACGCTTCCGTGACCGCGGCGAGAAGCCGTCTGCGTCCTATCCTGATGACCACCCTCACCACCGTTCTCGGTATGGTGCCTATGGCCGTCGGCCAGGGAGAAGGTTCGGAGATGTGGCGTTCGCTCGGTATGACGGTCTGCTGGGGTCTGACGATCTCGACCGTCGTCACCCTGGTCCTCATCCCGACGATCTATTGCTCGTTCGCCACTATGCAGGAAAACCGTAAGGCAAAGAAGTTGAACAAGTAAAAGGTTTGCGAATATGAAAGCTATCTTTGTGGCCTACAATCAGGCCTACGGCAATGAAATAACGGAACTGTTCGAGTCGTTCGGCCAGCGCGGGTTCACCCAGTGGCAGGACATCCAGGGCAGGGGCGGCGAGGACGG
>CAVEYE010000163.1:0-10106 GCA_963619595.1 bacterium | reverse complement strand
CGTGGCCGCCGGAGAAACCGCTCTTGAAGCCGGCCAGAGCCGAAGCGTCCTCGATTGCCCCGCCGAAATGCAAGGTGTTGAGCCTTCCGTCCTTGTCGGCCCGGATGACCAGGGAAATGTTGTCGGTACGGATGTTTATGATTGTCTTCTTTTCCTTCGCGGCGGTTTGCGCCACTATGGCGGACATCAGGGCCGCCAGCATCAGTAATTTTTTCATCGTGTGTTAATTATGGGCTAATTCAAGGTCTCCGGCAAGAACCCTAGAAGAGTGTCGGATGGCTGTCGTCCAGCTGGGCGAGGATGCGTTCCATCGCCGCCTCCCGGAAGATGGAGGAACGCTCCTTGAGACCGAAACGGCTGCAATATTCCTCAACCGCCGCCAATTCTTTGTCATTCAGATAGATGACCTGACGGTGAACCCGGCGAAGGCGCGCGCCTCGTTTCGACATTGCTTCCAGAGCCGGAGCCGCCTGACTTTTCTTTTTCTTAGCCAATTTAAAACCAGTTTTGACCTCCAATCGCACAAAATTAGTTATTTTTGCGGAAATTATGCACACTATGAGCAACAGAGTCCTTATTTTCTCCGCCCCGTCGGGATCCGGCAAAAGCACCATAGTCAACCATATTCTTGGAATATACAAGGATGCGATGGAATTTTCAGTGTCCGCGACCTCGAGGCAGCCGCGCGGCGAGGAGAAGAACGGCAAGGAGTACTACTTCGTCAGCCCGGCCGAATTCCGCGGCCTTATAGCGAAGGACGCCTTCGTTGAGTATGAGGAAGTGTACGAGGACCATTTCTACGGCACGCTCAAGTCCGAGGTTGAAAGAATATGGGCGGCCGGCCACACGATCATCTTCGACGTGGATGTCAAAGGCGGGGTGAACCTGAAGAAATACTTCGGCGACAAGGCCTTGTCGATCTTCATCCAGGCCCCGTCCATCGAGGCTCTGAAAGAAAGGCTCATAAAGAGAGGCACCGACTCTCCCGAGGCCATCAAGGAACGCGTCGCCAAGGCGGCCGAAGAGATGACCTACGCTCCGCAGTTCGACTATGTGCTTGTCAATGACAACCTTGAGACGGCCTACGCCGAATCGGAGAAGGTGGTCGAGGATTTTCTTGACGACGGGAAACTCAATTACTCAACCATAATCTAGGCTCGTGAGAATAGCCGTTTACTCGGGGTCGTTCAACCCCCTGCACATAGGCCACCAAGCCATAATGGAGTACCTGACCCGGGAGAAGGAATACGACTGGGTCTATCTTGTGGTCTCCCCCAAGAACCCGCTGAAGGATTCCATCAGCGCCGATTCAGGCGAAAGCCGCTACAGAGAGGCCGTGGAGGCTGTCAGACGGCATCCTGAACTGCACGTCTGGGTGGACGACATCGAACTCAGGATGGATCCGCCGCACTACACGATCAGGACTCTGGACGCTCTCAAGGCCAGGGAACCGGAGAACGACTTCACCCTCATCATCGGTGCGGACAACCTTCAGGACATCCACCGCTGGAGGGATTTCCCAAGGCTGCTGTCAGAGTACGGAGTGGCGGTCTACCCGCGCAAAGGGTACGACATCGGGAAGATCAAAGAACAGCTGACCGAGGAATGCAAGCACTTCCCCGCCCCTTACGTACTTGATTCCGAGGAACTCGCCCCGGAAGGAATGCGGAGTCTTGAAGAGACTCTGCTCAGGTCGTACAACATCGAGATCATCGACGCCCCCATCGTGGACATCTCCTCGACCGAGATCCGCGAAGGCCGCAAGGCAGGCAGGGACATGACGATGTTCCTGATGTAGAATCCCAGGGATTCGATTTATCCCCGTTGAGTCCTCAGCCTGAGCGAATTGCAGACGACGCAGACGGAGCTCAGAGCCATGCAGGCGGCCGCTGTCATAGGACTGAGCAGGAAGCCTGTGAACGGATACAGGACACCGGCGGCGAGAGGCACCGCCAGCACATTGTAGAAGAAAGCCCAGAAAAGATTCTCCTTGATGATGAGCGAAGCGCGTCGGGAAAGACGCAGCGTTTCCGGCAGGGCCGAAAGCGACGTACCGGCAAGGGTCACCATCGCGGTGTCTATCGCGATGTCGCTTCCCCGCCCCATAGCGACGCTGAGGTCAGCCTGGGCGAGGGCGGCGCTGTCATTGATGCCGTCACCGACCATCGCGACCTTGCGGCCCTCCCCCTGCAACTGTTTAATGAATATGGCCTTGTCACCCGGCAGCATACCTGCCCGGTATCTCTTCACGCCGACTTTTCCGGCCACGGCCGCCGCGGCCCCGGCATTGTCACCAGTAAGGATCACTGTCTCCACACCCATCTTTTCAAGACTCCGGACAGCGGCGGCGGAAGAATCCTTGACCTTGTCAGTGACCGCGAATTCAGCGACAGTCCGGTCTCCTTTTCTGAAAACGATCACGGTGCAGCCGTCCGCCACCCAGGCAGATGCCTCTCCGGAAAGGGTGTCCGGCTTTCCGGCAAAATATTCACAACCCCCGGCCCTGGCCGAGATTCCCGCGCCCGGTAGCGCCTTGACTGACTCCACGGGAGCAGGCTGAGTCGACATGTCCAGAGAGTGCAGATGTGCCACAAGCGCCTCGGAGAGAGGATGTTCCGATTTAAGTTCCATCGAAAGGAGGATGGCTGGGGCTTCCGCGCTCCGGTCCAGCCATCTTTCCGCCACGACCTGAGGTCTTCCTTCTGTGATGGTGCCGGTCTTGTCAAGCACCACGGTGTCTATTTTCCGTGCGACCTCGAGGGAATCGGCGTCCTTGATGAGGATTCCGCGGCGGGCTCCGTTACCGATGCCTGCCGCAATGGCTGTCGGTGTGGCGAGTCCGAGGGAACAAGGGCAGGCTATGACAAGGACGGAGACCATCGCCAGCAGTCCCCTTGCCACCCCGTCGGAAGGATCGAGAAGAATCCAGCAGACCAAAGTCAGCAGGGACACCGCCATGATGGCCGGCACGAAGACCGCAGCCACCTTGTCCACCGTCCGCTGGATCCTCGCCTTGCTGCCCTGAGCCTCCCTGACCATAGCTATGATGGAAGACAGCAAGGTGTCGGCACCGACTTTCTCCACCCTGACCTCAAGGAAACCTTTCTGGTTGATCGTGCCGGAATAGACCTTGTCGCCGGAGGACTTGCTGACAGGCACAGGTTCGCCGGTCAGCATCGACTCATCGACGCAGGAACCGCCGGAGACGACCGTGCCGTCGGCCGGGATGCGTCCGCCAGGCTTGACGGGGACGATGTCGCCCGGAGCCAAGGAGGCTGCTTTCGGCTGGAGTCCCATAAGTTTCTTTATCGAATCGACCGTGCCGGCCTTGGCCTTCTCTTCCAAAGTCCTTCCAAGCAGGACGAAAGTCACGATCATCGAAGAGGACTCGAAATAGAGATGAGGCTCGAGACCTCTGGATGTCCAGACCGAGGGGAACAGCAGGTTGAAAAGGCTGAATGTGTACGAGATGAGGGTGGACAGGGCCACGAGGGTGTCCATCCCGGCGTCGAAGTGACGGGCCTGCCTGAAGGCCGTGACGAAGAAACGGCGGCCGCACCAGAAAAGGCCGGGGGTGGCGAGAAGCCAGAGAACGAGGCCTTTGTGCGGGAAGTTATTGAAACCCATCGAGATGAGCATCAGGAATATGGAGATGACAGCACTGGCCGCCGTGTCTTTTTTCAAAGACTTGAACGAATCTTCTCTCAGATGTTCGGCCTCATCGATGGCCTCGTCCTCGTTTTTGTCGTCTTCGACGACCACCAGGTCGTAGCCGGCCTCCTGCACGGCTTTCCGTATGAGAGCCGGCGTGACCGCCGCGGGGTCATATTCAACGACAGCGGTGTTGGTGGCGAGGCTGACTTCGCAGTCCGTCACTCCTTCAAGATTCTTTATCGTGCCCTGGACCCGGGCCACACAGGCCGCGCAGCCCATCCCCTGCACCGGAAAAGTTCGTTTGTTCGTCATAGCCGTATTTGAACCGGTCCGTCACCGGATGCCGCTAAGGGGCTTCACGGCAGACGGACAAAAGATGTGGTTGCCATTTCTGACAACCACATTCGAGAATTTTAATAAGTCACGACTCCCGGGAGTTCCTTGGCCTGGTCGATCATGGCCTGGACCTGGGCTTCCGTCGGGACTACTTTTGTAAGATGCTTCTGCTCATTCACTTCCTGCATCTTCGCCACGAGGTTGGCGGCCACCCTGTGACCGAATTCCTTGACCGTGTCGACTCCGGAAGCCTCGAGGAGTTCGGCGAACTGAGGGCCGACTCCCTTGATACGGAAAAGATCCGCGTGGTTCACCCAGCCGAGGATGCGTTTCCCTTCGATGCCCGTCTTCTCCTCAAGTTCCTTGCGGCCCTTGGCGGTCTTGCCGGCCTCGAGAAGCTGTTCCACGGTTGCGATTCCGGCGGCGGTGAGTTTCTCCGCATAAGCAGGGCCTATGCCCTGGATGTCAATGATTTTATAAGTCATATCAATTAGTGTTAAAAAAGTGTTTCATAAAGCCTTCTCGCCGGCCCGGTGCCGGCGGCATAGAAATACCGAAGTCCAAATATAGCGAAAAAATCCGTCCGCACAAGCCACCTGGAGTTCAAGAGAAAGATGAATAAAAGTTTAAGTCGAAAATATTTTGGAATTTAAGGCAAATAGATTAAATTTGCAGTCCTTTTTGGATAGTGTACAAAACTTGTATCGGATAATACAAAAAAAATAAAGATATGAAAAGGACATTTCAACCATCCAGGCGCAAGCGCGTGAACAAGCACGGATTCCGCGAGAGAATGTCAACCGCCAACGGCCGCCGTGTACTCGCTTCCCGTCGCCGCCACGGACGCAAAAAGCTGACTGTATCATCTGAAGACAGGTGGTAATCAGCGTCAGACAAGATAATGAAGGGTGACTGGTCTCAGCCACCCTTTATTATTAATGTACAGCGGCCAGACCACCGCGCCGCCGATTCTCCGAAATCCACAGGGACATATTCATAGACAGCACATTATGGAACCGGACGAGAAATTCATGGCCGAAGCGCTCAAAGAGGCGCGGCTGGCGTTCGAGGAAGACGAGATCCCCGTCGGGGCGGTGATCGTCTGCCGCGGCAGGGTCATCGCGAGAGGCCACAACATGACCGAGACGCTGAAAGACCCGACGGCGCACGCCGAGATGATAGCGATCACCGCGGCCACCGAGGCGATGGGAGGGAAATACCTGACCGACTGCACGTTGTACGTCACGGTCGAGCCTTGCCCGATGTGCAGCGGAGCCTTGAACTGGGCGCAGGTCAGCCGGATCGTCTACGGAGCCGCCGACCCCAAAAGAGGAGGGTCACTGTACAGCCCTTCCCTGCTGCATCCGAAGACGGAAGTCCGCTCCGGAGTCCTCGCAGAGGAGTGTTCGGCGCTGATGCTGGAATTCTTCAAAGGTAAACGATAGCCCCCTGCGGCCAGTCTGCAAGGCCGGCCGGAGGCCAGGGCCGTCACTCCGGCCCGCTAGAACACGTAGAACTCCCTGCGATACTGATAGTGCGAACGCAGGTACTCGAAATTCCCAGGATTCATCCTGAACATGAAATCATCCGTGAAGATCGGATAGTTGTACTGCAGCACGGACGCGACCTCGCCCTGGGTCTTGCCCTTAAGGTCAAGCTTGATGGATTCAAGTTCGATCATCTCGGTCTTCGGGAAGAAATCGTAGAGAGGCTCGATGCCGAAAAACCTCGCCAAGGCCCTCACGGCCATCATCGTGCCGTTCTGTTTGCCCTGGTAGGAATAACCAGCTATGTGCGGAGTGGCGATGTCCACCATCTCGAGGAGTTCCCTGTCGATGTCCGGCTCGTTGTTCCAGGTGTCGATGATCACCGGGCCGAGTTTCGGAATCGCCCGCTTCAACGCCGCCTCGTCCACCACCTCGCCACGCGAAGCGTTGATGAATATGGTCCCCGGCTTCATCTTGGCGAAAAACTCATCGTCAGCCATTCTCCTTGTGGTCTCGTTCAAAGGGACGTGCATCGTCACCACGCGGGCGTTGGCCAGAAGGTAATCCAGCGGGCAGAACCCCTCGGGGCCTTCCTCGCGCATTCTCGGAGGATCGTTCTTCAGCACCTTGAACCCCAGCGAGCCGGCGACCGTGTCCACCCGGCGGCCTACGTTGCCGACCCCGATGATGCCGATCTTCTCGCCTTCAAGACGGATGGACTTCCGGGCCGCGACACCGTACAAAGCGGAAAAGACATAGTTCATCACGCCGCCGGCATTGCATCCGGCGGAATTGCGTACGATTATACCCTTGGTGTTGCAGTACGGAAGGTCGATGTGGTCCATCCCGATCGTGGCCGTGGCGATGAACTTGACAGCCGTCCCCTCCAGAAGCGACGCGTCGCACCGGGTCCTGGTACGGGTCACAATGGCGGAGGCATCCTCGACGTCAGCCTTGCAGATAGACTTGCCCTCCTTGTACACGACTTCCGCGTAAGGCTCCAACACACCTTTGATGAAAGGAATGGCGTCATCGATGACGACCTTGATCCCGCTCTCCATAATCATTTCAGAATTAATTCTTTCACATAACCTACCTTCTCGCAGTCCTTGACGAAAAGCTCGTCCTTCTCGAGAAACCTGTTCATCGCCTGCACCAGAGCGGCCTTCTGGAACTCCAGCTGGCCGCGGACCATCGACGACGAGACGGAGATGAACAGTCTGCCGTCCCTGTAGAACCTGCGCAGGGTGAACGAAGACGCTCCCGAGACGGCGTCCCAGGCAGCGAACACCCTCTGGGTGTTGAGTCCGGCCCCCAGCTTCAAGGCCTTGATGTACATCGAGATGAGCTGGTCCATTCCCAACGCCTCCTTGCGAGGCACACCCTTTATCTTCTTGAACTCCGCCATATTCAGACCTCCCCCGGCATCAGATTTCCTTGAACTCGCCGCCTTTCGCCTCGAAATAAGCCCTGTCGGCGGTAAGAGTGTCCACGATGCCCCTCATACGCTCCTTGTCGGTGTCGGTTATGAATATCTGGCCGAAGTCATCGCCCGCCACCATCCCGAGGAGGTTGGCGATGCGGCCCATGTCCAGTTTGTCGAACACATCGTCCAGCAGAAGCATCGGCGGGAAGCCGTACCTGCGCTTCATCAGTTCGTACTGAGCGAACTTCAGCGACACAAGGAAGGATTTCTGCTGTCCCTGCGACCCGCAGCGCCTGATCGGGTAGCCGTCCATCTCGAAGACGAAATCGTCCCTCTGGACACCCGACGTGGTGTAGCGCAGAAGCTTGTCCTTCTCCCGGTTCGCCTTGAGCAGGTCCACAAGCGAGCCGTTCCGCAGGTCGGACCTGTAACTGACGGACACCTTCTCCCTGCCGCCCGAAAGGGTGGCGTAACGCTCGGCCACAGCCGGAAGCAGATCACGGGTGAAGGCGGAGCGCCTCGAGTGGATCACGGCGGCATATTCATCCATCCTTTCGTCGAAGACATCGAGAAGGCCTTCGTCCGGAGAGCCGTCCTTGAGCATCCTGTTCCTCTGGAAAAGCAGTCGGTTGTACTGTTGCGCCGCCGCGAGGTACTCCGCGTCCATCTGCGACAGCACCGAATTGACGAAGCGCCGCCTGTCCTCCCCGCTCTCGCTGATGAGGGAATTGTCCGACGGGGAGACCATCACGACCGGCAGCACGCCGATGTGTTCCGAGATCCGTGGATATGCCTTGTCGTCCCTGCGCATCTTCTTGCCCCCGTCAGCCCCCACACGCACCGAGAACCTCGCGTCCGGCTGCATATTCATTGAATATGTCCCCGCGAGGGCGAAGGCATCGGTCCCGTGGCGGAAGTTGAACCTGTCCGACGCGGCGAAAGCGCTCTTTGTCATCGAAAGGTACCAGACAGCGTCCATAAGGTTGGTCTTTCCTTCCCCGTTGTCACCGCAGACGCAGTTGACATTGGGGCAGAATGAAAGTTCCTGGAACGCGATGTTCCGGAAATCCTGGACGACTATTTTCTTGAGCGTGGGCATCTGTTCACTGTTAACAAGCAACAAATATAATCATTTCCCCGGGAAAAGCGGCAACCGCACGCCGTCAAGAAAAACGGCGGACGGGCCGCACGATATAAGCATATGTAATTTTGCGGGAATAAACATTTTTTGCTATTTTTGCGGACTATTACTCGGAAATAACAAAAATTTTATAAAAATGGCAACAAAAGACGCGATTGTAAAGGAAAAAGAGCAGGAGCGTGAGGAGAAGATCAACGAGACCGTATCCAAGACCGACCAGTTCTTCCGTGAGAACAAAAAGACCATCTACGGCACTCTGATCGCCCTCTGCGTGATCGGTATCGCCATCGTGGCTTATCAGAAATTCTATGTGCAGCCTAAGAGCGAGGAAGCGGCCGCCCAGATGGCTCCGGCAGAGGCCAACTTCCGTTCCGGCGAGTTCGAGCTTGCCCTCAACGGCGATGGCAACGTGCTGGGTTTCAGCCAGATCATCGATGATTTCGGCTCAAAGGCCGGCAAGGCGACCTATTTCTACGCGGGAGTCTGCGAACTCCAGCTGGGCAACTACGAGAACGCTCTCGGCTACCTCAAGAAGTACAAAGGCAAGGACGCCATCCTCGCCGCGCGCTGCGAAGGATGCATCGGTGACGCCTACGTAGGACTCGAGAAGTACAACGAGGCCCTCGCTTCTTTCGAGAAGGCCGCCGCCAAGGCTGACAACATCTTCGCCGCCGGCTATCTTCTCAAGGCCGGAGTGGTCTGCGAGGAAATCGGCGACAACGCCAAGGCTCTCACCTTCTACAAGAAGATCAAGGACCAGTACCCGCAGTCAGTCGAAGGTTACACGATCGACAAGTACATCACCCGCATCGAAGGCCAGGCCGAATAGGAAAGATTTTTTTAATATATGGGAAGAGCGTTTGAGTTCCGCAAGGAAAGAAAATTGAAGAGGTGGGGGCACATGGCCAAGACCTTCACCAAGATCGGAAAGGAAATCACCATCGCTGTGAAGCAGGGCGGCCCTGATGTGGTCGGCAACTCCAGACTGAGAGCCCTTATGGCCGAGGCCAGGAGCGAGAACATGCCTAAGGACAACGTCGAGAAGGCCATCAAGAGAGCTCTCGAAAAGAACCAGGGCGACTTCAAGGAGGTAGTGTTCGAGGGTTACGGCCCTCACGGAATCGCCTATCTTGTCGAGACCGCGACCGACAACAACACCCGTACCGTAGCCAATGTCAGAAGCTACTTCACAAAGTGCGGCGGATCCCTCGGCACAAGCGGCAGCGTCAGCTTCATGTTCGACCACAAGTGCGTGTTCCGCATCAAGCACAATGACAGCATCGACATCGACGAGTTCCAGCTCGCCCTCTGCGACTGCGACGACGACCCTGAGGCCTTCATCGAGGAGCAGGAGGACAAGGACGGAGAGATCACGAAGAATGTCGTGATCTACGGAGCCTACGAGTCCTACGGAGCGATCCAGAAGTACATCGAGGACAACGGTTTCGAACTCGTGTCCGGAGGATTCGAGAGAATCCCTAACGTCGACCTTAAGGATGTGACCCCGGAGCAGAGGGAAACCCTTGACAAGCTCACAGGTCTTCTCGAGGATGACGACGACGTGACCAACGTCTACAGCACCCTCAAGCCGGCTGAATAATCCGTGTCCACGGATGGAAACACAGAAAGCGCCCCGGTTGACGGGACGCTTTTTTGTCATTTCACCACCATAAAGCGGACTTTACGTCTTCAGGAGGTCCTTTACTACTTTGCCGCCGATAATTTTTTGATACCAAAAGTATTCTTGATAAATTTGTGTTTTGGAAAATCTATAAACCACGGCAATAACTAAGGAAAAATATGAGCATACAACAGGATAACATCAAGAAATTGGTCGAGCGCAGGGCGGCGGCAAGACAGGGCGGCGGACAGAAAAGGATCGACGCGCAGCACGCAAAAGGGAAACTTACGGCGCGCGAGCGCCTGGCCCTGCTGCTTGACGAAGGCAGTTTCGAGGAATTCGACATGTTCGTACGGCATCGCTGCACGAATTTCGGGATGGACAAACAGCACTTCGACGGAGACGGAGTCGTGACCGGACAAGGCACGGTCGACGGCCGTC
>CAVEYE010000162.1:0-2127 GCA_963619595.1 bacterium | reverse complement strand
AGTAAGCGCAGAAGTTGTTGCATCCGTCCTGCACCTTGAGGAACGACCTTGTCCTTTCTTCGGAGGAGAACGCCGCCATCGTGTCCTTCGAGATTTCCTTGTACTCCGCGGCGCTCATCGGATTCTCCTGCCGGTTCTCCGGAAGCCCGCCGGGCGCATCTGAATTACCTGAAACTGAATATTCAGAGCCGGCGGTGGTGGCCCTGTGGCCGCCCGTGGCTGCGGAAACGGGTGAACTTCCGGAAACGGGTGAACTTCCGGAGGCGGGACGGGACGGAATGCGGAGCGGGGAGGGGAGGACACCACCACCGCCGGCCACTGTTCCGGAAGCGTCATATTCACCGTCCAGCAACGCCATCGTGTCGGCGACCACCCGGGATTTCTCCTTGGCTCCGAAGACAAGAGCCACGCCTTCGATGCCCTGGAGTTCGGTCCGGCGCAGTTCGGCATAGCAGCCGGTCACGATGATCCTGGCCTCCGGAGAGACCCTGTGCATCTTGCGGATGACATTCCTGCACTTCTTCTCGGCCCTTTCGGTGACCGAACAGGTGTTGATCAGATAGACGTCGGCCTTCTCCTCCCACGGAACGACTTCCAGTCCTTTCTGGACGAAGCCCCTCTCGTAGGTGGATGTCTCGGCGTAGTTCAGTTTGCAGCCAAGTGTCAGGAACGCGATCTTCATACTTCGGGATTTAGAATCTGAGAATAGGTGTCCCGTTCATCACGGTGACCCTTGACCAGGAGCAGACTCCGTTCACGGGCGGATTTTTTTTCGACACCCTTATCTTGCAGAACAGAATCTCAAAGAACTCGTCGTGGATCCTCTTCAGGATTCTGCCTGCTACGTTCTCCAGCAGGTTCGACGGCCTGGCCATCTCTTCCGCCACTATGTCATAGATACGGCCGTAGTCGACGGTGTCCTTCAGACAGTCCGTCTTCACGGCCTTTTTCACGTCAAGCTCAGCGTGGAAGTCCACGATGAATGTGTTCCCTTCCAGCTTCTCCTTCTCGAGGCAGCCGTGGTAGGCGTGGAACTCCATTCCTTCAAGTTCAATTATACCGTCGTAGGTCATGGCATTCGGAAATATTCAGACAATCCGTCTGCGGACTGCCGTGCGAAGTTAAGCAAAATCTGCGAGATTATGGCCCCGGCGGCCCGATTCTACTGAGGAGATATTCAAAATGAATTCGTAACTTTGTCCTTTGTATGGCAGATTCAAACAGCATCTCAAAAGGGAAACTTTACCTGATCCCTTCCCCTCTCGGGGAATATGATCCTTCGCAGGTCATTCCCGCTCCTGTGCTGGAGCGCTTGAAGAGCATCCGGAAATATGTGGTCGAAGAGGCCCGCACGGTCCGCCGCTATCTCTCCGCGGCCGGACTCAAGGGACACATCTCCGAACTGGAACTCAGGGAATTGAACGAACACTCCAAGCCGGCCGATGTGGAAGCCTTGCTGTCGATGTTCTCCGACCCTGACGGATCTCCGACCGATGTCGGACTGATCTCCGAGGCCGGACTGCCGGCCGTGGCCGACCCGGGAGCCCAGCTGGTGGCGCTCTGTCATATTCACGGAATACAGGTAGTGCCGATGGTGGGTCCTTCCTCGCTGATGCTCGCGCTGATGGGGTCGGGGCTGAACGGCCAGAGTTTCGCGTTCTGCGGCTACCTTCCCGCCAAGACGGACGAGCGGCGCAAGGCGATCCGGGAGATAGAGAAGAGGTCCGCCCAGCTGGACCAGACCGAGATATTCATCGAGACTCCGTACCGCAACGATTCGATGCTGGCGGACCTGCTGGCCTCGCTCCAGCCGAAGACCCGCCTCTGTGTCGCGGCCGACATCACGCTTCCGGACGAGACCATCCTGACGAGGACCGTCAGGGAGTGGCAGAAGGCTCATTTCGCGGTCGGCAAGCGCCCTTGCGTGTTCCTCATACTCGCATAGGGAACGCTTAGATATTCGTGGATAATTGATTTTAAGTATAGCTAAGTTTCGTATGAGCGAAACACCTTATTTCCCGTCACGTCAGTGACGGAGCACATCCCCTTCCCGAGGAAGGGGATTTAGGGAGGGGGTAACGTGAATTGATTTTTCATGGGCAATACTCTTCGAACGTGGGATAAGGT
>CAVEYE010000161.1:0-2694 GCA_963619595.1 bacterium | reverse complement strand
GCCGGCATACTGACGGCCGGAACATTAAAATGACCCACATAATTTCAAAAGAACACCTGAGCCTCCAGAGGCTCAAGGAAATCATAGAAAACCACGAAAGGCTGGAACTCGGCCAGGAGGCCGTGGCGGCCATCGAGAAATGCCGTAAGTACCTGGACAGCAAGATGGAGGACATCAACCGTCCGGTCTATGGTGTGACCACAGGATTCGGTTCGCTGTGCAACGTGACGATCCCGCCGGACCAGCTGTCACAGCTCCAGCACAACCTCGTTATGTCACACGCCTGCGGGGCCGGCGAGAAAGTCCGCCCGGAAATCGTCAGGCTTATGCTGCTGCTCAAGGCGCAGTCGCTGTCCTACGGTCATTCCGGAGCGCAGCTGGTCACCGTCCAGAGGCTTCTGGACATGTACAACAACGATGTCCTGCCGGTTGTCTACCAGCAGGGTTCGCTCGGAGCCTCCGGCGACCTCGCTCCCCTCGCCCACCTCAGCCTTCCGCTGATCGGCCTCGGCGAAGTCCTCTACAAAGGCAGCGTACGGCCAAGCAGGGAGGTCTGGGACGAACTCGGCTGGAAACCTGTCACTCTCCAGTCCAAGGAGGGTCTCGCCCTTCTTAACGGCACACAGTTTATGAGCGCCCACGCGGTGTGGTCTCTGATCCAGTGCCACAGGCTTTCCGAATGGGCCGACAGGATCGGGGCGATGTCGCTAGAGGCCTACGACGGCCGCATCGAGCCGTTCCTTCCCCTGACCCACCAGCTTCGTCCGCACAAAGGCCAGATCGACACCGCCGCACGCTTCATTAGCCTGCTTGAAGGCAGCGAACTGATCCGGAATCCTAAGGAACACGTCCAGGATCCATATTCATTCCGCTGCATCCCGCAGGTCCACGGTGCCGTCAAGGACAGCATCCGCTATGTGGAGGGAGTGATCGAGAACGAGATCAACAGCGCCACCGACAACCCTAACGTCTTCCCTGACGAGGATATGATCATCTCGGCCGGCAACTTCCACGGGGAGCCGATCGCGATCCCGATGGACACCCTGGCGATCGCGATGTCCGAACTCGCGAACATCTCTGAAAGAAGGATTTACAGACTGATTTCCGGTCAGAGAGGTCTTCCGAAATTCCTTGTCGCCAATCCGGGAGTGAACAGCGGCTTCATGATTCCGCAGTACACGGCCGCCTCTATCGTGAGCCAGAACAAAGGTCTCTGCTGGCCGGCTTCGGCGGATTCGATCCCGTCATCCCAGGGTCAGGAGGACCACGTAAGCATGGGCTCGAACGCCGCCACGAAACTGGTGCGCGTCATCGACAACTGCGAGGAGGTGCTGGCCATCGAACTCTTCAACTCGGCCCAGGCGATGGATTTCCGCCACCGGATGTCCGGCGGCAAGTCCTCGGAGACCATCGAGAGCATATTCAATGACTACCGCAAGGTCGTGCCTTTCATCAGCGACGATGTCTATATGCACCCGCTGATAGAGAGGTCGATAGAGTTCATAAGGTAAACATAATCAAGGGCATAAGATGAAACTTATCCGGAACATAGGCACTCTCGCCGGCATCGTCCCGAAAGGGGTTCTCCGCAAGCGGGGGCCGGAGATGGGCGAAGTCGCCTCGTTGAAGGACGCCTACCTCACCATCGACGGCGAAAGAATCGCGGGTTTCGGGAATATGTCAGAGTGTCCGCCGGCCGAATCCTTCGAGGAAGTGATTGACGCTCAAGGAGGTATGGTCATCCCGACCTTCTGCGACCCGCACACCCACATCTGCTATGCCGGGACACGCGAACAGGAGTTCATCGACAAGATCAACGGCCTGAGTTACGAGGAGATAGCCGCCCGCGGAGGCGGGATCCTCAACTCCGCCGACCTGCTGCACCGCACGAGCGAAGAGGAACTATATTCACAGACCGTCGTCCGCGTCCGCGAGATCATGGCGATGGGGACGGGCGCGGTCGAGATCAAGAGCGGCTACGGGCTGACGCTTGAGGACGAACTGAAGATGTTGCGGGTCATCCGCCGAGTCAAAGAAAGCGTGCCGGCGGTTGTCAGAGCCACTTTCCTCGGGGCGCACGCCGTCGGAAGGGCCTTCCGGGGCAGGCAGAATGAATATGTCGACCTGGTCTGCCGGGAGATGATTCCCGCCGTTGCCGCCGAGGGACTGGCCGACTTTGTGGACGTGTTCTGCGACGAGGGCTTCTTCACGGTCTCCGAAACGGACCGGATTCTTTCCGCCGGCGAGCGTTACGGCCTCGTGCCGAAGATCCACGCCAACGAGCTGGCCTGCTCCGGCGGCGTGCAGGTGGCCGTAAAGCACAACGCCCTCTCGGTCGACCATCTCGAGCGCACCACCGACGCCGAGATCGAGGCGCTCCGGGACGCCCGCACAATGCCGACGATGCTCCCGGGCTCGTCGTTCTTCCTCGGCATCCCTTACGGCAGAGCCAAGGAATATGTCGGCTCAGGTCTCGGCCTGGCGCTGGCTTCTGACTACAATCCGGGTTCATCTCCGTCCGGGGATATGCGTTTCGTGATGGCTCTGGGCTGCATCCGGATGAGGCTGACTCCAGAGCAGGCCTTCAACGCCTGCACGCTGAACGCCGCCTACGCTATGGGAGTCGCCGATGAACTCGGCTCGGTCACCGCCGGCAAGCTCGCCAACCTGATCGTGACCCTTCCGCAACCAGCC
>CAVEYE010000160.1:0-14353 GCA_963619595.1 bacterium | reverse complement strand
GAGAACGGTCTGTTGGTGATTCCCTGGCTGACCGAACCGCTGAGCGAAGGCAGCATCGCAGACTTGGCCTGATAGGTGTCCTCAAGTCCGGAAAGCAAGGTGTTCCTGCTCTGCCTCAGCGAGATGTTGTTCTCGATGGCATAGTCGATGCACTCCTGCAGAGTCCAGGTCCTGGCTCCGGCCGTCCCTTCATTCCCCTCTGCCACGGCGGACTGGCTTGTCTGCGCGAAGCTTTCAGCTCCTCCGGCGAGCGCGGCGGCCGCTATGGCGATGATGAATATCCTGTTTTTCATATTCGTAAAACTGTTTGAAAACCGGTCGCGAACTTACCTGCCATATTCAATGACGCCAACGCAAATCGACGAACTCCCGCTCTTTGTCGACGAAAACCGGCACTGGAAACCCGACGCCGTGCCGCCTTGCCTGAACAGTCCTGTCAAGACCGCAGAAAGCGGCCCCGTTTGAAATCCGCGTCACCTCGGTTCTTGAATATTTTTGGCTATATTTGTGTGGTTGTAAGATTTGACCTGCAACTTGGTCTTAAATTCCTTGTCATGAACCTTAAAAGCATTTTCGCGGCGTGCTGCCTTTTCGCCGCCGTCCAGATGTCCGCCAAGGATGTCACCTACAATGCCGTTTCGCCTGACGGCCATCTCTCCGCCTCCGTTGTCGTGGGTACTGACATCAGCTACGGCGTGTCCCGTCTGGTCGTCCCTTCGCAGATGACCATGACCCTTTCCGACGGCGTGGTCTTCGGAGAAAACGACAAGGTCCGCAAGTTACGTAGACAGTCCGTGGACACGACCGTCCCTGACGGCGGCAAGGTCGGCATCCATCTGGCTCCGGGCGGTGGCTGTGTGGCCAGGCTTACAGGAAAATAGTCTGACGGCAACCGGAATGATGTTTTCCCAAGCATAGTCTTCCAATGGCTGACACGATGACTCCCCGGCAGCGGCACGACTGTATGTCGCACATCCGCGGAAAAGACACCCGTCCGGAGATGGTGGTCAGGCGGTATCTGCATTCGCACGGGTATCGCTACTCGCTCCATAGCAAGCGTTTGCCGGGGACTCCGGACATCGTTCTCCGCAAGTACCACACCGTGATATTCATAAACGGCTGTTTCTGGCACGGGCATCCGGGCTGCGCTTCGTACCGGATTCCGAAGAGCAATGTGGGTTTCTGGGAGGAGAAGATCCGGAGGAACAAGGAGCGGGACGCCGCGGAAGTGGCTGCTCTTGAGGCTCTTGGTTGGAATGTGGTCGTGGTCTGGGAGTGCGGTTTGAAAAAGGCCGGGAGGGAGAGGACTCTCGAAGAGCTGGACGCGGCCTTGAAGCAAAGGCTCGAACCGGAGGGAATCCATCATATTCCTTTGTCAGTCAGAAAATTGTCTTTTGAAGAATGAACATGAAAGTGGTTGATGTCGTGGCTGCCGTGATCGTGGATGGCGGCAAGGTTTTCGCCACCCAGCGCGGTTACGGGGACTACAAGGATGGCTGGGAGTTTCCCGGCGGCAAGGTAGAGGCGGGGGAGAGTCCCGAAGCCGCCCTGCGCCGCGAGATCGAGGAGGAACTTGCGACCGAGGTCGAGGTGCGGGACTTCCTTGACTGCGTTGAATATGATTACCCGGGTTTCCATTTGTCGATGAGGTGCTATCTCTGCTCGGTGGTCCGGGGAGAACTCCGTCTTCTGGAACATGAAGGCTCCCGCTGGCTCTCCGCCGGCGAACTGGACTCGGTCGCCTGGTTGCCGGCCGACCGGGCGCTGCTCCCCAAAGTCGCCGCCGCTTTGGCACCGGATAACCAGATTATTCGTCACGGCCGGTTGACGGATTGATAATCAAATAAAACAGCGAAGGAGGCCGCAGCCTTGCCTGTTCCCGGATTTTTCCGGCGACACTTACAGCTACCACCAAAAAAATGATAAACCCCGGAATGTGCTCCGGGGTTTAATCTGATATTCAAAATCAAAAAATCGAAAAGGTTATTAGTCTTGCTATTTCTTGATAAGAAGGGAAGCGACCGTCGCAAGAAGAAGGAGAGTGAATATTCCTGAAGCGACCAAAGCGCAGGTCCAGAAATCAAAGTAGAACGCCAGGCTGGCGATAAGGAGCCATATTCCGAGACTCACGAGATCGGTATCACCTGCTGCAAGGATATCCTTGAATGTCGTTTCCTTACGTGAAAGCGTGCGGATGAGGTAAACCGCCCCTGCGGCCAGAATCAAGATGGAAAGACAAAGCAGGACATATCTTAAAACCTGTGCGTTCTGAAAAAACGAACTGAGCAGCACCAGAAAACCAAGATTGATGCTGTCAGCAAAACGCTTCGCGATATTATTTGATAATTTAGTTTTAGTATTATACATAGTGCAATTATTTTAGATATTGCGAATATAATAATTTTATGAACGCACAATATTTCGCCAATAATCGGATAATAAGAATAATATACGACGACTGGCTGATTAGTCGAGTTCCGGTTGATGGAAAGAAAAAAGGTGGCCGTAGGTTCAACGATCTGCGGCCACCTTTTCGGATCAATAGGAAATCTCTAATTCTTGTACAGAACTATGTTGTAGAGTTTCTTGCCTGTGTAGATTCTCAACCTGTTCGATGAACTTGGCGGAGTCGAGGTGAAAAGTTCAAGCTGGACGCTGATGATGGACTTGCCTTCCCAGCAGCCATTGTCGATGAGCGGAGCGTAGTACTTTCCGGTCTCAGAGTCTTCCTGAAGGGTGAAAGACGCGCTGTAATTCGTACCCCAGCCCACATAGTTGTCCGTCGTACCGACCAAGGTGAAGATGTTGCAGGTCTGGTTCTTGTAGACCGTCTGGCCGACATATTGGCCGGCCTGGATCACGAAGGTCTTGGTGTCAGGATCGAACGGAACTACCAACGAGCAATTTTTCAAGGAGTTGAAAGTGATTTTGAACGTGTTTTTCTCCTTGTCGTAATCGCTGAACGTCACAGGCATCGAGTCGGTCGTTGTGCCGCTGATCGTCGTTGTGCCGCTCCAGGAATATTCGCCGTAGAACACATTCTCGAACGACCATTGCTCGATGTCGACGGAGTACGTCCCGAATTTGATTTTCCCGGTTCTGATCTTGCCGGTCTCATTGGCGGCGGCCTTGACGACCAGATAGCCGTCAACATACTCGTATGTCAGCCAGTCCACTTCAGCGACTCCTTCAGGCAGATAATTGTAATGCGTCACAGGGATTGAAACCTCCCCGCCGTCATCGCTGATGTAATAGGATGCGTCGGTCTCAGGCAGCATGAAATATTTGCCGTACTGATGGGCGGTCACCTTTGTGGAATATGCTCCCGAAGTGATGATGATGTCAGCGTAACGGTTTTCAACGCCGTCATATTCATCGACGGTCACGGTGATGGTCTTGCCGCTCAGGGAGGCATTGCACCAGGAACGGGAAGACTCTACGGTGACTTTGCCGTCTGACTCGATGACCACTGTCCCGGTGCCTCCTTCTCTCTGGAAAACCAGGTCGGAGGAGACCACCTTGACGGTTTCGAGTGTCTCATATTCACCTTCCGAACTCTCGCAGGACGTAAAGAATGCGAGAGGCAGGGCGGCGAGGAAGAAAAATGCTATTTTTTTCATATTCATACTCTTTTATTTCTTGACAAGAGAATATATCCACTTAAGTGAATAGATGTTGCCCGGGAATCTGTAGCCCGTGCTGGTCGCAGGAGCGTATTTGCAGGTTCCGCTTGCATCCCAGCGGCAGAGATAGAACGAATTGGATTTGCGGGTGCTGCTCCACGTGTACTGCGGAATGACGCGGTATTCAGGCTTGGCCTCATCACCGTTCCATTCGGTTATTCCCATCGTGTTGGTCGCCCAGGTGAAGCCGCCGGTGGCGGCGTCATACGCGCAAAGGCGTACATAAGATCCGTCGGAAAGATAACCGAGAGTCTGTACCGACCAGCTGAGCGTGCCTTCCGACTTGCTGAAATCCCAGACTATGTCGTAGTTGTCGTTCAGACCCTTCATCAGATAGGTGGAGTTCTTAACGCCCGGAGTCAGAGTCACGGCGAGAGAGTCGTAAACCTGATCCTCTTCATCCACGCGGTTGTAGACCAGCCAGTAGTCTCCGGCATAGTCGTCGTAGAAACGGTAACCTTCCGCGAATGTACCCTGCACGGTCTCGGAAGTTCCGGCCACCGTCAGCGTGTATTTTTCGGAGTCGTACACAAATTCATCGATCTTGAGTCCGCCGATCTCAAGCGGTTCGTACAGACGGATTCCGTCCGTGCTGTACATAAAAGCGACACGGTTTTCCTCGTCGCCGGCCTTGACGGTGAGCTGTTGGTAGTCGTGGTCGAACGTTCCGGTCACGGCCTGGCCGCCGAGCGTCCCTTCGAAACCGCCGATGAATAAGTCTTCGCTCACGCTCTTGACCTTCTCAAGGTAAGAAACCCAGTCTTCGGTCAAAGGTTTCATCACGATGATGTTTCCCGAGCGTCTGCCCATCATCTTGACGTGGTCGTAATCTACCTCAAGAAGCGTGAACTCGAAGTCTCCGCCGTAAGACTGGTAGGCCGAACTGGAAGGTGTCGAGTAAGCGTGCATAAACGTGTTGTAGGTGTCGAAGGAGAGAACCGGGCCGTTGTCGCTGCCGAGACGGTAGAGGCTGCTCACCGGCTCATCAGGTTTTTCGGCATATTCAAAACTCACATCCGCGCTTTCCTCGCCGAACTTGACCATATAGTTGACTCCGCCGTAGGACTGGGCGTCGTCCGGGTAGTAGTACATCACCCAACCCTGGGCCGGTGTCATAAGCACCTTCTTCGCATTGGCAAGGTACTCGGTCATCCTCGCCGAAGGGGTCTCCTCGAAGAGGTCGGCCTGGTCCTTCAGACAGGACTGGAAGACAAGCCCGCACAAGGCGAAGGCTGAAAGTATTTTTATAGTTGTCTTCATATTCATTGAATTTAGTCAAGTGACAAATCTGTAAGGTCGATTTTCCCTGCAAGCACCTCGTTCTGGCGTCTGATGACGACGGAACGGAGCAGGTCGATGTCGATGTTGAAGGTGTCGGCCATATAGCTGCGGACGTAGTCAAGTTTCGACTTGATGAGGGCAGCACCCTCTTCGCCGGCCTCCTCTAACTGAGCGTCCCACCATTCAGGAGTGTTGACCACGTAGATGGACATCATCTCGGCGAAATCCTCCGTGGCGGAATTCTGGGCGTAGGCGGAGATGAAACCCCTCGTGAGGTAACCCACGTTGTAAGGGGATGCGCTCCAGCTGTCAGACACATAGCTTGAGCCGGTGATCTCGCGGAAAGCCGCAGGAAAATCCCTCGTCTGGTTCAGGATGTGGGTGAACTCGTGGTGGATCGTCTTGATGTAACGGCTGTTGAGCGACGAAGCCGATTTAAGGTAGGTGAACAGATAGTTGACTCCTGCCAGCAGGATCTTCTTGCCGCTCTCGGCCGTACCGAGGATGTAGGTGCCGTTGTTCTTGTACTGCCATTCGCCGATAAGGAAGAACTCCTTCGGGAAGTACTCCCTGGTGAAGTCGACTCCGCCGACCTCGTCGTAGGTGTCGATGCAGAGGTGCTTCACAAGATGCGCGAGAGCGACGGAGCAATCGTAGTCTGCAGGGACGGTGTAGTAGTTGAGGTCGGACTCGATGTTCTCGTAACGGTACTTGAACTCGATGTTGTACGGAGAGACGTAGTTGGCTTCGAGCCATTTGTCGAAGTCGTTCTTGGTGTACTGGTCGGCGATGATGACGCTTTCCGAATCCAACGGCTCCTCCGAGCAGGAGACTCCGCAGGTCAGGACAGCCAGGGCGGCCAGTGAGAATATTATTGATTTTTTCATATTGAAATCCATTTTACTGACGTTTAACGAGGGTTTGGAGTGATGCCCGCGGCGATGACGCGCGTAGGCAGCTGCATAGCCCTGCGAGGGTCATCGAGAAGCATCGAATCCGTGAGTTTGTCAGGATTGCCGGCCATGTCCATGCTCCTGCGGTGGATCTCGATGCCGAAACGCTTCACATCGAACCAGCGCTGGCCTAGACCGAGGGACTCGACCCTCTTGGCGGCGAGGATGCACTGGTACATCGACTCTTCAAGAGAGCCTTCCTCTACCGCTCCGAAGACCGGGTTGATGTGCTTCTTGACGGTGGAGGCGTTCCACTCCCAGTAGGCGACTCCGTCATAGAAGGCCTTGATGGACTCCGGAGTCATGCTGTCGGTGGTGGTGTTGCAGTTGTGGACCCAGAGATTCAGGTCCTCGCAGGCCTTTTCGTAATCGCCGAGATGCACGTAGGCTTCAGCCCTGTTGAGCAGGCACTCGTCGGTGCTCAACGCCGGGTACACGGTCCTGATGTAGCCGATTCCGGCGACAGGGTCAGTGTACTGGAATATTCTCGGACATCTCCAGAAAATCACGCGGTCCATGCTTCCGATGTAGACCGACGGCGCGTCCTTATAGGCGGAAGAACCCCACGGCTGCACGGCCTGGCAGTCCTCCATCTTCGCCATATAGGCTCCGTGCGAGTATTTAGTGGCAGTATAATAGGCTCCGAACGCCTGTCCCATCACTGAATATGCGGTGAAGAGAAGCAGGTTGGCGTTGACCGAAGGGTCGATGTAGTGGAGGGTGGTAGGCTGCTGCTGCGGGCTTCCGTTAGGCATTGTGGCGAGGACATCGTAGTCGCGCAGCATCGTGGACGGAGACGATCCGAGGCAGAGGTCTGCGTACTTGACGACCTGGTCGTACTTCTCGTAGAAGAGGTAGAAACGTGCCGCGAACGCATAGGCCGCAAGCTTGTTGAAATGGTACTTAGGCACTGTGTAGTTGTCGTCGCCGACGAGAGGCAGTCCCTTCTCAAGGTCTTCCTCTATGTGCTTGTAGACCTCGGCCACGTTGCCCCTTTCATATTCAGGAGAGAGAGTGGTCTCGGACTTGGTCATGTAAGGGATGCCTAGATCGGAGGAACTTGTGTTCCTGTTGTACTGGTAGCAGAACATGTTGACAAGCACGAAGTGCGAGTAGGCACGGCAGAGGTAAGCCTCGCCGAGAGCCTGGCTGAGAGCAGTGGACTTTTCAGGACCTCCGAGTTCCTCGATAGCCGAGATCGCCTGGTTGGCGGCGGCGATGGCTGAATAGTAGGATCCCCAGATCCTTTCCGTCGACTCGTTGTTGGACTCCTCGAGTTCGCTCCACTCGTAGATGGAGTCGAAGAAGCGGCTCGTACCTGTGTACTGGATGCCGTAGTTGTCCACGTTGTCGGAGTAGAACTCCGCGATCAGGATGTGGTCGTTCGCTGAATATGCCGAAGTGAGCAGCGAGATCACCTTTTCCTCGGTGTCTACCGTGGCCCTGTTGTCAGGTGTCGTGTCGAGGAACTTGTTGCAGGCCGTCAGGCAGGCCAGGGCGGCCGCTGCGGCGAGAATGTATGCAGTTTTGAATGTTTTCATAACCTTCATTGCGTTTAGAGTCCGAGTTTAAGTGTGAGAGTGAACTGCTTAGGGACAGGAACCGCGACACCGCCGGTGTTGAAGAACTCAGGATCCTGACCGTTCAGTTTGCTGTCAGCGTAGAGCAGGAAGAGGTTCGTGGCCTGGAGTTTCAGGGACATCGAATTCATCTTCAGAGCCTTCACTATCTTCGTAGGCATCTCGTAGGAGAGGGAGATCTCCTTCATCCTGATGAAGTCACCTTTGGCGATGCGCTCGGTCGAGTAGTTGTAGGCGTTGTAGGCATAACTCAGGGACGAGTACTTGTTGTTCTGCCAACGGCTGGCGATGACAGGCACGGTCGTGGTGTTCTCGTCTCCCGGGACTACCCAACGGTTGTTGAACTCCTTAGGCATCGACGACAGGTCGGAGTAAGAACTCTTGAACACCGGGTCGAGCCTTATGACATTCCCGAAGGAATATGTCATGAACACGTTGAGGGTGAGCCTCTTGAACTTGAAGGTGTTGCCGAGGGAACCGACATCCGTAGGCTCGGACGTGCCTGAATATTCAAGGAAACCGATTTTGTCCGGGTCGCTGAGCTGGAAGTTGATGTCCGTGACGGTGACATCGCCTTCCTCGTTGATGAAGGTCGGAAGGCCTTCGGAGTTAAGACCTGCGAACGGAATCGAGAAGATGCTGTGGTTCGGGTAGCCTTCCTGGGCGAAACCGGTGCCTGAAACCAGGTCGATGACTCTCTGGGAGGTCAGAAGGTCGGTCACCTCGTTCTTCGAGTGCGAGTAGATGAAGTTGGTGGACCAGGTGAAGTCCTTTGTCTTGATGTTGGTCGTGCTGAGGGTCAGTTCGATACCGCTCGACTTCATCGAAGCGATGTTGCCGTACTTCCTGACCTCTCCGCCGACGCCGGCTGTGTTGGTCAGACCGATGAGGTCGAAATTGTCTCGTTTGTACCAGTCAAAGGCGAAATTGACGCGGTTGTCAAAGAATCCGCTCTCGAGACCGATGTTGAGCTCGTGCTTCTTCTCGAATGTCAGGTCCTCGTTGGCGAGGCTCTCGATGTAAAGAGAGGACTCCTTGAGACTCGAAGATGGTTTCCACGGAATCTCGCTGTTGATCTTGACCTCGGCGTTGTTGACCCAGGACGGACCGCTCTCACCTGTCAATGAATATGAAGCCTTGAGAGCGAAGTGCGAGACATAAGGGTAGACGCTCTTCATGAACGGCTCGTCGTGGAGATTCCATCTTCCGGACACGTTCCAGGTAGGAAGCCATCTGGCTGTGCGGGACTTTCCGAGGCGGTTGGAACCTTCGTATCGCACCGTGCCGTTGATGATGTACCTTCCTTTGTATGAATATGTTCCTGTGCCGAAGAAGGCCGCCCTGCGTTCACGGGAATTGCCGACGGTGTAGTAGTCGGTGCCGTCCTCTGAGCCTTTCTTGAACATCAGGTAGTCGTAGTTTGCGATCTCGCCCATGTCATACTGGAGACCCCAGCCTCTGAACCATACGGCGTGGCGGTCGACGCTGTTGATCTCGGTACCTCCGTAGAGGTTCAGGAGATGGTCCTCGCCGAACTGGCTGTTGTAGCTCGCGGTGGCTCGGAAATCCCAGCCATTCATCTTGTTGTCGGTGCGCTGGAAGATACCTCCGCTCGGCAGGACGGTCTCAGGAAGAGAGTAAGGGTCGTCCGGATCCGTGTAGAAGAACGGGTTGTTGTTGCGGATGGTGGTAGTCTCTCCCGCCCTGTAGGCCTGGGCCTGGTTGGAGTTGTCAAGCACATTGTGCTCGCGGGTGGTCTGGGAGTACTTCACCGCAGCCAGAGCGCTGAGTTCAAGACCTTTGACCGGAGTGAACTTGAGTTCAGCCTGGTTTCTGAAATTGAACACGTCAAGGTCGAGGTAGTTGTTGTCAAGCTCGTACATGATGTTGAACGGAGCGTAATTCCTGGTGTAGAACTCGTCCGGGTCAAGAGTCCTGGAAGTGTTCAGGGCGTAGGAGTACGGGTTGATGTCGAAGTCTCTCTTCACCTCTCCGGTGACGGCGTTGATCGAGGAACTCAAGGTTCCCGGAGCCCTCTGCTTTCTGTAGGAAGCGTTGCTGATGAGGTTGAGGGAGAGATTGTCGAAGATCTTGTAGGTGAGGTTCATGTTGGCCGTGTAACGCTGCACCTTGCTCTGCTGTGTCCAGCCCGGGTCGTCCATTATACTCATGGAAGCATAGTAGCTGGTCTTGTCGGAACCGCCGGAGATGCTGACCGAATGGTTGTGCTGGATGGCGGTGGTGAACAGGCGGTCGAACCAGTCCGTGTTGCGGTACTCCGCCGCGCGGAGGTACTCGGCCTTGGCCTCAGGCGTGTTGGCGAGGGCGAACTGGCCGGTGGTCGCATCGTACTGGCTCAGAAGCTGGTACATCTTTCCGTAGACTCCGCTGTCAGATGCCGTGGCGGTGTGGGCGTAGTTCAGCCAGCCTTTCTGCTGAAGTTCCTGGTAGATGCCCATCTGGTCCTGGGAGTTCATGATGTTGAAGGTGTTGTAGGTAGGCTTCAGACGCATCGTGTACTCACCGTTGTAGGAGATGTGGGACTGACCCGCGCGACCCTTCTTCGTGGTCACTACGATGACTCCGGCCATCGCACGCGCACCGTAGATGGAAGTGGCCGAGCCGTCCTTCAGGATGTCGAAACTCTCGATGTCGTCGGAGTTGAGTCCGGCGATCGCGGAAGAGATCAGTGTGTTGGCGTCACCGGAGGAAAGATCCTCGGCGCTGACCTCGACCACATCCTCCATGATCACGCCGTCGACAACCCACAAAGGCTTGGAGGAGCCGTAGATGGATGTAGAGCCGCGGACACGGATCTTAGGAGCGGTTCCGAAAGTTCCCGACACATTCTGGACAGACACTCCGGCCACCTTTCCTTCAAGGGAGCGGCTGATGTCAGCCATACCGTCGATCTTGGCGTCCTCGGCGCTGATCTTCGTCGCGGAGCCGGTGAACATTCGTTTGTCCATCTTCTGCATACCGGTGACGACCACGCCTTCGAGGACTTCAGAGTCCGGTTCGACCGTGATTTTCATCACATCTGAAATCTCCACTTTCTTCTCCTTGGCTCCAAGGTAGGTGACGACCACGAACTTGGCGGACTCAGGTACACCTGTGATGGTGAAATTACCATCGATGTCCACGATGCCGCCGATCTTGGTGCCTTCCACGGAAACATAGGCGCCGACTGCCGGCTGTCCGTCCTCGGAGAAGATCACATTGCCCTTTACAGTCCGTGTCTGGGCCGACAAAGTCCCAAGCGCGGTCAGGAAAAGGAGCAAGACCATAAAAATTTTTTTACCCATAAACAATAAGGTTTTATTAATAAAAATAAAGAAGTCTTCATCGGTGGTGGGAGAATTGGGCGAAAGTTCCTTGGTTCTGTCCCTAAAACTAGTTCAAGCGCTTGACAAGATAGGTGAATTGTTTTAAAAATCCAAGCCTGAGCCGCATGAAATGACGATTATTTATGCACGCCTTGGCGTAGTACCCCAAAAAAAACAGGGATAGAATCAAGATATCCAGTCAATTCGGACCTCGGAAATTCATCGGCATCCGGAGCGGCGCGGCCTGTCATCGACGGGCCGGCATCGACCGGCTCGACCGCATCCGATCCTCGTCTGGCCAAAGCGATTGAAATTCTGGACAAAAGGCTCGCATCACCTATTAGGGCTGACGTGTCGATGCTTGGCAAAAACGGCATCATTGAACAGACTGAGCGGTCCAACAGGGCGAAATCACGCAGTAAGTAGCCAAGATGGACTGATTTTTGCCGGATTGTGGCGGCAAACCACATTCGTCTGAAGAAAATCATCATCATATTAGTCACATCGTTGTTGGCGATAGGTTCTGTGAGCGGTCAAGCTATCGAATCCGACACTTTGACAATTTATGAAACTTTCGTGGTTTGTGGGCGGTCTCCGGAATGGATGGAAGACCAATTGAACATTTGGAGTCCGGATTTATTAAACATCCGCGAAGACTCTGGCGAAGCGTCGTCCGGGAAAGATTTCTCAATTTTCAAATGTCACGACATCAAGTTCCGTCACAAAAATAAGGAAGTCAGGCATGCGGATCATTTGTTTTTTGATTTGTTCGTTAAGTGTATGCCTGATTCATGTACAATATGTATGACTAATATAGATGTGATTTGTAATCACCGCCCGGTTAAATATATACATTATTTGTCCACCGGTGACGACCATCTGAACCGGTCAAATGCCTGGCTCAGGAAAAACAAAGAATTGGCCGATTCAGCAAGAATTTACTCCTTGTCCCTGTTCTACAAGTTAAAAGAGTCGCTTGAGCGGCACTTAAATCGTCCGGAAGACGTCAACCTGAGACGGGTCAAACAGCCTAGCTTTGTCCTTTACCAGCCGCCTACTGGCGGCTATTTTTGTGCCGTAATACAAAGGCACAATGGTCAGAAACTTAACCCAAAAACAAAAGCGGCCGGCCGGAAACCGGCTGGCCGCTTTCACCTGCGGAGGATACAGGATTCGAACCTGTGGGGCCGTTAAGCCGACTTGTTTTCGAGACAAGCACCATAAACCACTCGGACAATCCTCCGGAAAGGGTCTGCAAATTTAGCAATTTTTGGCAAGTAAGAAAAATTTCGTGCAGATTTTCAGATTTCAGGTTTTTTTGATAATCGATAATTCGTTTTTTTACGGTGCAATCGCTATATTTGCATAGTCAAGTCTCGACACACACGATAACTAATGTTGATGCATATATGAACATGAAACCAATTCTTGCGGCGTTCGCAGCCTTCGTTGTACTGTTCGCCTGCACTCCGTCGGCCGCTGACGACAATGTGACCCCGAATGACAAAGGTTCTGACCTGAATCCGGGAGGAAACTCCGGCAAGGATATTGACAACGCATTGCCTGATACCATCAAGATACTTGCGATCGGAAACAGCTTTTCAGCAGATGCCGTGGAACAGGAACTCTATGGCTTGTTCGAGGCCGCCGGACAGAAAGTGATAATAGGCAACCTCTACATAGGCGGCTGTCCGCTTGACAAGCACGCTGCCAATGCCACTTCAGACGCCGCGGCGTACAGTTACAGAAAAATCGTGGACGGAACAATGACAAAGACGGCCGACACCAGGATGTCCGATGCTCTGGCCGATGAAGACTGGACATTCATAAGTGTGCAGGAGGGTGCCGGTTATCACGGATTCTACAACACCACCTACAACGGAGTCACGCATTCGATGGAACCAGCGCTGACCACTCTTCTGAACGTGATCCGCGGGAAATGCAAGGATGCGAAACTTGTTTATCATGCGCCTTGGGCCGCCAAAAGAGGTTACACCGGGGTCAAATTCAGCTACTACGGATATGACCAGACCGCAATGTACAATATGATCTGCAGCGCCACCAGGCAGGTTCTGGAAGCGCATCCGGAATTCAGTCTGTTCATGAACAGTATGGACGCGGTGCAGAATGCGAGGACATCATACATCGGTGACAATATGAACCGTGACGGCTGGCATCTCAACTATACCACCGGCAGGTACACTGTCGGATGTCTCTGGTTTGAGAAGATTATGGGAAAGAGCGTGGTAGGCAACACCTACCGTCCGGAAGGAATGTCAGAAACCACCGCGGCTGTCTGCCAGGCGGCGGCTCACGGTGCCTGCGAAAACCCATACCTGATAACCGATCTTTCATATTTCGAAAAGCCGGCCGACGAAGGCGGTGAAGAAGCCAACAGGGAAATCCTCGCGCAATGGTATTTCACGCCGGACAGAGCCAAATCCGACGGCTGCGTGAGAACGTGGACAGGCCAGGACGAACTCGGAGTCTACACCTACAGCAATGAACCTGGTGAACGCGGCTACTACAATGCCAACGGCTCCGGTTCCGGAAAACTCAGTTATATCCAGGTGGACAAGACAGCCTGGCCGGGAAAGTCGGCTGGTCTCAGCATCCTGAATGTGAGCAATGGCGGCCAGCCTGTGATGTGCGGTCCGATGCCGGGTGACTGCTGGCAGTTCGAGACAACCGGAAAATATGATTTCCCGGAGGGAACCCAGCTGCATATGGTCTACACCTACAATCCGGGTAAATACGGCGCGAAGTACTGGATGGTCGAATACAAGGACGGCGATGAATTCAAACCTGTCCCGGCTTTCGAAAAGAAGACCGAGACTCTTGAGCTGAGTTCAGAAACCATCACGTACAATATGGCTTTCACAGACGATCAGAAAATCGTTCAATTCACCGTCACCCTTGACAACCCTACAGAAGAATTCATAGTAAGACAGAGGTGCTGTTCCGAGTATCAGGTGAATGACAAATGGTACGACAAGCCTAATGTGAAAAGCGTCTCACGTATCGCCGGCGACCCTTCCAACGAGGCCAAGCCGATTCCTACAATGTCAAAGGTCCTGTAACGGAGGCCTGGACGCTGTCCGCTCAAGCTGATGTTTTCACATACTTCCCGTCGTCGTTCAGGCGGATGCGGCCGGAGGAGGAGAGTAGGCTGATGCCGGCGGTCATGGACAGGAGAACCTTGTCGCCGAGACGGGCGTAGCCGAAACGCTTGGCCGCCTCTCTGGTGAGGTCGTCCTGGCTCAGCGCCCCCTGCTCCTCGATGATCTCAAGCACAGCCGCGCCGACTTCCTGCGGAGCTATGTCCATGGCGTCCCTCGAGTTGCCGGTCCTGTAGAAATCCAGCTCGTCAGGATTCTGGGAATCCTTCCAGTAGAATTTCCGGTCGCCGTCCCCGGTCGATTTGAACTTGAGTTTCTCGTCGTAGATGTAGGCCAGATGGACCTTCATCCTCTGGCCGACCTGCTGGAAGCCGAAGGCCTGGGCCACGCGCCTGTTCAGCAGACTCAGGC
>CAVEYE010000159.1:0-6029 GCA_963619595.1 bacterium | reverse complement strand
GGTGACGCTCTCTATGCGGATCCGGAATGTCCCGGAAGGGGCCGCGACATCCACTTCGTCACCGACCTTTTTCCCCATCAGCGCCAGCCCGATAGGACACTTGCAGGAGATTTTCCCCTCTTCCAGGTTCATCTCGTGAGGGCTGACGATAGTGTAGGTCATCCTGGCGCCGGTGGCGATGTTGGTGAACTCGACCTTGCTGAGCAGCGAGATCTTGTCCTTCGGCAGCGCGGACGTGTCGATGATCCTTGAATATTGGAGTATCTTCTGCAGAAATTTTATCCTGCTGATGGCCTTGCCCTGGGCCCTTCTGGCGGCTCTGTAGCCGGCGTTCTCGCTCAGGTCGCCCTGGGCGCGCGCCTCCACGAGGTCGTCCTTGATCTTGGGATATTCCACATTGACCAGCCGGTTCAGTTCGGCGGTGATCTCCTCGTAACGCTCTTTAGAAAGATATTCCATAAGCTTCTGATTTATAGGTGATTATTTCTTGTTTTTCGGGCGGGTGACGCTCAGGTCGACGTGGCCGTCAACCCCTTTAACGACGGCCTTGTCCGTGAATTGCCACCAGGTCCAGCCATCGTACGAGGGCTTTTCTTTCTCGTAATGGGCTATCCAGACCGGGTAGTTGTCAAGAATCTCCTTGGACAGGTAGTCCTTGGCGAACGAGGCTCCTGTGTAGACTATCGGTTTTTTGCCGTAGTGGTTTTCTATGGTTCTCAGCCAGACAAGGGCTTCCTTGTTCAGCCTCGCTTTCGAGCCTCCTTTGTGGATCTTTTCTATGTCCAGGACCGGCGGAAGGTCTTTGAAACGCAGGTCGCCGACAGTCTTGATGAAGAGTCTGGCTTGTTCGGCCCCTGGCTTGGAACTTCTGAAAAAATGGTAGGCACCTCTTTTCAGTCCGGACCTTCCGGCATTCTTCCAGTTCTTCCGGAAGTCTTTGTCAACCAGGGATATACCCTCGGTCGCCTTTATGAACACGAAACTGACAGGCTTGATGTCTTTCGCCTTGTACGGATTCTTGACGGTCCTCCTGCGGGCGTCCGTCATCACGTAGAGGGAGTCCCAAACGATCCGGCCTCCGTTGTGGTGGGAGATGTCGATGCCGTACTGCCATTCGCCTTTCGGAACCCTCGCCCCGAACTGCGGGACGCCGGCCTCCGCCTCGAATTCTTTCAAGCCTCGCCACGGGAAGAAGACCAGAAGCATCGCGGCCACCACGGCCGCCGCGATCCCAATGGCTGTCCACGTTCCGAGATTGATTTTGCGTGGCTTGCGTCCGCGGCGTTTCCTCTTCTTCGTCCCGGATGCGGTTCTCTTCGTCCCGGATGCGGTTCTCTTCGTCGCCGCGGCCGGTTTTTTCGGCCTTGTCCCTGCCGTTTTCGGCCTCGAAGCGCTCTCCGCCACGTCTGAAGCGGCGTTCCCTGCCGCACCTGTCACTTTCTCCGGCATATTAAAAGATTATGAATATGTAGACTCAGCTTATCAATATGTAGCCCCGGCTCCCCTGGAAGGGCTATTTCTTAGGGATGCGGATCTTCATCCCGGGCTTGATGTTGGAGCCTATGCCGTTGAATTTCATGATCTTTTCGGCTGTCATCCCAGGGTAGGACTTGGCTATGCCGCTGAGAGTGTCTCCGGCTTTGACTGTGTAGACCGTGTAGTCCATCGAGTCGTTGGTCGAAGTCCTGGCGACGCTGGATGCCGCTTTCGCGGCGTCCGATGTGGCCTTGGAAGTTGATGACACCGGCGCTCCGCCTTTGTAGACGCGGATCTTCTGACCTATGCTTATCGTGCTGCTCCTCAGGTGGTTCCAGTTCTTCAGCTGGCTGACCGTCACTTTGTAGCGGGCGGCTATCTTGCCCAGCGAATCGCCCTTCTTGACCTTGTAGATGATCGGACCGTTCCCGCTTGAGGAACTTGTCGTCTTCGCAGTGCTGGCGAGGGTCTGTGGGTTCAGATATTCAGCAGCCTTGTAGGTGTAGAGGGAATCCTCGTTGGCGATGAAATCGTTGGTGTAGGTGTAGGGGATACGCAGGACGTAGGTCTTGCTGTCCCCGGGGATGATGTCGTTGATGTACTGAGGGTTGAGGTTGCGGAGCTCGTCGACAGAGATGCCGACCAGTTCGCTTATCTGCTTGAAATGCAGGTTCCTCCGGATCTCGAAGGTGTCAAGTTGCGCCGGCATCTGTATCGGCGCGGGGGTCAGGCCGTACTCTTTGCTGTAGCGGATGGCGTACATCGCTCCGACGAACGCCGGCACATAGCCTCTCGTCTCCTTCGGCAGATAACTGTACACGGACCAGAAATCCCTGCTGCCTCCGTTGCGGCGGATGGCCTTGTTGATGTTGCCGGCCCCGCAGTTGTACGACGAGATGGCCAGATTCCAGTCTCCGAAGATGTTGTAGGAGTCGGTGAGATACCTCGCCGCCGCATCGGCGGATTTGAACGGGTCAAGCCTCTCGTCTACGAACGAATTGATTTCCAGACCGTAACTGATGGCCGTCCGGTACATAAACTGCCACATTCCCTTGGCTCCGGCCCTTGAAACGGCCACGGGGTTGAGGGCCGACTCGATGATGGCCATGTACTTCAGTTCCTCCGGCAGGTTGTACTTGTTGAAAGTCTCCTCGAAGATAGGCATATAGTACTTGCACAGGCCGAGGATCTGGCTCATCTTGGTCGGCATCTTCTCGGAATAGAGGATCATGTAGTTGCGGACGTTCTCGTTGTAGGGGAGGGTGATGAACGAATTCATCTTCGCCAGCCTTTCCTTCAGCACGTTGTCCGGCACGTTTGACGTGAAACGGATGCTGTCCATGTCGTAGTCTCCCTCGCCGTTGTTCCTTGTCTGGCGGTGCAGGTACCAGATGTTCAGCAGACTGTCGGTGACATCCTGGTTGTAGTCCTCAGGGTTGAGCCCGGCCGCTGTCCGGAAGCGGTTCTCCTCGTAGATCCCGATCATCTCATCCGCGATGCTGTCTTTCTTGGCGCTTTCCCGGCGGGCCTTCTCAAGCTCTTTCCTGAGCGAATCCACCTGGCTTTGAAGCTGGCGGTTCTCCTGCTGGAGCCTCTTGCGGGAAACCTGACCCGCGGCGTCCAGCGGCTGCAGAAGTACCAGGACGGTTGTTATGAATATGACAGCGTGTGTGATCTTTTTCATTTCAGTGCTTTAAAACGTGAATCCCACCTTCAGCCCTATCGCCCTGTCTCCGAACGCTCCCTGGCCGAATGACATTCCGGGGACGGTCCGGCTGGAGGTTGTCACCGCATATTCATTGAAAGGAAGGCAGTCCGCGTCGGGGGTTATGACGGTGGGGGTGACGCGCATCGTCAGGTCATCGTTCACTTCGAAGTCCTGCATGTAGGCGAAGACGTTGGCGTCGATTATCTGGACAAGGTAACTGCCGGCTATGGCAACGACGGAGTAGTCCCTGTAGCGGCGGTAGAGGTTGCGGAAGTAGAGCGCCCTTTCGGCTGTGATGGTGCCTTTGTACTCCACATCCGGGCTGGTCGCTTCGTTGTGTATCCTCTTGAACCTCTTGTAACTTTTGTTGAACGTGGCGTAGTAGTGGCAGGACCCGACTATCATCCCCCAGTACACAGGGATTTTCCAGTACTCTCCGTTGTAGGCCTGGCCGAGGCCCGGCATCAGGATCGAGTAGATGGTCGCCTTGCCCGGCTGGTGCTTGACGTCCCTCTTGAAGTTGACCACCCCGTCCATCAGCGTCCCCCAGTAGATCAGGGCCGCTCCGGCGAACATGTAGTTCGACATGTCTTTGGAATGGGTGTCGACCGTCAGTTCGGTGTCCGGGTCGAGGGCGACGGCCGTGTTGTAGGCGTCCAGGGAAGTGTTGTACTGATGCCTGTAGTGGACTCCGAGTCCGACGGTGGCCCCGAGTCCGCCGTAGATGACCGGAAGTTTCCAGTACTGCCTGTTGTGTATCTGCTCGGCCCCGATGAACACAGTCGAGCCGCCGAACATCGTTCCGATCCTCATCGTGGTGTCCTTGTGGCTCACGCCCCGGAAGAACTCCCTGAAAGACCACATCTTGTCCACGGAGTCCCTGGCGGCGGTGGAGTCGCTCTGGTTGTTGTAGGTCTGGTTGAACGCCTGCTCGCGGAACTGCGCCCGAGCGCCCTGCATCGCCGCGGTCAGAACGACCAGCACCAGAACTGTCTTGAGAATCAAACTCTTCATCACTTGTCTAGATGTCGGCTTCTTCCAGGGCTTTGAGGAACGCTCTGACCTCCTCGTCAGAGTTGAACTTGATCGTCATCGTCCCTTTGCCGGTGGCCGAACGCTTGAGGCTTATGCTGTTATCAAAAAACTTGCCTATGTGTTCGAGGACCTTGTAGTAGTCGTCAGGAAGTTCCTGCGCGGCGGGAGTCTTGCCGCCGGCCGCCTCTTTGGTGAGTTTCTTCACCTTGTCCTCCAGTTGGCGGACCGAGAGACCGTCCTTGATGACAAGGTCGCAGAGAAGTTCCTGCGCCTCGGTGTCTTCCACCCCGAGCAGGACCTTGGCGTGGCCTGTGGTGAGAAGTCCGGCCTTGAGGTCGTGCTGTATCTTGGTCGGGAGCTTGAGAAGCCTGAGGTAGTTGGCGACCGAAGCGCGTTTCTTGCCCACCCTCTTCGCCATCATCTCCTGGGTCAGGTCGCATTCGTCCATCAGCCTCTGGTAACTCATCGCGACCTCGATCGGGTCGAGGTCCTGGCGCTGGATGTTCTCCACGATGGCCATCTCGAGCATTCCCTGGTCATCGGCCGTGCGGATGTAGGCAGGTATGATGTCCATTCCGGCGAGGCCGCAGGCCTTGAACCTGCGTTCGCCGCTGATGATCTGGTAGCGTCCGTTCTTCAGCTTGCGGACGGAGATCGGCTGGATGAGTCCGAAGGTCTTTATTGATTCGGACAGTTCCTGGAGGGCTTCGCCGTCGAAATCCATACGCGGCTGGTACGGGTTCGGGTCGATGAGTTCCGCAGGGATGCGCAGCACGTCACCGTAGTCCTGCACCGGTTTGGCCCCGGCGATCTCCTTGTTTATGTAGCCGACAGGCTTTCTTTCCGGTCTGACGGTCTGGATGTCTCCCAGAAGGGCTCCGAGGCCCTTCCCAAGTCTGTTTTCCTGTTTGTTGCTCATTTCTCGTTCTTTTCAAGGACTTCCTTGGCGAGGTTCATGTAGTTGGTCGTGCCGTTGCTCACCACGTCGTAGAGGATGATCGGCTTGCCGTGCGAAGGCGCTTCGCTGAGACGGATGCTTCTCTGGATCACCGTGTTGAACACCATGTCCTGGAAATGCTCCTTAAGCTCGCTGAGAACCTGCGCATGGACTTTCGTCCTGCCGTCGAACATCGTCACCACGAAGCCTTCGATGGTCAGGTCCGGATTGACTCCGTTCTGCACCAGGCGGATGGTCTGGAGCAGTTTGCCGAGGCCTTCGAGGGCGAAGAACTCCGGCTGTACAGGGATCATCACCGAATCGGCCGCGGCCAGGGCGTTGATCGTGATCAGGCCCAGGGAAGGGGAGCAGTCGATGATGATGTAGTCATAGTCGCCGCGGACCGGGGCGAGCCTCTTCTTCAGAATCAGCTCCCTGTCCTCGACATCGATCATCTCGATCTCGGCTCCGACAAGGTTGATGTGCGACGGAATCATCTGAAGGTCAGGGATCTCCGTCTGGATGAGAGCGTCCTGGATGTCCAGGCTTCCGATCATCACCTCGTAGATGGTCCGCTTCTCGTCGTTGTCCGGCGAGAAATTAAGCCCGGAGGTCGTGTTGGCCTGGGGGTCGGCGTCGATGATGAGGACTTTCTTCTCCAGCACCGCGAGTGAAGCGGCGAGATTGATGGCCGTGGTGGTTTTCCCTACGCCGCCCTTCTGGTTGGCTATCGCTATGACTTTTCCCATGTTTTGGAGATTTATTTCATTTTTCCTGCCTCCCTGTTCCGGCGGCCTTTCAGAGGGTTCCGACTTCCGCCCGGGTGCGGGGACAATGTTCAAATTTCAAAGTTACTGAAAATTTCCGAACTAC
>CAVEYE010000158.1:0-4545 GCA_963619595.1 bacterium | reverse complement strand
AAGGGTAACTTGAGATGATTTTTTCTCGTGTGATACTCTTCAAACGTGAGATAAGATACTTTGTCACATATGTTTAACTACTTACGAAAGTTGAATTACTGAATAGCGATGGCGAAGACTGAGAGCAAGGCCAAAGGCTTTTTTTTCGGAATCCTGGCGGCGGTGAGCTACGGAGTCAACCCGCTGGGAGCCAAGTATCTTTATGAAGAAGGAATGAATGTGGAGTCCGTTCTGTTCTACAGGTACGGACTGGCGTTCCTGATCATCGCGGCGATAATGGGAGTCAAGATTCTGATCGGCAAAAAGGCCGTCGGAAACGCCCCGGAAGGCGTTCCTGCCACCTACGAATCGTTCAAGGTCACCAGAAAAGAACTGGAGACCCTCGTCTGGATGGGACTTCTCTTCGTGGTCTCGTCCCTGACCCTGTACTGCAGTTTCCTCTATATGGACAGTGGAGTGGCCTGCTCGCTGCTCTTCATCTACCCGGTGATGACAGCCGTACTGATGGCGCTGCTCTACGGCGAGAAGATCACGAAGCCGACCGCCATCGCCATCGTCCTTTCGTTGGCAGGAGTCATCCTGCTCTACCAGGGCGACGGGGAGACCACCCTCAGCACCGTCGGCGTGCTGCTTGTCATCATCTCGGCCCTGAGTTACGCCATCTACATCATAGTGGCCAACAGGACCTCCATCCCGGAAGCCGAGTTCGAAAGCACCCACAGCAAGCTGAGCAAGCATATTCCTTTACTCCACAGGTCGGTGGTGCACCGCCTCAACATGTCCGCGATGAAGCTGAGCCTCTATGTGCTGATGGTCTGCGCAATCACCTGCGTGGCCTTCTCCTTCACCTCTCCCGAAAGGCACATAATGCCGCTCGTCACGGGCAGGGAATGGGGTTTCGCCTTGATGCTCGCGCTTGTGCCGAGCGTCATCTCACTCGTGTCGATGGGCATCGCGGTGAGGATCATCGGGTCCACCCCTACCGCCATTATGGGCGCGCTTGAGCCTCTCACGGCGGTCGTGATCGGCCTCACCGTCTTCAAAGAGACCTTCACCGTCAACCTAGCCTTCGGCATCCTGCTGATTCTGACCGCCGTGATCACAATCATCGTCAGCAAAGCCAGACGCGCCTGATTTTTCAATCCACGCCTCGCAAGTGGCGGAATTCCCGCGATTTTTATTCATTTATTTCGTCATTCCAGACTTTATGAATATATTTGCAGTCTGGTTTAAAAGAAAGTTAGTTAGTTTTTTAGTTTATCACAAAATGAAAAAATTCATCATCATTCTGGCTGCGGTGCTTTCGTTCTGCCTGGCCGGCTGCTACTACAGCAGCACCGATGTCATCTACAATGTCACCCTCTCTTATTCCGGTGAGAGTGGTTATATGGCCACCAGCAACAAGACAAGGGAAGCGTACGGCCAGATCAACTCAAAGCTCAACGACTTCTCCCATGAATACTGCAGCGAGTGGATCGAGACCATTGAAAACGGCAGATTCTCTTCAAAAGACAAGTCGGCCAAGTCCAAGTTCAACACCGCCGCCAAAGCCTTTGAGAGCGTGAAGAGCGAGTGTGAGGCCATCATCAGCAGCCTGCCTTCAAGCCAGTACGATTCCTTCTGCATCAGCGTTTCGCTTGTAGTCAAGAGGTACAACGATGGTGAGGACCACATTCTGGACAGCGTGGATGCCAAATTCGTCTACGGCGACTCCGGCAGCAACGCCGCCCAGTAGTCTTTATCTGAATATTCAAAAAGAGAGGGACGCTTCTTCAAGCGCCCCTCTTCTTTTTTATCCGCATGTAACGCCGCGGTGTACCGCACGAAAAACTTATTCCGGCGCTTTTGCCGCACTCTGAAGATTTTTGTGTAGATTTGCAAGATTGAGTACCGGCCGGGCGATCCGGCCGCCGCACCGGTCACAAAAATAAAATGACACTGAAAATAAACGACACCGACTATGCCTGATCTTAAGAAAATCGTGGAACTGTTCGCCATCGAGGGCGGAATCAAAGAGATAAAGCCGCTTGGCAACGGACTGATCAACGACACCTACAAGGTCGTCACCGAGGGCAATGGCCCCGACTATGTGCTCCAGAGAATCAACAACTCCATATTCACAGACGTGGAACTGCTGCAGAGCAACATCGAGGCTGTCACAAGGCACATCCGCCGCAAGCTGGAGAACTCCGGAGAGACGGACATCGACCGCAAGGTGCTGAGATTCATCCCATTGAAATCAGAAGGCCAGAGGCTGGAGGCCTTGATGACCGAGAAGCCGAGGACCTACTGCCTCGCTGACGGGAAGTACTGGAGAGTCTCCGTGTTCATCAGCGACGCCAGCACCTTCGAGGCCGTCAATCCTGAATATTCAGAATTCGCAGGCGAAGCCTTCGGAGCGTTCGAGGCGATGCTCGCCGACATCCCGGACACCCTCGGAGAGACCATTCCGGATTTCCACAACATGGAACTGAGGCTCAGGCAGCTGGTCGAGGCCGTGAGAGCGGACAAGGCCGGCCGTCTCAGCGCCGACGACAAGACCGAAGGACAGGAACTGCACGCCATACTTGCCGAGATGGACAAGTACGGAGAGAAGATGTGTCTCGCCGAGCAGCTCCACCGGGAAGGCACGCTGCCGAAGCGCATCTGCCACTGCGACACCAAGGTGAACAACATGATGTTCGACACCGACGGCAAGGTCCTCTGCGTCATAGACCTCGACACGGTGATGCCAAGCTACGTGTTCTCGGATTTCGGAGACTTCCTCCGCACGGCGGCCAACCCTGTGGCCGAGGACTCCCCCGAACTTGACAAGGTCGACTTCGACATGGACATCTTCAAGGCCTTCTCCAGAGGCTACATCAAAGGCACAAGATCCTTCCTCACCCCTGTCGAGAGGGAGAACCTGCCTTACGCCGCCTGCCTCTTCCCGTTCATGCAGGCCGTGCGCTTCTTCGCCGACTACATAAACGGCGACACCTACTACAAGATCAAATACCCGGAGCACAACCTTGTGCGTACCCGCAACCAGATGAAGCTCTTCCACTCCGCGATGAGCAAGGTCCCGGAGATGTCAGCCTTCATCGAGTCACTCGGATAGACCGGACATAAAAGCAGCGGAGTACGGCGAAGATGAAGACGAAGGAGAAGGTTCTGTGGGGGCTGGTGGCCCTCGCGCTGGCGGCGAACATCTGGCTTCCAAGGCAGATGCGCTACAGGTACACCTGGGAGAAAGACCTCAGCCAGAGGCTGGCCACCGAGTTCAGCGCCACGCGCGAGGATGTCAAGGCTGATGTCAGCAAGTACATTCCGGACGTGACCGACGCCCAGATAGACGAGTGGACCGCCTCGGGGCTGCTTGAGTCCAGACAAGCCGGCGGCCGCACGATGTACTTCAACGAAGCCGCCGCCAACATATTCAGAATCAATCCATTCCTTGCCGCCATAAAGGCCGCGGCGCAGGAGCGTGACACCGCCTTCCACGCCGCTTCCGGCCACGAGGCCATCGACTCCGCGCTCGCTCCGAGGATCCGCCGGCAGGTCCTTGAAAACCTCGCTTCCGGCAAGGAGAATCCCTTCCTCGCCGCGTCTGAGAAGATGAGGGTGACCTTTACCCTGACGGTCCCGGCCGGCACACTGAGGCCCGGCAACAAGATCCGCTGCTGGCTTCCGTTCCCGAAGCAGGACATCGCACGCCAGACCGGGGTCAGGTTCATCGAAGCCGGGGTTGACGGGAAGGCGTACCCCGAAGAGAAACTGACCTTCTCCGACCCGTCCTGCCCGCACGGCAGCGTCTACCTCGAAGCGAAGACCCGCCGCGGCAGTGCGACCGTCTTCCACGAGGTCTTTGAATATGTCAGCAGCGGCGAATGGCATCCTCTCGATTCGGCCAAAGTGCTTCCTTACAACAAGGAACTAAGTGATTACAAGGAATATACCGCCGAACTTGACAGGCACGTCATCTTCACCGACAGGATCCGTCACCTCGCCGATTCGCTGACCGCCGGCATCACCGACCCTTACCTCCAGGCCAGGGCGATCTACTCCTGGATCGACACCAACTTCCCGTGGGCGGCCGCAAGAGACTACTCCACCATCGAGAATATTCCTGAATATGTCCTGTCATCCGGCCACGGAGACTGCGGCCAGGTGACGCTGCTGTTCATCACTATGTGCCGCTGCAAAGGCATTCCGGCCAGATGGCAGAGCGGATGGAGAGTCCATCCGGGCGATGTGGGGATGCACGATTGGTGCGAGGTCTACTTCGAGGGCTGCGGCTGGGTGCCGGTCGACCAGAGCCACGGGATCACGGCCGACACAGGTGACTTCTATTTCGGAGGGATCGACCCTTACAGGCTGACAGTCAACTCCGGGCTTGGCGACGACCTCTCCCCCGCCAAGAAATTCCCTCGCAGCGATTTCGTTGACTTCCAGCGCGGTGAGGCCGAATGGGCCGGCGGCAATCTCTACTACACCCAGTGGACCTACGACATCAAGGTCGAATACCTTGACTGACAAGTGGTTGACGTGGCCGTCAACGGAGGT
>CAVEYE010000157.1:0-6268 GCA_963619595.1 bacterium | reverse complement strand
AAGGCACCGAATACCAGTCGTTCGGCGGAATCCATCCGCAGCACGTCACCATCCTGCCGTTTACCAGACTGAACGGCGGCCCGATGGACTACACGCCGGGAATCTTCGAGATGGACATGTCCAAGCTCTGCCCGACCAACAAGTCACACGTGAACGCCACGATCTGCAACCAGCTGGCCCTGTACCTTACGATGTACTCCCCTCTCCAGATGGCCGCGGACCTGCCGGAGAACTATATGAGGTTCCCGGACGCGTTCCAGTTCATCAAGGACGTGGCGGTTGACTGGAAACAGTCCAAATACCTGATGGCCGAACCGGGCGACTATCTCATCGTGGCCCGTCAGGCAAAGAAGGACGGTCAGTGGTTCCTCGGCGGAGTCACCGACGAGAATGCAAGGGAGTTTGAGGTTCCGCTCTCGTTCCTTGAAAATGGAAAATCCTACGAGGTGAAGGTCTATGCCGATGCGGCTGACGCCGACTACAGGACCAACCCTCAGGCCTACACGATCGAGACACGAACTGTCACGGCGGCCGACAACCTCAAGGTCAGGATGGCCCCGGGCGGCGGAGTGGCGGCTTCATTCACGGAGAAATAACAGCACAAAGAAAAAAAGAAAATTTAATATGCACAAAGAAATGGATTTCAAAAAATTAGCGAACAAGTACAAAACAGAGCTTCTGGACGGGGTACTCCCTTTCTGGTTGAACCATTCCATCGACAAGGAGTACGGAGGTTATTTCTCCTGCCTTGACAGAGACGGAAGCGTCTATGACACGGACAAGTTCATCTGGCTCCAGGGACGTGAGGTCTGGCTGTTCTCAATGCTTTGCAACAAACTTGGGGAAAAGCAGGAGTGGCTGGACGCCGCCGTCCAGGGAGCCGAGTTCCTCAAAAAATACGGACACGACGGCAACTATGATTTCTACTTTTCCCTGACCAGAGAGGGAACGCCGCTGGTGGAGCCATACAACATCTTTTCGAACACCTTCGCCTGCATGGCTTTCGCACAGCTTGCCAAAGCCACCGGCAACGAGGAATATGCCGAAATAGCCAGAAGGATATTCAAGAGAATCCTCGAGCGCCGCGGCTGTCCGAAAGGGAAATGGTGCAAGGCTGTCCCGGGGACACGTCCAATGAAGGATTTCGCGCTGCCGATGATTATCTGCAACATGGCTCTGGAGGTCGAGGAAATCATCAACGACCCGCAGTTGCTTGAAAGAACGATCGACGAGTGTCTTCACGAGGTTCTGGACGTGTTCTATCAGCCCGACCTCGGATGTATGGTGGAAAATGTCTCGTCTGTGGACAACTCGAGGATTGACTGCTACGAAGGACGCGAAATCAATCCCGGCCACGACCTCGAAGCCCTTTGGTTCATGATGAACCTTGGCATCCGCAGGAACGACAGGGCGCTGATTGAAAAGTGCGTTGAAATCGCCCTCTCCGTCATCGAGAAAGGCTGGGACAAGGAATTCGGAGGCATCTTCTACTACCTAGACAGCAAGGGTGCGCCGCAGCAGAAACTCGAATGGGACCAGAAGCTCTGGTGGGTACACCTTGAATCCTCTATAGCGATGATCAAAGGCTACCAGCTCACCGGCAACAAAAAATGCCTCGAATGGTTCGGGAAGCTTGATGAATATATGTGGTCACATTTCAAGGATCCTCTACATCCCGAGTGGTTCGGCTACCTCAACCGCCGTGGCGAAATGCTGCTCACTCTCAAAGGCGGCAAATGGAAGGGATGTTTCCACGTTCCCCGCGGCCTGTTCGAAATCTGGCAGATTCTGGAGAAATGCGAATAAGCGGAAAATTTTTCGGCCGTAACGTCTTGGCTTTTGCCGGCCTGTGGGCGGCCGTCTCCTGCGTCTCCACCGAGACCTGCGACGTGCTGGTCATCGGCGGAAGCACATCCGGCACATCGGCGGCCATCGCCGCGGCCCGATCCGGGGCAAAAGTCATCGTGGTGGAATCAAGCCCGATGCTTGGCGGGATGCTTACGGCGCAGGGAGTCTCCGCCACTGACGGGAACTACAGTCTCAAGGCTGGAATCTGGAGCGAGTTCCGTGACTCTCTTGTAGCACGATACGGCTCGGCCGATGCATTGAGAACCGGTTGGGTCAGCGACATTCAGTTCGAGCCGCATGTGGGAGACGAGATATTCAAGAATATGCTCGCCTCCGCAGGCGACGCTCAAGTCCACTATGGCTACCACGTTGTTTCCGCTTTTAAGGAAGGAGGAAGGGTCACAGGAGCCGAATTCAGGAACATGTCCGGGAATCGGCTGAAAATCAAAGCCAAGGTCACCGTCGATGCCACGGATCTCGGTGATTTCCTTCCGCTGAGCGGGACTCCGTACAGAATCGGAATGGACTCCCGGACCGAAACCGGAGAAGAGACCGCCTACGACAGCGCCGATAGCACCATCCAGGACCTGACGCTGGTCGGAATACTTAAAGACTACGGCCCGGAGGCGGACAAGACAATCGACAAACCGGAAGGCTATGACCCGGACGAGTTTGAGCGATGCCGCTACTCCGAGAACGCAGGTTGGATGTCATCTCAGACTATGCTGGACTATGGCCGTCTTCCGAATGGAAAGTATATGCTGAATTGGCCCGGTGACTCCGGCAACGACATCTACATCGCTTGCGCCGACGAGTCTTTCGAGCGAAGGGAGTCTTGTCTCAAGGCGGCCAGAGCCAAGACTTTGAGATTCATCTATTTCATCCAGACTGAATTGGGATTCAAGAATCTGGGAATAGCCGATGATGAATTCCGGACGGAAGACGGACTCGCCTGGCAGCCATATTTCCGGGAAGGACGGCGGTTGGATGGTGCGGTCACGATGACGCTTGACGACATCACGGACCGTTACAGGAATTTCAGATACCGTACCGGAATCTCAGTAGGAGACTATCCTGTGGACCATCACCACAAACAGAATCCTGACGCAAGGCCGCTCTCATTTCCGAAAGTGCCGTCGTTTTGCGTCAGTGCTGGAGTGATGCTGCCTGCAAACATCGACGGCCTCATCGTGTCAGACAAGGCGGTCTCGGTAACCAATCTCGCTAACGGATCGACAAGACTTCAGCCTGTAGTCCTGGGTACCGGACAGGCGGCAGGTACGCTTGCTGCACTTGCCGTTCTTTTCGGCAAGGAGCCGCGGGACATCGGCATCAGAGACCTACAGAAGGCTTTGCTTGAACAGGGATGCTATCTCCAGCCAACTTACGATGTAAACCCCGACGACCCGGATTTCAAGACCATTCAAAGAATATCCTGCACCGGAATTCTCAAGTTGACCGGCGAGCCGTGGGGATGGGCCAACAGAAGCTGGTTCTATCCTGACAGCATAGTCTCCATAGAAGAATTGCGTGAAGGACTGGCATCGTTCTACACCGGTTCATCCGCCGCCAAAGCGGACAGCGCCGCGGCGGACATATTCAAGGAAGGGATGACCCGTAGGGAAGCCGCGGCCGCCATTGATTCCGTCCTGAATCCGTTCACGGTTCCTGTCGATTTCGAAGGAATTCCGGATTTCTCCGGAACTTTGCAGACATGGGCTAATGACAAGACAAGATAAGATTTTTTAAAACACTAAAAACGCAACAATGATGACAGACAGAAGAGCTTTCCTCAAAGGCGCCGGGCTGGCGGCTGTGGCGGCGGCCACCGCTCCGCTCGCTTCCTGCGCGGCCGGAAAGGACAATGATAAAACAAAGCTGACCATTGACGACAGCATTGAAAGCGAGCTTATTGTCCCGAAAGGCAAAGCGCTGCGGATCACCGGCACATTCCTGGACGAAATCTCGCACGACATTCCGCACCAGAACTGGGGAGCGAAAGAATGGGACCTGGATTTCAGGTATATGAAAGCCATAGGGATTGACACCGTGATCCTCATCCGCAGCGGCTACCGCAAATTCCTCACATATCCAAGCAAATATCTCCTCGGCAAGGGCTGTTATATGCCGTCTGTGGATCTGGTGGAACTTTTCCTGAGCCTTGCCGACAAGTACGGGATGAGATTCTATTTCGGACTGTACGACAGCGGAAAGTACTGGGACACAGGCGATATGTCCTACGAATTGGAGACAAATAAATATGTCATCGAGGAGGTTTGGAACTCCTACGGCCATCACAAGAGCTTCGGAGGCTGGTACATCTCCACCGAAATTTCCCGCAAGACAAAGGGTTGTATAGAGACCTTCCACGAGATGGGTAAGATGTGCAAGGACATCTCGGGAGGACTTCCTACGTTCATCTCTCCGTGGATTGACGGCAAGAAGGCTGTCAATGCGGCACGGCTCAACCCCAAAGAGGGTGTCACGATCGACAAACACGAGGAGGAATGGAACGAGATTTTCGATGGAATCCACGATGTGGTCGATGCCTGCGCTTTCCAGGACGGACACATCGACTATGACGAGCTGGACGCCTTCTTCTCAGTCAACAAGAACCTGGCTGACAAGTACGGAATACAGTGCTGGACCAATGCTGAAAGCTTCGACCGGGACATGCCGATTGACTTTCTGCCGATAAAGTTCGACAAACTGAGGATGAAGCTGGATGCTGCGGCCCGCTGCGGCTACGACAAGGCCATCACCTTCGAGTTCTCGCATTTCATGAGTCCTCAATCAGCCTATCTTCAGGCCGGACATCTTTACGACAGGTACAAGGAATATTTTGACATAAAATAATTTATGAGCAAAAGCATAAATATGGGCCGGGTGGTGTTCCTGGCCGTCGTGGCTGCGATCGGAGGAATTCTGTTCGGCTACGACACCGCTGTGATCTCCGGCACCACGGAGATTGTCAAGAACCAGTTTCAACTGAACACGATAGCTGAAGGATGGTATGTAGGCTGCGCGTTGATCGGCTCGATTATGGGCGTGATAATCGCCGGGATGATGTCGGATTACCTTGGCAGGAAGAAAACAATGCTGATTTCGGCATTGCTGTTCAGCATTTCGGCCATCGGCTGTGCGGTCTGCTCGGATTTCAACCAGCTGGTGGTTTTCCGGATCGTAGGCGGATTCGGCATCGGAATAGTCTCGATTGTCTCCCCTATCTACATCTCGGAGATCGCTCCGGCCCAAAAACGAGGCACGCTTGTGTCGCTCTACCAACTGGCGATCACGATCGGATTCCTGATGGCCTACCTGATCAATTACTTCATCCTCAAGAATGCCGACACGGACTCCACATCGACGGATCTGTGGACGAGAACATTCAATTCCGAGTACTGGAGAGGGATGCTCGGCTACGAAACCCTTCCGGACCTGCTTTTCCTCCTCGTAATATTCTTCATTCCGGAGAGTCCCCGCTGGCTCATCACCAGGCGCAAGGACGGTAAGGCAAGGAAGATCCTGTCCGGCATATTCACATCCTTAGATGAGGTGACAAGGCAGATGGACCAGACCAAAGCTTCCATCGCCGGAGAAACCCAATCCGAGTGGAAGGTCCTTCTCGAGCCGGGAATATTCAAGGCTGTCCTCATAGGCTGCGCAATCGCCATACTCGGCCAGTTCATGGGAGTGAACGCGGTGCTCTACTACGGACCGAAGATATTCAGCGACGCAGGCCTTTCCAGCGAAGGTTCGATGTTCTCGACCGTTCTTGTCGGAGTCGTGAATATGATCACGACGGTCATCGCCCTTCTGATCATCGACAAGGTCGGACGCAAGCAGCTGGTCTGGTGGGGTGTAGGCGGAATGATTTTCTGCCTGCTTATGATCGGACTGTACTTCTGTATGCCTGACAGTCTGCCTACCTGGTTCCTGCTCACCTTCTTCCTGCTCTACGTGTTCTGCACAGCCATCTCGATCAGCGCCGTGGTCTTCGTGTTGCTTTCAGAGATGTACCCGAACAGAGTCCGCGGACTGGCTATGAGCATCGCCGGACTGGCTCTTTGGGTCGGCACCTACCTGATCGGCCAACTGACTCCGTGGATGCTGGAGACGCTGACTCCCGCCGGCACGTTCTTCCTCTTCGCCGCTATGTGCGTCCCTTATCTGCTGATAATGTGGAAATGCGTTCCGGAAACCACAGGCAAAACCCTCGAGGAGATCGAAAGCTATTGGAATTCGTGACGGTTAGCGTGTTGATTATCTGACGAAAAACAGATGTGCTGGTACGGAATTCCGTACCAGCACATTGTGTACCTGCACATTGTCTTATTATTTTTATGCCAATCAGTTTCCGACACGGAACTCGACCTCTTTGCGGATGTCGGCGGATGACGCACCCACCAGAGCCTTATAG
>CAVEYE010000156.1:0-3270 GCA_963619595.1 bacterium | reverse complement strand
GGTTCTTTCCTGGGAGATGGATCCAGTTGACGGCCACCGCACGGGAGTCGTGGCTTCCACAGCCTCCAATGTGAGCGAGGCGATGGGAGAGGTGAGCGGCCGTGTTTATTACGCCCCTAACGGGAAGAAGTTCCGCCGGGGGACAGTCACCAAGGTGGCCCGCATAATGCTGGAAGCCCAGCCGGCGATGGCTATGGTCAAGACCGTGATCGGCTATTCCACCCGTCCGATGACCGCAGGCCCTGACGACGCTCTCTGTGACTGGTACATCGATGAACTTATGCGCGCCGCAGCGGACAGCACCGGCAAGAAGGTCGACATCGGATTCGCCAACCGCGGAGGCGTGAGGATTGACATGCCGGGCGGCCCGGTTCTCTACGATGACATTATGTCGATGTTCCCGTTCAAGAACCACATCTGCTACGTCGCCCTCCGTGGACGTGACGTGCGCGCCCTCTTCGAGCAGATGGCCTCCACCGCCCCTCAGATCGTGGGCGGGGCCAAAATCGTCATCAAGGACCGCAAACTTGTCAGCGTGACGGTCGGTGATGAACCGCTCGACGATGACAAGCTCTACGGGGTCGCTACTCTTGACTTCCTGCTTGACGGAGGCGACAACTACAAGGTCGCGAAGAACGCCGAACAGGTCATCAAATGCGAAAGCTACCTCTACGACACTATGCTCGCCTATGTCAAAGGTCTGACGGCGGCCGGCAAGCCTGTGGAGTTCGAGCCGCGGCACTGGATCACAATTCAAAAATAAGAAGGAGGCATCAATATGAAAAAAATATTTATAGGAATATGTCTGCTCGCCTCTTTCCTGGCGACGGACGCGGCCGCACAGCGCCGCCTGACCATCATACACGTCAATGACACCCACAGCCATCTTGAGCCGGAAAGGTCCGGAGCGTTCATAGGACGCGGCGGGGCTATCGAGCGCGCCGCCTACCGTGACAGCGTCGTAAAGGCCGACGGGAAGCGCAACGTGCTTTTCCTGCACGCCGGCGACTTCAGCCAGGGTACATCCTACTTCTCCACCCTCGGCGGTGACATCGAGATTGACATCCTCAATGCTATGGGATACGACTGCGTCACTCTCGGCAACCACGAGTTCGACAACGGAGTCGATGAACTTGCGAGGCGGCTCTCGAACCTGAAGTGCCACGTGGTCTGCGCCAACTACGACTTCACGGGCCTTAAGCTTTCTGAATATGTCAGGCCGTATGTCATTCTGAAAAAGGCCGGTATGAAGATCGGCATCATCGGTCTGATGCCGAACATCACCAAGCTTGTGGCGAAGTCGGTTTCTGAAAAAATCAAGTCTTTCGACAACGCGGAGGTCGTGAACAAGTGGGCGGACTACCTTAAGAACGAGAAGAAGTGCGACTTCGTCATAGTGCTGAGCCACATCGGATTCACCGATGAGGAATATGTCGACCCGTACCTTGTCAGCCTTACCCGCAATGTGGACCTTGTGGTCGGCGGCCATTCACACACCTATCTTGACGAGGTCTACTACGGCAAGAATCTCGACGGCCAGCCTGTCCCGATTGTCCAGGACGGCGAGTGGGGTCTCAATGTAGGTAATATGAAAATCGGCCGGTAGCCCCGCTACTCGACCGGAACAGGGCGGAGATTGACGCTCTGGTAGAACGCCTGGGCCTCTTTGACCAGAGACTTCGCCAGGGAATCTGCCGGAGCGGCGGATCCGCCCTTTGTCACACCTGAACCATCTGCCGAACCGCTGCCGGAGAGATCGACCGGGATCTCGGAGTGAGTCCACGGGGCGGTCGGCTCAACATTGAACTGCTGGACTCTGCGGACAGGGGAGAGGACTGTCAGGATGCCGTCGCTGTAGTAGCCGAGATCCTGGTAGGTGGCCATGAACGCCCTCTCGTTGTAGTCAGGAGAGAGGATGTCCTGTCCGTAGAACTTCGAGTCGTAGGAGAAGTGCAGCAGGGAGAACACGGTAGGCATCAAGTCGATCTGCGAGCAGAGTTTCCCGACGCGGCCAGGCTTGATGAAGCCCGGAGAGTAGATGATGGCCGGAATGTGGTACTTGTCCACGGGAATGCTCGTCTTGCCGGCGCTGGAAGCGCAGTGGTCGGCCACGATGACGAAGACGGTGTTGGCGAACCACGGCTTGCGGGACGCCTCGGCCAGGAACTGCCCGATGGCGTAGTCCGTGTACTTCACGGCCGCCGACCGGGATTTCATCTCGCCGTCGTAGGTGATCCTGCCTTCGGGGTAGGTGTAAGGCCGGTGGTTGCTGATCGTGAAGATTATCGAATGGAACGGCTTGCCCGTGGCGGCCTTCCTGTCGAAATCGTTGAGGGCCACCCTGTACGAATCCTCGTCACAGGTCCCCCAGATGTTGCTGAAGATTATGTCCTCCTTCGGGTAGGAGGCCTTGTCGATGATCTCGAAGCCGTTGCCCTGGAAGTAGGTCTGCATGTTGTCGAAATAGCTGTCGCCGCCGTAGATGAAGGACGTGGTGTAGCCGTTCGCCCTCAGCACGGAACCGGTCGAGAACAGCCCGGCGTTGCCAGGCCTCTTGATCACGCTCTCCCCGGCGCTCGGCGGCAGGCAGAGGGTCAGGGCCTCAAGGCCGCGGACGGAACGGTTGCCGGCGGCGTAGAGATTGTCGAACACAAGGCTCTTCTCCATCAATGTGTCCAGGTTCGGAGTCAGTCCGTCAGTGTTGCCGTAGGCCGAAAGGAAATCGGCGCTCAGGCTCTCCACGACGACCAGCACGATGTTCTTCCTGACGGCCGGCAAGGAATCCTTTACGGCCCGGATCCCGGATCCGTCCTCGGTGCAGGTCTGGCCGCAGAGAGCCAGTTTCCCTACCTGAGCCTCCTCCTGAGGCAGCATCCGGTAGAAACGGTCATATTCAAGAGTGCTGCTGCTGTAGGCTTCGAGGAAGTTCCAGCAGCCGTTGCACTGCAGCTCGGTGGCGTAGTTGTTGGCGCTCTGGAGGTTACGGTAGCAGAAACGCAGGGAGGCCACGCTGCTGGCGAAGAGCGTGGCGTAGACGGCCAGGGTCACAAGATACCTCGCCGCCCCGCCGTTGGAGGCCTCGCTGACATCCTTGCCCCTGAACAGCCTCCAGCTGATCAGCAGGGCGACGGCCAGCACTCCGAGGAAGAGAGGCACGATGGGGTAGGACTCCATTATGTTGCCGATCACCTCGTTGGTGTACACGAGATAGTCCACGGCGATGAAATTGTACCTGACTCCGAACTCGTTCCAGAACACGCATTCCGAGAT
>CAVEYE010000155.1:0-9059 GCA_963619595.1 bacterium | reverse complement strand
GCACGTTCTCGATGGCCTTCACCTCTTTCTCCATAAGGTAGCCGAACATCTTGTCGTTCGGGAAGTAGGCAGCGATGAGGGCTGTGGAGCCGTGCGCCCTGTGGGCCGTGCCGAAGGCGTCGTTGATGTAGCAGTCGGCGTAGGAAGCGAGTTTCTTGACGAACTCCTTCTGGCTGGCCTTGACGGCCTTCTTGGCTGCCGCCTTCTCCTCGTCTGTGGCATCCTCGGCAAGTCCTCTAGGTTTGCCCTCCTCCTCGGCGTAGAAACGGAGGTTCTCGAGCATCAGGACCTCACCCGGTTTAAGGGCAGCGGCCTGCTCGTCAGCCTTCTGACAATCCTCAGCGAACTGCACAGGCACTCCGAGGCACTCGGAAACGTGGGCGAGAATATGCTTGAGGGAGAATTTAGGATCGACCTTCTTAGGACGGCCGAGATGTGACATCAGGATAAGGGAACCGCCGCCGGCGAGAACCTTCTTGAGAGTAGGAAGAGCCGCGCGGATGCGGGTGTCGTCAGTGATGTTGAAATTCTCATCGAGCGGAACGTTGAAATCCACTCTGACAATGGCCTTCTTTCCAGTGAAGTCGTAAGTGTCAATGTGCTGTTGCATAATAAAGTTATTGTTAATTTATCTCAAAATCAATTTCAGGATTTCCGCCGCGAATATAGTAAAATTCAGGGGATTGGAAATCAAGCCCGGACAATATAACGATTAAAATTCCGCAAAGCGGGGACATAAACGGCAAATTATTCATACCTTTGTGTTGTATGGCGATAGAGTACACACCACAGAACTGGAAGGACTACGAACTGCTCGACTCAGGAAGAGGAGAGAAGCTCGAAAGATTCGGCGATTTCATTCTCGCGCGTCCCGAGCCGAAGGCTTTGTGGGACAAAAGTTTAAGCGACAAGGAATGGAATTCCCTGGCGCACACCCGCTTCACTCCCGGCGCAGGCTTCGGCAAGGCCGGCAAAGAGGACAGCGGCACGTGGGAAAGGCTCAGACCTATGCCGGACCAGTGGTGGATCCGCTACAACGGAGCCGCCTCGTTCAATCTCCGTCTGGGTCTGACCTCGTTCAAGCACGTGGGAGTCTTCCCTGAGCAGGCCTCAAACTGGGACTACATATTCAGGAACACGACCCGCATCGCCGAGGCGACAGGCTCCAGGCCGAAGGTGCTGAATCTTTTCGCCTACACCGGAGCCGCCTCGCTGGCCGCGAAACGTGCCGGAGCCGACGTGACGCATCTTGATTCCGTCCGCCAGGTGGTGACCTGGGCGCACGGCAACCAGGACAGAAGCGGCCTTTCGGACATCCGCTGGGTGGTCGAGGACGCGATGAAGTTCGCCGCCAGGGAGGCCAGAAGAGGCAATGTCTACCAAGGCATCATTCTTGATCCTCCGGCCTACGGACACGGTCCGGACGGAGAGAAGTGGAAACTTGACGAGTGCCTTTTCGACATGATGAAGACCATCGGGAAAATTCTCGCCCCCGTGGACAGTTTCCTTGTCCTGAACCTCTACTCCAACGGCTTCTCGGCCATTCTCGGCGAGACCGTGGTGCGCCAGGCCTTCGGACTCGGTCCGGAGAGGACCCTCGAATCCGGAGAGCTCGTCCTCAGGGACAAGTTCCACAAAGACCTGCCGCTCAGCATTTTCGTAAGACTTGAAAGATAAGGAAAGACAATGAAGTCCCTGCTCAGATTCTCGCTGGCCGCTATCGCGGCGTTGGCCCTCGCCTTCTTCTGCGAAGGGCTGATGACCGACCTGTGTTCCGGCCTCGGGGACAGCGTCCGGACACGGACGGCCCGGCAGGACAGTCTCACTGACCCGACACAATCTGAAGATTCTTTCATAAAATTCAACACGGCCTGCCTGACAAGCCCTGTGGCCGAGGGGCAGGCCAACATCCGCACGACTTCCGGCGCTTCCGGCAGCGCGTGCAGACACCAGCAACGCTGGACCGTGACAGAGCTGAGGGCTCTTACCTACAAGGTACTCAGCGGACAGGTCACCGTCCTGCGGACTCTGCCTTCGCTGCGGAAGCTGCGTCTATAGCGGTCGGTTTCCATCATCAGACCCAAGGTCTCCGTTCCCTTTTGAATCCTTCCCTCGGAATCCCGGGGCAGGTTCTTGAAAGAACGGAAAAACGTGTCATAACAAACGGTGGTACAACCATATTTTTACACAACATTTTCCGCCGGCCCGCGAAGCTTAGGTGGGAAAAGTATCACCGGATCGACAATCCTGATCCACATCAATTAAATAGGAAAACAAAATGGAAACTGTAAATATCAAGAAGACAAGGTCCGCAAAGGACTACATCATCTCATTGGTCTTGCTTGCCGCAGGGGTGGCTCTGCTGTTCTGCTCTGTGTCGATGATCATCCTCGGATGGACCGTCATCGCCCTGGGAATCATCCTTTTCCTGGCGATGAAGTCATCCTACATCATCGAAGGCAAGGAAGGTTCCTTCAAGCGCAAGGTCAGCAACTACCCGAAAACCAAGAAAGAACCCCTCACCGCCTACCTAGAAGGCAGGTCGAAAGAGGTCGTTCCGGAGGCTCCGGGCGGACTTCTGATGTACGTTTACTACCGCAGTGACAGATCTTCCGGCTTCGCCCAGATCAACGACTTCGACAACTACGAGTACAAGCCTGTCACTGACCTTATTCCCCTGACCGCCGACCAGGTCAAGGCGTTGCTCTAAAAAAACTTCAATCTAACCGAAATCTATAGATAATTGTAATAAAACAACAAAGGACGGCCTTGGTCAGGCCGTCCTTCTTTATTTACCGGTCACGGAGACCGTCATTATCGCTGAAAAACTCTGTCAATCAATTTCCTCCAGCCACCAGCCTAATGGATGGCGGCGGAAAGGAAATCGGAAACCTTCGAGTCGATTTGCTTGGAGAACTCCTCGTCCCCGGCCCGGCCGACCTCGTCGGCAAGGTAGGTGAGCAGCTTGCAGTTGCTCTCGAAATCGCCCTTGCAGACCGCATAGTACGTTATGTAGAAGCCGGTCGACTCAAGAATCTCGTCCACAAGTTCGTTCGCCAAAGCCTTCGCTTTCTCAGGCTTGCCGAGAATGTAGTAGTCCTTGACCATCTCGACCGGGTAGAGAGCGTTCGAACTCCAGCCCAGAATCGAATTGTCGTAAGGCCAGAGTTCCGGCTTGAGGACTTCCTGGCACTTGTCAAGAACCTCCTCGGCCCTGTCGAACTCGCCCGCGTCGATGAAGGCGTTGGCCGACGTCACGAACATATTGCGCAGCGACATCACGCCCAGGAACGTGTAGAGATTCTGATAGTCAATGAAATAGTCATCCCTCGAGACGGCCTCGTACGTAGATCTCCCCATCACGGCGTCATAAAGTTCGTCGGTGTCGACCTTGCCTGGTTCCATTGGCTTCACCCTGTTCTTCAGAGGTGTGAACTTGCAGGAGAAGCCTTCGTACATCAGGTAGGCCTTCAAGCCTATGTTGAGGTCTCCGCCCTCGTTCAGCATATTGAGCGGCCTGTCCCACTTGTAGTTGGAAAGGAAATCAAGGACAAAGAGCTCAGGCTTGGTGAGGAAATTCTTGCTCTTAGGAATCTCGAGGACTATGGAGTCCGGAATCTCATCGGCGAACTTCCTGCTCACGATGCCGCTCTTCAGGCAGTTCTCCTTGTCCACAGGGACGATCACCTTCCTTGAAGGCCAGTAGTCGCACCTGCGGCCGTCGGAGTAGACCAGTTTTGTTTCCGGATGCATGAAGAACTCCACGCAGTCTGAAAGCAGGACGGCTTTGTCGTGTTCGTCACTGATAGGTATCCACTCGTTGGCACCGTAGAGGTACTGGTTCTGGCCGATCGACAGGTCAAGAGGCGCCGAATTGTTGATCGCGTACTTCATCTGGTCGATGTACCAGTCCGTTCCCAGAAGGGAGGTGTTGCATATTCTTACATCATTCCTGAAGCCTTCGACCTCCTGCGCATACCAGAGAGGGAAGGTGTCGTTGTCGCCGTGGGTGATGAGCAAGCCGTTCTGTCCCACCGAATTAAGATAGTTTTTGGCGATTTCGACAGAGGTGAAGCGGTTACTTCTGTCGTGGTCGTCCCAGTTCTCCTCGGCCATCAGCGCCGGCACGAAAAGGCAGGCGGCGGTGGTGACGGCGGCGACGGCGACCGTCTTCTTCCGCTTCAGGGCGGAGGCGATCCAGGAATATATCGCCGCGACTCCGAATCCGACCCAGATGGAGAAAGCGTAGAACGAGCCCGCGTAGGCGTAGTCCCTTTCACGCACCTGGTAAGGCGGCTGGTTGAGGTACAGCACGATGGCTATGCCGGTCATGAAGAACAGCAGGAAGGTCAGCCAGCAGCCGCGCCTGTCCTTGTCGAACTGGAAGCAGAGGCCAAGCAGGCCGAGCAGCAGAGGCAGGAAGAAATAGTGGTTCTTGCCCTTGTTGTCCTTGAGCCACTGAGGGGCGTCGCTCTGGTCACCCAGATGCAGTTTGTCGATGAACGGGATTCCGCTCTCCCAGTTGCCGGTGAACAGGTCGGCCGCAGGAGCGTGGATGTCGTTCTGACGGCCCACGAAATTCCACATGAAGTACCTCCAGTACATCCAGCCCAGCTGGAAGTCGAAGAAGAACGAGAGGTTGGCCCCCATCGTCGGCTTCTTGTACTCGCTGCCGGCCACAGGTGTGCCCTTGCCCTCCGTGTAGGTCTCATAGAACCGGATGTGGCTTTCCATATTGCTGTGCATCCTCGGGAAAAGCATCTTGCCGGCCCTTTCGTACTTGACGTCCACAGGGGCCGGGACTCTCTTGTACTTACCGTCCAGCGGAGCCCAGTAGTACTTCTGGTCCAGCTCATAAGGAGCGCCGTAGTACTGGCCGTAGACGAGCGGGACTGAGCCGTACTGCTCTCGGGAAAGGTAGCGGACAAGGGTGTAGGCGTTGTCCGGCTGGTACTCGTTTGTAGGGGTCTTGGCGCAGGAGCGGATGATCACGATGCTGAACAGGGAGAATCCGATCACGATCGTGGTGAAGCACAGCAGAGCCGTGTTCCAGAACACTTTATCCGACTTCAGGGTCTTGAAAAGTCCCCAGAAGCACAGCGCGAGCAGAGCCACGATGAAGAAGGCCGAGCCACTGTTGTACGGCAGGCCGAAGGTGTTGACGAAGACTCGGTCGAAGAAGGCGGCGGTCTTCGGGATGTACGGAACGATCAGGAACAGTATGAACGCCAGGATCACGACCGACAGGGCAAGGATCTTGACATATTCCCAGAACGTGTACGGCCTGTCCTCCCTCTTCTTGAAATAGTAGAGGAAGACCAGCATCGGGATGGCCAGGAGGTTGAGCAGATGGACTCCGATGGAAAGGCCCATCAGGAAGCAGATCAGCACGATCCAGCGGTCGGCATACCTGCGGTCGACGGCCTCGTACCACTTGGTCATCGCCCACACGACGAGCGCGGTGAACAGCGATGACATCGCATAGACCTCACCCTCGACGGCTGAGAACCAGAATGTGTCGGAGAAGCAGTAGACCAGCGCCCCGACGGCGCCGCTTCCGAAAATGGCGAGCGCCTCGCCCGGTGAATATCCTTCATCGGGATCCGGCGAGCCTTCCTTGCGGGGAACAACCCTCTTGACAAAGAAAACGATCGTCAGGTAGAGGAAGAAGATGGTCAAAGCCGAACACAGGGCGCTCATCGAGTTCACCATCACCGCGGCCTTGTCCGGGCCGGAAAACATCGAGAAGAACCTCGCGATGAGCTGGAAGACAGGGTTTCCCGGCGGGTGGCCCACTTCAAGCTTGTACGAAGACGCTATGAACTCGCCGCAGTCCCAGAACGACGCTGTCGGCTCGATAGTGGAGAGATAGGTGAACGCCGAGATGACCAGCACGGCCAGGGCGGTCAGCCTGTTCCACATCCTGAATTTTTTCTTTTCCATACTTTGCTGTTTCCGGAATCGGCCAAAACAAGCCGATAATCAAGCAAAGATACAAAAGGATTCGCTATCTTTGCAAAAATATAACAACGAATATCATGAAACCCGACAACGATTGGAAGCAGAGGCTGGGAGTGGTCTATTCCACCGACCCGGACTTCAGCTACGCCACGGAGGAAAAAACCGAGGCGCAGACCCTTGAGCCGTCAAAGCAGAAGCTTATCGTCAGCATCGACAGGAGGAACAGAGGCGGAAAGCAGGTGACCCTCGTCACGGGCTTCATCGGCAGACAGGAGGACCTCGCGGCTCTCGGCAAGACCCTCAAAGTCAAATGCGGAGTCGGAGGCTCGGCCAAAGACGGCGAGATCACGGTCCAGGGCGACCTGCGCGACAAAGTCACCGCCCTGCTCAAAGAACTTGGCTACAACGCCAAAAGAGGCAACTGACGATTTTTCTCTGAATATCCTTACCGACGACACTGATGGACATAACTGACAACCTGTTGTTCTGCGCCCTGGCGGCCTTCTTCACCTTCGCGTTCCTGCTGAGCCTGCGGAGTCTGTTCAAGGTCATCCCTTCGCTGGCCGACTGCGCGGGCAGGTGGAAAGGCAATCTCGAGCTGGAGGACAGCCTGCAGCTCAGCAACAGCCGCAACCTTGTCACCATCGTCCTCTATGTGCCGCTCTGCATGGTGGCATATTCACACAATCTCTACCACCCTGACTACTTCGACAGCCTCTCCCCCACCTTCTCGCTGCTCGCCTGCATAGGGACGGGGTTCGGCTATCTTCTTCTCCGCACTTTCCTCAACTGGCAGCTTGAGATGGGGGCCTACCACACGAAGGCCTTCATCGCCGCCAACAGATCCTTCAACAATCTGGTCATAATCCTGTTTTTCATCATATTCACGGCAGGAGGGCTTCTGCGCGCCTTCGGGGTCGGGGAAGATGTCTCTGAAAGGGTTCTGCTGTACACCGCGGCCTTCGTCTATTTCCTGCACATCGTGCGGAGGGGACAAATTTTCGCATCCGCTTGCAATCCTTTCACAACATTTTTGTATCTTTGCGGCCTTGAATTACTTCCGACCGCCGCGCTGGTGCTTTCAGCACAACTTTTGTAGCCCGGCGGCGGCCGAATCACAAAAGCAGGATTATGTCTATAAAGAAGATTTTGATCTCACAACGCGCGCCTCTCAACGACGCTCCTTACGTCAGTCTGAAAGAGAAATTCGGCGTTGATATCACTTTCAAGCAGTTCTTCCTTATCGAACCACTGACATCAAAGGAGTTCAGGACCCAGCGCGTCAACATCCTTGACTACACGGCTATCGTCTTCTCGTCGCGCCACACCATCGACGCGTTCTACGGACTTTGCGACGAACTGAGGGTCAAGGTGCCGGAGACGATGAAGTACTTCTGCACCACCGAAGCCGTCGCGATGTACCTCCAGAAGCACATCGTCTACAGGAAGCGCAAGATTTTCTTCGGGAAAGGCACCCCGGAATCCATCATAGAGCAGATCGGCACGAAGCACAAGGGCGAGAAATTCCTTGTGACCCAGTCCGATTCAAGCAACAGCTCGCCGCTCACCTCCCTGATGGACGCCCAGGGCTACGACTACAAGACGGCCGTCTTCGTGAAATCCGTCCCGCAGGACCTGAAGGACACCGACCTGAAGGACTACGACATGATCGTGTTCTACAATCCCTACGACATCAAGTCCCTCAACGAGAACTTCCCTGACTTCCAGCAGGGAGACATCAAGTTCGTGGCCTACGGCAAGTCCATCGCCAAGGCGATGGAGGAGGCCGGTCTGAAAATCGAAATCCAGGCTCCTACGCCGGAAGCCCCGTCAGTGGCCCGCGCGATAGAGCTTTACCTTGAAAGCCACAAATAGCCTGGTTCTATGTTCACGCTCCCGGAATCCGAGCGGCTGAAAAGCCGGGCAGAGATTTCGGCTCTGATGACAAAGGGCCGCTGGGGCTTCACGTCCGGGCTCAAGTACTGCGTCTTCAAGGAATCCGGCGGGAGCGCGGAGGGCGGTCCAGAGAACAGGCCCAACAAGATAATGGTGTCCGTTCCCAAGCGTCTGTTCAAAAGGGCGGTCAAGCGTAACCTGCTGAAACGCAGGCTGCGCGAGGCGTACAGAACCCAGAAGCAGCTTTTGCCGTCCGGTGGCCATTCGATAATGTTCCTCTACAATTCCAAAGAGGTGATGGACTTCGCCGCCATCAGCGGCCAGGTCAAGGATATTCTTGAAAAAATCGCCCGGGATGAAGCCAAGTGACAGCATAGCGCCCTGGAGGCAGATGGTGAGGAAGGTGTTCAACGTCCCGTTCCTTGCGCTCATCTGGTTCTACCGCAAGTGCATAGGACCGTATATTCCTAAAACCTGCAGGTTCGAGCCTTCCTGCTCGACCTACGCCATCGAGGCTTTCCGGAAATGGGGGCCGATCAAAGGTCTCTTCCTCACAGTATGGAGAATACTCCGCTGCAACCCGTGGGGAGGCAGCGGCTACGATCCGGTCCCGTAAATCCTTCTATTTTTTGTGGTTCTTCTTGCGGGAGCGCAGGTGCGTGATGCTTTCAACAAGAAGCTGGTCGCGGAGTATGCACCTGGCGGCGAGGACGTTGAGGATGGCGGCCACCAGCGGGAACACGGCCGTGAACTTGAAGACCAGCCCGTCGGCCGCGGTGAAATAATCCATCGCCAGCAGCACCTGCAGAGCCACCATCAGGATGGCGGACAGCACGGCGGTGCGCATCTGGAAAACCCTCTTGTCATAAGTGAAGATGGCCAGCAGCTGGAGCAGGGCTATCACGATCAGCAGCACCAGGTAGACCACGTTCTGTGAATATGTCAGCTCGGCCGCATGCGTTCCGCCTTCGCCGAGGGTGAATGCCTTGACACTGAAGAAGAGTGCCGCCACAAGACCTGTGGCTATGCACAGGTATAAAGTTTGAAGTCTTTGCCACATAATATTTCACAAAATCAACTTTCGCAAGCGACAAATCCCTGTGTCAAAACACCTTATTCCTCGTCTGAAGAGCATCGTCCGTGAAATATCCCTCCCCTCGGGGGAGGGGATGCACTTCGTGCACCCCGGAGGGCCTCCACGT
>CAVEYE010000154.1:0-10852 GCA_963619595.1 bacterium | reverse complement strand
ATGTGGTCCCTGCCACCAAGGCTGCGGTCATGAACTGCGGCCTCGTCGACAAGGAGGCCGCCAAGGCTTTCTTCAAATCGAAAAAAATCAAGTGGAACGACCCTGAATCCCTCCGGGATGTGGTCAACTTCCTTTCTGAGCAGATCAACAAGTAAGCTACCTATATGAAGAAAATAGTGATAACTGTGCTGGCGCTCGCGGCTCTCGCTTCCTGTGCGAAGGAAGATCCTGCCGTGACCCCGCAGGAAGGCGGACCTGAAGAGACTTCGGAGGCCGTCGACCATTCCGTGGTGCAAGGGGAGAGCATCGTCAGGTTCAGCGACGACATGGTCGACCTCATCGAGAGCGACCTTGAACAGGGGAAAATCGCGACCCGTTCGATGGGACTCAACCAGGCTCTCGACGAACTCGGAATCTCCTCTATCAGAAGACTTTTCCCGGATGCCGGTGAATATGAACCCCGCACCCGCCGGGAAGGCCTGCACAAGTGGTACATCGTCACCTACAAGGAAGATGTACCCCAGACCCGTGCGGAAGCCGAACTCGGCGGTGTGAGCGGCATTGAATATGTCGAACCGCACCGGGTGGCCGTCACCGCTGATTTCAATGACCCGCAACTCGGCAAGCAGTGGGGCTATGTCAACGAGAACGGCTGCGACATAAATGTCGCTCCTGTCTGGAGCGCCTACACGACCGGTGACTCCAAGGTGGTCGTGGCTGTGGTCGACCAGGGTGTGGACATCACCCACGAGGACCTTGCGGCCAACTGCGGCACGCAGCACTACAATTCCATCAACGGAGGCGGCAAGGTCGTTGCCGGTGACCACGGCACGCACGTTGCCGGCACGATAGCGGCAGTGAACAACAACGGTGTCGGTGTCTGCGGAGTCGCCGGAGGCGACGCCGCCGCGGGACGGAGAGGAGTCACGATAATGTCCTGCGAGATTCTCCGGGACGTTGAAGAGGGCGGAAAGACGAAGACTTTGAACGGAAGCAGTTCTGCGGCCATAAAGTGGGCGGCTGACCACGGTGCCGTGATCTGCCAGAACAGCTGGGGCTACAGCTACGACTCCGACGGAGACGGAAAGTACAATGAAGAGGAACGCGCGAAGGCTCTCGCGGCCAAGATCGGAAGCTCCGACAAGGCCGCCGTCGACTATTTCATCAAATATGCCGGCTGTGACAATGACGGCAACCAGCTGCCGGACTCTCCGATGAAGGGTGGTCTGGTGGTCTTCGCCGCAGGTAATGAGAACCTCGCCAACGGCGCTCCGGCCAACTACGAGCCGATCATCGCCGTGGGCGCTCTCGACAGCGACGGAAGCAAGGCATATTACTCGAATTACGGAGATTTCGTGGACATAGCAGCCCCGGGATCATCCATTTACAGCACAAAGACTAACGGACAGTACGGCGCGATGTCGGGTACTTCGATGGCCTGCCCTCACGTCTCTGGCGTGGCGGCTCTGGTCGTCTCCTACTTGGGAGGCCAGGATTTCACCTGTGATGAACTTAAGGAAAGAATCCTGAACAGCAAGAAAACTTCAGCGGCGCCTTCCAACCTGGGCGGTCTTGTGGATGCGATGGGTGCTCTGACCTACGGCCACGACTTCATCCCTGGAAAGACGGAGAACCTTGCCGCGGCCGCGCATTCCAACAATCTGGACCTCACCTGGACGGTGTCCGGTGATGCGGAAGGGCATCCTGCGTACGGCTTCTCTGTCGTCTATGGAACGGACAAGGCCGAAGTCGAGGTGGCTGACCCGTCGGCCGGTTCCAAGGGCGGAGTGAAAGTGAAGAACGTTCTCCCTGAGGCCACCGTCGGAAAAACCGTGTCCCTGACAATAGATGACCTGGCGTTCTCCACGGTCTACTACATCAAGGTCGCGGGCTATTCCTATGCCAGGAGTTACGGCGAGGCCTCCGACATCCTGACCGCTTCCACGGAGAGAAACGAACCGCCTGTCGTCGAGTCGGACTACACCGGCCCGGTCACTCTCAAGGCGCACGAGACTAAGGTCATCAGCTTCAAGGTAAACGACCCTGACGGCCATAAATTCACTGTGGACTACAAGAAGGGTTCTGCTGCCGACGCTGTCTCCGTCGCTTCCGACGGCAACGGCACGGTCACCATCAAGGCTTATGAGGCGGAACCGGGGACGTACACCTGCGCCATCACCCCGACGGATGCCTATGGTGCGTCCTCGACTCTCGAGATCGTCTACACTGTCCTTCAGAACAACCCGCCTGCGATCGTCAAGGAGATTGACAATATGCTCTTCACCACCACCGGCGCGGAGTTCTCTCTGGAAGTCGCCGATTATTTCAAGGATCCCGACGGAGAAACTCTCAAGTTCAGGATCGAGGTGTCCAACCCTAAGGTGGCCTATGTCGCCCAGAATGTGGACAAACTTATCGGCACCGTCCTCCAGTTCGGCTCGGCCGCGGTGACCGTCACCGCCTACGACGCCAAGGGGGCGGAGGTTTCGACCACGTTCAACATCCTCGCCCGCGAGGCCTCGGTGGAGTACTCTGCCTACCCTAATCCGGTGAAGGATGTCCTGAATCTCGCCACGGGCGAGTCTCTTGAGGATGTGGCGGTCAAGATCGTCTCACAGACCGGCTCCGTCGTCTTCGAGGACACGGTCAAGGCGAGCGCCTTCGTCCCGGCTCAGATAGACTTGTCGGGATGCGCTCCGGGCCGCTACACGGCCACTTTCACGTTCGGCTCCAAAGAACATAAACAAACGATAGTCAAGATATGATGACAAGATATTTCAAGGCCCTTGCCGTCGCTTTCGGCTGCATCCTGGCCGCCGGGAGCGTCTCCGCCCAGGAATCGGCGGCCCTGCCGTTTGTCAGGATAGACCGCGACCCGGTCTCCGCAGGAATGGGTTTCGCAGGAGCGGCTTCGACCGCTGAGACCGCATATTCGTCGTTCAGGAATTCCTCCGTCATCCCGTTCTCGGACAAGAAGATGATGGTGGGTCTTTCCGGCCAGTCGTGGGCTCCGGACGGGGTGAAATCCACGAACATCAATTTCGGCACCGCCTTCAAGGCTGGAAGCGTCGTGGGATTCTCCTTCGGAGCGGCCTACCAGGCAGGCGAGGAATATTCAGTCTACAACGATTCCGGGAACGCTAAGGGGACTTACACTCCGTCCGACCTCCTCATCAGTGTCGGCACGGGCATAAGGATCCTCAACCACCTTTCGTTCGGAGCGGATTTCCGCTATGCCAGCCAGTCGCTCTCCACGGACAATTCCTGCTCGGCCTTCGCTGCCGACGCTTTCCTGACCTACAATTCATCCCGTCTCAGCGCCACCGCCGGACTGTCGTCCTTCGGTTCGTCCGTCAAGTCGGAGTCTGGAGAGTCGTTCAGCCTTCCGACATCGGTCACCGCCGGAGTGTACTACAAGACGAACGAGAGCGCTGCCGGCAGGCTTGACGTGGCTGCCGACGCCGACTATTTCCTGAGCGGCGACCTCACTGCCGCGGCCGGTCTGCAATATTCATTCAAGAACTTGGCGTTCCTCCGCGCCGGCTACCACTATGGCTCTGAAAGCGCGGTGCTTCCGTCCTTCGCCACGCTGGGACTCGGCTTCCGCTACCACGGATTCAGCCTCGATTTCGCTTATCTGATGGCTAATGAGACCATCGGCAACAGCATGACTTTCGGTCTCGGATTCCGTTTCTAGACGGAGTCCGGGCCTGAAGGAACGGGGAAACGACGATTTTTGTCCGGAGAAAATTCCGGGAAAGGCTTGACGAAGATAATGTTGGAGAAAATCCCGGGAAGCCGGATCCGGAGACGGGCTAATACTCCGGTGTGAAATTCCTTAAGGCGGTCATCAGGGTGTCCTCGAAGACCGCTTTTTCGTGTTCGGAAAGGAAACCTACTTCGATCGGGACCTGGAACAGCCTGACTTTCAGCTCGTCCGGAATCTTCCTGTAGTCCCTGATCCGCTGGCAGTCCTTCTCGGTGGTCGCCACGACGGCGGTCGGATGCTCCTTCACGGCTGTCATTATCTTCTTGATGTCGAAGCGGTTGTAGTTGTGGTGGTCCATAAAGTTGAACCTCTTGACGATTTTGTGATCATCGCTGAGGTACATCCGCAGGGGAGTGTCCTTGGCTATTCCCGAAAAGAGTATCAGCTTCTGTGAATAGGCGTACCTCGGGTCGGCCTCCTTGAAGATCGGCTGGAGATGGTTGTACCAGATCGTCGTGAACAGCAGGATCTTCTTCGAGCCTTTGCGGTCCGTGCCCGTGCAGGTCTGCAGGTCGTAGTCCTTCATCCCGAACGATCTGGCCCACTGGAGCTTCTGCTCGTCCTCAAGGTAGGCGGGACACTTGGACACGATGATGATGTCGGCGTTGTGCAGCCTCTGAGGCAGGTCGCGGAGCCTTCCGAAAGGCAGCAGCTTGTCTTTGTGGACGGGACGGTTGTAGTCCACGAGTATGATGTTGTAGTAGGCCCGCAGGTTGCGGTACTGGAACGCATCGTCGAGGACGATCAGGTCGGCCGGCGGAATCACGGAATCAGCGCACCTGCGCGCCCTGCGCTCGGTCTTCAGTTTCTCAGGATGGCAGAGGATGTCGCAGCCTTTGACGCGCTTTCTGTCCACGGCCACCGTCACGGCCGGGAATTTACGTTTGATCTGCAGCGGCTCGTCGCCATATTCCTTGACTTTGCCGTCGGTCTCCACCAGCTGGAATCCGCCGCTGTCCCGTTTGTGGCCTCTGGAGAGGACCGCGAGATTGCGGTACGCCCAGTCGTCGCTGCGCAGCAGGGTGCGGAGGATCATCTCCGTGTGAGGGGTCTTGCCCGTGCCGCCCGCGGTGATGTTGCCGACGCAGATGGTCGGCACTTCGCAGGTGCCTACCTTGAAGATGCCGTGGTCGTAGAGAGCGTGCCGCAGCTTCAATGTCAGATAGTATGGCGCAAGGACGATTTTGTCAAGCATAGAGTGCAAAGATACGAAAAATCATAAGCCATAGACACTGCTTTCCTCTGAAATTTCAGTGTTTCCCCACTTTTCGGCGATATATTCAAGAATCCTGAACACTCCGTCCGGGTCATTTTCCGTCACGAGCCGCATCCTCGTCTCCTTGAAATCGGGCAGTCCCTTGAAGTAGCAGGAGAGATGGCGGCGCATCTCGTACACGCCGGTCGGCACTCCCTTGAGGTCAAGCGAAAGCCGCAGCTGCCTTTCCGCAAGCGCGACCCTTTCCCGCACCCCGAGCGGCGGAAGCTCTTCCCCCGTCGCAAGGAAGTGCTTGATTTCCTTGAATATCCAAGGATGCCCGAAGGAGGCTCTGGCGACCATTATCCCGTCCACCCCGTAGCGGTCGAACGCCTCCTTCGCCTTCCTGGCGGAGGAAATGTCGCCGTTGCCTATTATAGGAATATGCATCCTCGGGTTCCGTTTGACTTCTCCGATAAGGGTCCAGTCGGCCTCTCCCTTGTACATCTGGCAGCGGGTGCGGCCGTGGATCGTGAGCGCGGCGATGCCGGTGTCCTGCAGCCTTTCGGCCAGCTCCACGATGATCTTGCTGCTCTCGTCCCAGCCGAGGCGGGTCTTGACGGTGACCGGCTTGCCGACAGCCTCGACGATCCTTTTAGTGATCATCACCATCTTGTCCGGATCCTTCATCATCCCCGAGCCGGCCCCTCTGCCGGCGATCTTGCTGACAGGACAGCCGAAATTGATGTCGATGAGGTCGCAGCCGTGGCCGCCGACGAGTTCCTGCGCGTGGTCGGCCATCTTCGCGGCCTCCACCATCGCGTCAGGGTCGCTCCCGTAGATCTGGATGCCTACCGGAGCCTCTTCGTCGGTCGTCTTCAACTTGGCGTAGGCCTTTTTGGCGTCCCGGATCAGGCCCTCGGACGGAATGAATTCCGTGTAGACCATGTCAGCGCCCTGCTCCCGGCATATTCCTCTGAAGGACGCGTCAGTCACGTCCTCCATCGGAGCGAGCAGCACCGGCCTTTCTCCAAGATTGATGTTTCCGATTGTCATAATGTCGCTATTGTCTGACTTTTTCAGTCCTTTGGCATCCGCCTTGCGGGGGATTTCTCCGCAAAATTACTATTTTTGTGTGACATTCTCCGAATTTTCAGTTTCGGGAATGCTGTAAGTTAACAATAGTTAGTAGTGTAGTATTTCTGAACTTATGAAAGAGATAAAGACAATCGCGGTGCTGACTTCCGGTGGAGACGCCCCCGGAATGAACGCGGCCATCAGGGCCGTGACCCGCTCCGCCATATTCAATGGCTGGAAAGTTATGGGTGTCTACCGCGGCTACGAAGGTCTGATCCACGGTGATTTCAAGGAACTTACCACCGAGAGCGTCAGCAACACGATCCAGATGGGAGGCACCATCCTCAAGACCGCCCGCAGCGAGGAATTTATGACTCCGGAAGGCAAGCAGAAGGCCTATGACAATCTTGTCAAGTTCGGAGTGGACGCTCTGATCGTCATCGGCGGCAACGGCTCGCTTTCCGGCGCGCAGACTTTCGCCCACGAGTACGACATCCCTGTCATCGGTCTTCCAGGCACGATCGACAACGACCTCTACGGCACGGATTCGACCATCGGCTACGACACGGCCCTCAACACCATCGTGGAGTGCGTGGACAAGATCAGGGACACGGCCACATCCCACGACCGCATCTTCTTCGTGGAGGTGATGGGACGCGACGCCGGCTTCCTCGCGCAGAACTCCGCCATCGCGGCCGGAGCCGAGGCCGCCATCATCCCTGAGGACCAGACCGACATCGACCAGCTCGAGAAATTCATCAGCCACGGCTGCCGCAAGAGCAAGAACAGCTCGATCGTCATCGTCAGCGAAAGCCCGAAAGACGGGGGAGCGATGCACTATGCGGAAAGGGTGAGACAGGAATATCCTGAATATGATGTCCGCGTGACCATCCTGGGCCATCTGCAGAGGGGTGGCCGTCCTTCGGCCTATGACAGGATCCTGGCCAGCCGTCTGGGCTATGCCAGCATCGAGGCCTTGCAGGAAGGCCAGCGCAACATAATGATCGGCATCTCCAACAACGAGATCGTCTATGTCCCGATCGGTAAGGCCATCAAACTTGACAAGCCTATCGACAAGGAACTCATCAACGTCCTCGCAGTCCTGTCCATCTAGTGACGGGACCGCCCGCCGCAACGGCACACCGGACGGAGTTCTGCCGGAGATGAGACGCGGCGCCGCACCGGCGTTCTCCCGGGGAAGAAGGTGGGCTGAAAGGTAGAATTACAAGAAAGCGAAGGGGTGGAAAAGACCCCTTCGCTTTCATTTTTGATTTGTGCTAAAAATGAGTTTAAGTTGATGTGGAAATAACTATAGTATATATGTGTAAGTGGGTATGGCAAAGTTAAACTTTGCATCCCTGATTGAATATGGTCAAAGGGGCAAGTTGTGTTTTTTTGGCCATATTTCACATAAAAACCGCTATTGTTTGTCTCCATCGCGCCATTGTTTGGGCGTGGTCCCGGTCGCTTTCTTGAAAAGAGTTATGAAATAAGACACGTCGCCTATGCCGCAAAGCGACGCCACATCGGCGATCGGCGTGTCTTTCTGAGTCCCCAGAATCTCCTTGGCAATTTCAATTCTGACCTCGGTCACGAGGGCGCTGCTGCTGCCTCCCGTCTGGGCCTTGATCTGGCGGTTGAGGTTCGACCTCGTGGTGCAGAGGGCGGACGCCGCTTCCTGAAGGTCCACCTCCCGTCCCTCCTGGATCTGCTTCCGGATCTCAGCCTTCAACGGCCCCACGACATCCCGCTCGGGAATTCTGGACAGGCGGGCCGCCGAGAGTCTCCTTTCAGAATCCAGCTTGCTCTTCGTGTCGTCGAGTGTGGTCTTGATGGACTTGTTCCTCCGCACAAGAAGCCAGACCGCGAGGGCGAGCAAGGCGGCCGCGGCGATCCCGCAGACCAGAATCCTGCGGCTTGAACTCAGATAGTGGTCCCGCTCGCTGGAGATCTGCTCGTTGCGGTAACGGGCGTTGTACTCATTGAGACCCTGGTTCATCTCGCTGTCGTAGAGGGAGTCCTTGATCTGGGTGTACTGCATCAGATGCTCCACGGCCTCGCCGGAGTCGCTGGTGGCGAGCGCCTTGCTGAGTCCATAGTGCGAGTGGCTCATGTTGTAGGCGTCGCCTTTCTCGGCGAAGACCTTGAGGGCCGCCCGGAAATATTCAGCCGCCCTGTCGTTGTCATCCTTCTGGATGCAGATGTCGCCCATCTGGTTGCAGCCGATGGCCCAGGATTGAAGGTTTCCGGCCTTTTCCAGCGTCGGAAGAGCCTCGAGGAGGGATTTCTCCGCGTCGTCATACCTGCCTAGGGAGAACTGCGCCGCCGCCATCTGCGCCAGCCTGACCGCAGCCTTGTCCTCCTGCCCCATCGCCCTGTTGATGTCGCGGGCGCGGCAGGAATATTCAAGGCTCTTCTCGTCCTTCCCTATGCTGTGGTAGATTTCCGCGGCCATTCCGCAGCGGATCGCGAGTCTCATCGAATCCTTCTGGCTTTCGCAGATGCGGATGGCCTCGAGGATGTACTTTTCGCCCTCCGCCGGCTGCTTCGACGCGAGACAGATCCCCGCCAGAGAATTCAGAGAGGCTGACACCCTTAACTCGTCATTGAGTTCCCGGCCCAGTGCGAGGGACGCCTCGGAATATTCCAACGCCTTGTGGTAGTCGGACTTGCGGAAATATGCTATGGACAGGACGTTGTCGCAGTCGCACTCAAGCTCTTTTGTCATCACGCCTCTGCCGGCGGCCAATGCTTTTGTGGCGTAAAGGATGGACTTGTCGTAGTCCTGGGTGTCGAAGTACCACTCCCCGGCCCAGTACCAGGTCAAGGCTTTGACGCTGTCCGCCTTGCTGCCGGGGAGCAGCCTGACGGATTCATCGGTGAAACCCTCCTTGTCCAGATGCTCGAAGAAGGCTTCAGCGGTGTGTTTTGCCTTGTCTCCTTTCTGGCGGTCGAACGCCGTGACAAGCGAATCCACCACATTCTGGGAATATGCGGACAGCGTGAGCAGAAGGAATATGTCGGTCAGTAAGATCCTTATCGGTTTCATTTTCAATCCTATGGCTGAAATGTTGCTCGGCAACGGTCAGAAGCAACTAACAAAATTGAGAAAATTATCTGAATATTCCTATACTCAACTTTCGCAAGCACTTTCGCGAGTGACTGAATGCATATGGCAAAAGCACCTTATATAATAGGACTCGGCAGGAGGTGGGGGTCGAGTGAGTCGAGATTTTTGAATATTTCGAAAAAAATGCCTATATTTGCGACCCCTATGTTGTGTAGGGATCGCAATTATTTATGTTAAACCATTAAAGATCAAGACAGTGGACACACTTAGCTACAAGACAGTCTCCTTGAACAAGGACACTGTGAAGAAAGAGTGGGTTGTCATCGATGCCACGGATCTGGCACTCGGACGTCTTGCTTCAAGGGTCGCTCTTGTCCTCCGCGGCAAGAACAAGCCTGGTTTCACTCCTCACGTTGACTGCGGTGACAACGTCATCGTCATCAACGCCGAGAAGGTGATCCTCAAAGGAAGCAAGATGAGCGACCGTGTTTACGTACGCTACACCGGTTACCCGGGCGGCCAGCGTTTCACGACTCCGAAGGAGATCCTCGCGAAGAGACCTGCTGAACTCGTCAGGAGAGCCGTCAAAGGCATGCTCCCTAAGACCCGTCTTGGTGACAAGATCATCAACAACCTGTACGTTTACGCAGGTCCTGAGCATCCTCACCAGGCGCAGAACCCTAGAGAAATTAAGTTGAACGAAATCTAACAGAGCAAATGGAACAGAAAAACGCCCTTGGAAGACGTAAATCAGCCGTCGCTCGTGTTTATCTCGCAGCTGGACAAGGCAATGTCACAATCAACGGCCGCAGCCTCGAAGAGTACTTCAAGACTGACGCTCTCCGTTACATCGTGAACCAGCCTTTCGCCGTTACGAAGACAGAAGGTCAGTTTGACGTGAAGGTTAACGTTGTCGGTGGTGGCACAAAAGGCCAGGCCGAAGCGATCAGACTCGGAATATCCCGCGCTCTCAGCGATCTGGATAGAGAGGCTTACCGCTCAGCTCTGAAGTCCGAAGGCTTCCTGACACGTGACTCCCGCGAAGTCGAGAGAAAGAAACCTGGTCAGCCTGGCGCACGTGCGCGCTTCCAGTTCAGCAAGCGTTAGTCTTGCCCGGCTGAGGCCGCATAGGTTGATTTATGAAAAAGCACAGTCCGGTGCTTCAAATCCCGCGGACTTTTCGCTGGATGCGAATCCGATGAACACTACCGGGGATTGCCGGGACTGCGGAAAATCTCGGAGACTGGTCGAGGACCACTGCTCGGAGATTGAAGAAAAGAGCCTTCAGACAGTTGGCAAAATGTCCGGAGGAAAGTTTAAAACAAAAAACAGAATTTTAAAATGCCACGCACAAATTTCCAAGAACTTCTTGATGCAGGTGTTCATTTCGGACATCTGGCGAGGAAATGGAACCCTAAGATGGCTCCTTACATCTTCGACCAGAAGAACGGAATCCACATCATCGACCTGCACAAGACCATCGTCAAGATAGACGAGGCTGCCGAGGCGATGAAAGAGCTTGCGCGTTCAGGTCGCAAGATTCTCTTCGTAGCCACAAAGAAACAGGCGAAAGAAATCGTCGCCGAGAAGGCTGCGGCAGTCAATATGCCATCCATAACCGAGCGCTGGGCCGGCGGTATGCTTACCAACTTCCCGACCATCCGCAAGGCTATCAAGAAGATGAACACCATCGACAAGATGAAAGAGGACGGTACTTTCGAGAAGCTCGCCAAGAGAGAGC
>CAVEYE010000153.1:0-5969 GCA_963619595.1 bacterium | reverse complement strand
GGGGTAACGTGAATTGATTTTTCATGGGCAATACTCTTCGAACGTGGGATAAGGTATTTTGTCACAGGCACTTTGTTACAAACGAAAGTTAAATAAGAATATTGTAATGAAAAAGGCTGTAGCTTTTATTTTGATGGCGGCGTTTCTCGCCGCTCCGGTGGAAGCCAAGGAAAAGGCTCCGAAAAACGAGAAGGTGAAGAATGTCATCCTGATAATCGGTGACGGAATGGGACTCGGGGCCTCCGCATCCCTGATGGTCGAACGCGGCTTCGGACAGACCTGTTTCGACAGGGCGCAGTACGCAGCCATCGTCAAGACCTATTCGGCCAACAACAGGGCCACGGATTCGGCTGCCGCATCCACGGCCATAGCCACCGGAAACAAGACGAACAACGGAATGCTAGGCATGCTTCCTGACAGCACGAAGCCGGCCAGCATCGCCGCTCTCGCCAAGGAGAAAGGCCTCGCCACCGGCATCGTCGTCACCTCCTATGTTCTCGACGCCACTCCGGGCGGATTCTACGCCCACGTGAAGAACCGCAGCGAAAAGAGCAGGATAGCAGAGGACCTGATCGCCTTCAGGCCTGACGTGATCGTCGGCGGAGGCCGCAAGTACTTCACCAAGAAAAAATACACCGATGTGAACCTCATCGACAAGGCCGTCGGCGAAGGATTCACCTATGTCTCCAGTCCGGAGGAGTTCTACTCGACCTGGACCACTCCGCTTCTCGGTCTTATCGACGAAGGCGGCAAGGTAGAGGCCACCGCGACCGACCAGGAACTGCTCACCCAGCTGTCCTGCCACACCTGGGAGATTCTTGAGAAGAACAAGAAAGGCTTCTTTTCGATGGTCGAGGGTTCTTTGATCGACTATGCGTCCCACGGCAACAATCCGGACGAGATGCTGTGGTACCTTGAGGAGTTCGACAACGTGGTCAACGCCGCGTTCGACTACGCCGACACCCACAAAGGGACTCTCGTCCTCGTCACAGCCGACCACGAGACTGGCGGAGTCGCCCTTGTGCCGGGCGACAGGGACTACACCAAGTCCGAGAGCGGAATCTCAGTCAAGTACTCTTCCACAGGCCACACAGCTTCTCCTGTCGTTCTTTACGCCTACGGCGCTTCTTCCTGGAAGTTCGGCGGCGTGTACGAGAACACCGACATCTGCAAGAGGATCAGGCAGGTGCTGGTCGACAGGTAGAACCGGACGGTTCCTTGAAAAACCGGCTGTTCCTAAAAAACTGAATATTTTCAGGCAAGAAAACCAGGCGGCGGGATTATGTTGTACGTAACCCCGCCGCTTGGCTTAAATTTAAACTTCTGCCTTCTTGGCGGGAACTTCTACTTGCAGAGCATGATGTGCTGGATCAGCTTGTCCGTGTACCTCATGCCTGTCGAACCGATCTCACCAAGGTTCTGGATCGTCTTCTCGATGTCCTCGTCGATGATGCCGTCGGTGGCCTGTACGCAGTTCCCTTTCATCGCCAGCACACAGGACTGTATGGCGCAGGACACTCCGGAGGCCACTTTCATGGCGCAGCCGACCTTCGCTCCGTCGCAGACCATACCGGTGATGTTGCCGATCATATTCTTGATGGCGGAGCAGATCTGGCTGTAGGTGCCGTTCTGCAGAAGGATCAGTCCGCAGGCCGAACCTGTCGAAGCGATCACGCAGCCGCAGAGGGCGGAGAGCTTTCCGAGGTAGCCTTTGATGTGGATAGCCACCAGATTGCTCAGAATCAGCGCTCTGGCCAGCCTCTCGTCATCGACCTTGTACTTCAGCGCATAGGCTATCACCGGCATGCTCACGGTGATCCCCTGGTTGCCGCTGCCTGAATTGCTCATCGCCGGGAGCTTGCAGCCGGCCATCCTGGCGTCGGAGGCGGCGGCTGTCATCCCCATCGCGAAACTGAGGAAATCATCGCCGAAGATGTGCTTCTGGTTCTCCCTGATGGCCTTCCCCACGCAGAGACCGTAGTCGCCGCGCAGGCCCTCCTCCGCCAATGCGAGGTTGAGGTCGCGGTCACCTAGAATGAAACTGATGTCCTCGAAGGAGGCACTTTTGGCGAATGAATATATCTCCTTGACGCTCAGGTGGTAGTCCTTGGTGTCCTTGACGGGCTGCTCTTCAGCTTGGCCGCCGTCCCTGAGGTTGTCGGCGACCCCGTCGAGGCCTGTCTCGACGATTCTGTCGTGGTCGTCCTCGATCACCGTCCAGGCCGAGTGTCCTCCGGCCTCCACCGTGACTTTGACATAGAGCAGCTTGACGTTCTCGGGGGAAGTGACGCTCACTTTCCTGCCGCTGACCAGTTCCTTGGCCTTGGCGACATCCTTGTCGGTGAGGTCTTTAAGCACTTCGAGTCCGTACTCGCTTTTCCCGCAGACAGAACCGAGGGCGGCCGCTATGTGCAGTCCGACCATCCCCGTGCCGGGAATCCCGACACCCATACCGTTCTTGAGGATGTTGCCGCTGACCTCGACCTCCATTCTCCAGCCTTCTTCAGACTGGGTGGCGGTCCTCACAAGCTCAGCGGCTTTGGCCGCCGCAAGAGCCACGGCGATCGGCTCGGTACAGCCGAGAGCAGGTTTCACTTCCTTGTGGACCAGCTCGATGATTTCAGCTTCTCTTTCTGTCATTGTCTGCTGTCAATAAATTTCATTATGTTTTCCATCAGGGCGTCGATGTCGTCCTGACGCTTGACCGTCTCGATCGGGAATCCCAGACTGACAGCCTTGTAGCCTTCACCCTCGAAGCAGACTCCCGCCGAGACGCAGGTGTCCGTGTAGCGGAGGAAAGTGCCGGCCGACTTGCCTGAAGGCACGATTCCGTCAGGATTCTCTACATTGTACATCAAAGGATTCCTTTCTTTGTGGAACTCGACCGCCCCGACTTTCCCTCTCAGGTCGAGAGCTTTGCACTTCATCGGTCTGACCGTGGCTTTCCGGCTGGCGAAGCCTGTCATCCAGCGGTAGCCGAGGGTCTTTTCCACGAATTCCTTTGTGCGGACCGTCGTGAGGCTGTCCTTCTTCACAGGGTAGACGGAGTCCCAGACATCTGTGCCGATGTAGGCTCCGGAGACAATCAGGCCGACACCTTTGGAAGAGGCTTCCTTGAGGGCATCCTGAAGGCTCTGCGGGAAGACCTGGAACCGGTCGGCCACCCTGCCCGTCCCGACTACTGTCGTGACCTGTCTGCCGCAGACAAGGTCGACAGCCTTGTCGCCAAGGCACAGGCCGGCGTCGGAGCTGAAAGCGTCCGCTCCGGAGGAATGGAAGGCATAGCCGGCGGCCATCAAGGCCTTGCCGTGTATGCCGCAGTAGTCGAAGGTGTTGCCGGCGTAGACCTCTCCGGCCTTGTCCGTCCAGGAACCGCCGAAGCCCGGATTGTCATCGTCCAGCCACGGCAGAGTCCTTCTGTACTCGTACTGCTCGCCTATGAAATTGATCTCCTTGCCGTAGGCCACTCCGCCGTCGATGTTGTTGTCGAAGCCTGCGTGGTCCGGCGTGTCGTGCCAGGCCGGGGCTGAAAGTCTTGTGAAGTTGTTGACAACCAGCACAGTCCCTCTGTTTTCGTTTTCGGGAACTCCCACGCTGAGCGTTTCGGACGGGAAACTCTTTCCGCCTTCGTTGAAAGCCGTTATCCTGTAGCTGTAGACATGTCCCGGAGTGACAGTGACCTCTGTCCGGGACACTCCGCCTGTGGTCTTCACGTCCTTGATGACAGTACCCTCGTCGAAGACTCCGTCGTCGATCCGTGTCTGGAGGATGTAGCCGGTCGGGGCTGCCGTGGGTTCAAGCGTGTCGACTGTCTCTCGCCAGCTAAGCAGGACTTTGATTCCGTCCCCGCCGTCCGCCGGATCCCCGCTGAAAGAAGATGCGAAGGAGTTCACCGGCAGAGGCTGCACGGCGTAGGCGCAGCCGTAGCGGGTGCTGAGGAATTTGAGTATGCCTTTGTAGACTGCCCTGCAGACCGTGAATCTGAATGTAGGGTCGAGTCCGAACTTCATGTCCGCGAAGTTCTGGTGTGAAAGCAGTTCCAAGATCATCGCAGGGACCGTGGCCGTGCGCGACTCGCTGTAGGATCGGTCCCAGATCCCTCTGCGCCTCCATTCCGGGTTGAAGCCGCTGCGGATGTCGTCCACGACCTGGGTCTGGACAAAATCGGCGTATGTCCTCTGCTGGAGTCTGTTCTCCCCGTTAGGAAACCGGTCGCTTCCGTCGCATTTGAGGGTGTAGATGGCGAGTGTGCCGACGATCGAGTCGTTAGGAGTAGTGCCGGCGTCCGTGTGGAACGCCAGTGAAAGGTCTATCGGAATCCCGAGTCCCTCCGCTTTCGGATTCGTCCTCGAACCGCCTGACATCCAGCCCACCCAGGCTCCTCTGTCGGCATAGTCGGAGGTGTAGTCGTCCTCGTGGCTGGAAAGGATGGTGGAGTCGCATCCCGCCCATTGCATCCAGTAGTAGGCCCCTTCGGCGAATGAAGGAAGACCCGAGGTGGAATATTCACTGACCGGGGTGTCTTTGCAGCCTCTCGCGATCTTGCCGTAGCCGCCTCCGAAGCGCACGGCGTCCGCCGTGATTACGGCGTTCTTCGGGGCTTCGTAGCCTTCCGGCACACTGTTGTCGAGGATCACGCAGCCTTCCGCCCCTTCCGCGAAATCGAAGGTGCCGAGGTAGATCCAGGTGCCGCCACCCATCCTCTGGTTGACGACGAACCTGCTCTCGCCTCCGAGGTGGCGGACGGTGTAACTGGCACAGGGGGTGCTGTGCGGCAGCGACTTGTAGGAAATGTAGACCGCGTAGGAGCCGCTTTGAGGAATCTCCGGGGTCCAGCGTGCCTGGGCCGTGGCGGTGGCCCCTGCCTGGCAACGCGCCTGCCTCGCCGTCCCCATCCGGAACGGATTCTCTTTGCCTGAATATGTCGCCTTGACATCGGCGAATCCTACTCCTGCGTCGGACCAGGTGCCTGTCTCTGAATATCTTCCCTCAATCCTTACCTTTTCTCCCCGTCCTTCCTCGAAGGCCGGATCGTTGTCGGCGACCACCTCGCAGGTCTGGATGTCCCTCTCTCGAGGGGTCATCACGTAGGCCCCGGCGTTCTCCAGCATCGGGATCAGGAAAGGCAGCACGTAGCTTTGCGTGTACATGTCCTCGACGGTCTGGAAGAGCGGAGGGCGCTGCCATTCCCACCTGTCCGTCTTCTCCTCGAAGTAGCGGCCGTGGCTCTGCCAGAGGGCGATGTCGCGGCCCGTGAGGCCTTTTGGAAACCTCTGTCCGTCCGCCCTGCTTATGAATATGTGTGAAGAACTCTTCGGGTCGGCGGTCCTGAAACCGCTGGCTGCCGGGATGCCGTCATTCCCCGGATCCGGAACGGCTAGAGATTCGAGCGTCTGTCTGCCCACATAGACCGCCCCTATGCTGTATTTGGAGCAGGATTCCGGCATCAGCCGGGCCAGTTCGCCGCGCAGCCATTCGACATCGGCCGGTCTCCAGGAAAATTCCCCGAGAGCCTGCGTGAAGTAGAAATCAAGTTCAAGCCCTCTTCTGACGACTTTGTTGGCCTTGACCTGTGCCTTCAGTCCGGTCCTTGCGGTCAGACTGACCTGGAGGGAATCGACGGCATCCTTGAAATCCTTCACTGTCTGCGCTTCCGCGGCGGCTGTCATCAGCAGGATAGCGGCTATTGTGGTCAGATGTTTCCTTAACATTTCGCGGTTTCAGTCAAATGTCTTTTTATTGTTGTTCTAAAATTCAAACTATTTGAAGATCGGTTTTTCCGGAGAATTCCGGGAGGGAGGCTTTCCTCATATTCCCGGAACAACGGCTTCATCTCCCTGGAATCACAACGCCTGCATGTCGTTGAGTTTGCGGTAGATGCCGCCCAGGGCGAGGAGTTCCTCGTGTCTGCCGACCTCCACGACCTTGCCTTCGTCCAGAACCACGATCTCGTCGGCGTTGCGGATGGT
>CAVEYE010000152.1:0-4620 GCA_963619595.1 bacterium | reverse complement strand
CGGCATCGGCACCGCAGTCGATGGCCGCGATGCCGATGTCAATGTTTCTCGCCGGAGCGAGCAGTTCGAGATGCGTGAGCATCTTTCTTGTCTTTTTACTTGCTCAGAGCCTTGATCTGCGCCTGAGCCTGCGCTCCGAGCTGAGGGTCGTTCTGGACCTTCTTGTAGTTTTCGAGAGCCTTCGCATTGTTCTTCGCACCCTGGTAGAGAGCGGCTACGGTGAAGGTGATGGCAGGAGCGTTCTTGGCACCAGGGTTCATCTCAAGGTACTTCTCGAAGTACTTGATGGCGTCTGAGTTCTTGCTGAGCTTCTGGGAAGCCTGGCCGGCGATGAGGTAGGCGTTGGCGTTCTCAAGGTACTCGTTGGCCTTGATGGCGTTTTCGACCGCCACGGCGTACTTCTGGGACTTCAGTCCGACCTGGGCGGCCTTGAGGTAGATGTTGGAAACCTGCTTCTTGGCTGTGGCCTCCTCACCGTTCCAGGCTGCGTGACGGAAAGCCTCGATGGCCTCTTCAGTCTTGCCCTGGGCTCCGAGGACCTGTCCGAGATAAAGGGCTGTCTTGCCGGCGGTGGTGTCGATGGCGTAAGACTTTTTGAAACCGTCCTCGGCTGTGGCGAAGTCCTTCAGTTTGAGAGCGTCGACTCCCTTCTGCATCCAAACCTGAGGGACGAGTTCCTTGGCCTTCTCGGCGACTTCGACGTTGTCGTACGCAGCCGCTACGGCTACGACCTTGTCAAGTTCCGCAACGGCATCTTCGTACTTCTTGTCAGTGATAAGGTCCTTGGCGACTTCAAGGGAAACTCCCGGGATGGCGTTCTTGCAGTTGGCTACAAGTTCGTCAGCCTCGGCTCCGATGGCCTGACCCATCTCCATGGCCTTCTGGAAGTAATCAAGCGCCTCTTTCCAATTCTTCATCGAGATGGCGGTGGCTCCGTTGTTGTAAAGTTCGGTAGCCTGCGCCATGTCCTGGGCTGAAGCCATACCTGCGGCCAGAAACGCTGCCGCGATCGCAAGGATAAATCTTTTCATCGTTTTAAATATGTTTAAATTATCATTTTCTTATGTGCGTGAGCCACAAATGTAGTAAAAATTTTGCGTCAATGGCACATAATTGGTTATTTTTGTCTGAATGCTCACTTAAAACGGGAGGTGTCAGAATGCGTGGTCTTGTCAAATCAGTTTTATGTACGTGCCTGCTTGGTTTCTCAATAATGATGCCAGCGCAGGATCTTCCTGTCCTGCAGAAGGACGGAGCGGTCACTTCGGGCGACCTCTCCAACGGCATTACCTACTACCTGGTGACCAACCCGTCGATGAAGGGTGTGGCGGATTTCGCGCTCGTCCGAAAAGGCTGCAGCGACACTCTCGCAGCCCGGAGCGAACTGGCCTCCCTGCCGCACTTCAACAAGACGATACCTTACAAGTTCCTGTCCCGCAAGGGAATAGGTTGTCGTCCGGAAGGCTATGTCTCTTTCAAGGACGGCGCGACCATATTCAGATTTGATGAGGTGCCTGTCTTTGACAAGGCCGCCTCGGACACCACACTTCTTATGCTGTTCGACCTCATCGCGGCCCAGCCTTGCAGGCACGCGGTCATCATCTCCGGCGACATCACCCCTTCCGCCATCATCGAAAGGATGAACGTCTTCTCGCTTATGGTGCCTTCCCGCAGCCCTTCCTACAAGAAGAATGAATATGTCTGGACACCTTCCACCGGGCCTTCATATTCATTCATCCCGTCTGGAAGCGGGTCTGTCGAGGTGGTTTTCCGCTCGCCGCGCACTCCGGACAGCCAGATGGCCACGATCCAGCCGTTCATCTCCGCTCTTTTCTCGAACGCCTTGAAGGAGGTCGTGTCGGTGCGGCTACGTGAGACTCTGACGCAGAGAGGCATTCCTGTCAGCGAGGTGGGAGTCACCTACGAGGGAAGCGCCGATTGTGCGGGGGATGAGACCTTCAAAGTGGTCCTGCGCACCGGCAGAAACCAGCTGATGCCGGCGACACTCGCTCTGGCCGGCGTGCTTTCAGAAATCTGCTCCAAGGGAGTGGGGGCGACCGAGTACAGGGTGGCCCGTAACTCAGTGCTGGGCGGATTCTTCGGCAGCCAGGACAACGACGCGGTCGTCCGCCAATGCATCTCCGCCTACCTCTACGGAGCGGACCTCGCCTCCCCGGCGACCAAGGCGAAATTCTACACTTCAAGGAATATGTCGGCTCTGGCTGAGACTGAATTCTTCAATTCCTATGTCTCGGCCTTGTTGTCGGGGATGAAGACCCCGCAGGTGACCTGGACGGGCTGGGAGGAGGATTACGACGAGTGGTTCTGGCCGACTCTCTTCGAGTCCGCCGCCAACGGTGTGGCCCTGCTGGAAAAACCTGTCTATCAATGGAAAACCTCGTCAAAAGACACGACTGCTTTCTATGCCGACAAGAACAAGGTGAAGATCAGGTCGACGGCCGTCGAGCCGGTCTCCGGCGGAGAACTCTGGACTTTCACCAACGGAATGAAGGTCATATTCAAAAAGGCTGACACCAAGGGACGGTTCAGTTATTCCTTTATGGTCAAAGGCGGGCTTTCCACGGTGCGGGATCTGAGCAGGGGAGAGGGCGCTTTCTTCAGCGACATGTTCAGCCTCAGCGAGATAGCCGGGATGCCGGGTAGCGATTTCATAAAGACTCTCAAGGCGGCGGATGTCGAGATGGACTGTGCGGTCACACAATCTGACTTGAGGCTCCAGGGTTCCGCTCCTTCGTCCAAAGTCAGCCTCGTGCTCAGGGCTCTGCTTTCGGCAGCCAACCAGAGGAAGCCTTCCGAGGAGGCTTTCCAGGCCTGGAGGCCGATGGAACTGGCTTCGCTGAAGCCGGCGGTTCTTGACAGCCTGATGTACCAGGACTACAACTATTCCACGGTCAAGACTCCTTCGGGTCTTGTGGCCTCCACGATGACCGATGCCGATGAATTCTTTGACAATCAGTTCATAAGGTCGAACGACGGGGTGCTGGTGATCGTGGGCGACCTGCAGTCCGAGAATCTCCAGAAAATCCTTTGCCAGTACCTTGGCGGGTTCAGGGTCAGCAAATCCCAGGTCGCAAGGCCGTTCTCCTCCTACAGGATGCGTACGGGCGCCACGACTTACTCTAAAACCGGTACTCCGGTCAGCGTCAGCATAGGGATGGCCTGCGCCGAACCGTTCACGACAGAAAGTTATATGGCCTTCAAGGTCGCCGGTCTCGCTCTCGAGCGGAGGCTGACCGGGACGATGGCCGGGCTTGGTTTCAGCGTCAGGATGTCGGACAAGTTCAGCGTCTGGCCTCAGGAGGCTCTGGAACTGATCTTCACTTGCGACCCTGTGCCTGAGGCGGGACTCCCTGGCGGGGTCGAGAGCGGCTCGGAACAGCCTATGCTTTCTCTTGTACAGGCCAGAAAGACCATCGAGTCAGTGTTGTCCCAGCCGGTCGGAGATGCTGAACTGTCTTCCTGCAAGTCGTTGCTGTCCAACAGCTACACCAACTATCTCGCCGACCCGGACAACTACATCGGGGCCATCCTGATGCGCTACAGCGGGGGCAAGGATGTGCTTACCGGCTACGCCAACCGGATCGCCAGCGTCTCGGCTGACAAGGTTAAAGAAATCTTCGGGGTCCTCTCCGAGGGAATGAGGATTGAATATGTCGTCAAAAAATAATTTCGGAACGATCATACAGATCGGTGACATCCTTGTGTCCGAGGATGTTGTGACAGAGTATTTCGCCTGCGACTATGCGGTCTGCAAGGGCTGCTGCTGCATCATAGGCGACAGCGGGGCTCCGCTTGAGGAGTCTGAACTGGAGCCTCTGGAAGAGAATTATTCTACATATTCAAAACTGATGAGGCCGCAGGGTCAGGCGCAGGTGGACAAGGAGGGCTTTTTCTCCATCGACCGCGACGGTGACATCGTGACTCCAGTGGTGGACGGCTCGGAGGAGTGTGCCTACACGACCTTCGACGAGGCCGGGAACTGCTTCTGCTCCATCGAGAGGTGCTTTTTCCAGGGGACCTGCAAGTTCCGCAAACCGCAGTCCTGCTGGCTCTACCCGGTCCGCGTCACGAAGCTGACGGGCGGCGGGTCCGCGCTCAATCTCCATCGTTGGGGAATATGCAAGGATGCGTATGAGAAGGGCCGCCGCGAGGGCATCCGGGTCTATGAGTTCCTCAAGGAGCCGTTGACGGCCGTGTTCGGCGAGGAGTTCTACGCTGCCTTGACCGTGGCCGCGAAGCAGCTTTTCTGATTTTTTGCGACATTTGAGCCGGTCCGGCTGTCCGTGTTTCCGGCCGATCGATTCCATAGCTTTTTTAGCAATGACACATTGAATGTGCAGGACTTGGGCTAAATCGGGAAAACAATAACTACACAATTATTAATTAATAATTAATATTATGAGAACGGACATCATCTATGCTCTTGTCGCGATGGAGCAGTAAGGTGTAGATGTGTGTACGACAAAAGCTGCCGGCAGGGGATTATTCCCAAGCCGGCAGCTTTGCGGTTTCTTCGTCGTGGTTTAATAAATCAAGTAAAGATGCCACTTTTATAGGACTCTTTTCCACACATCCGGCAAAAAACTGCTGCATATAGCC
>CAVEYE010000151.1:0-2001 GCA_963619595.1 bacterium | reverse complement strand
CTTCAGACATAAAGGGAAAGAAGTATTACCAGGTCGCTAACGGCTCGATTTCCGAGGGGACGGTCATCACCCTCAGGGAGGTGAAGATAGGGGAGGCGGTTCTGCACAATGTCGACGCCTCTGTGGTCGGAAGCCAGAACGCACCACTCCTTTTCGGACAGTCGGCTATGGAGAAGTTCGGCAAGATCACCATTGACAACGATGACAACAAGCTTATAATCAAGCAGTAAGTCTCAGTGCGGTCAAGGGTGCGGCTGATAATGTGTCCTTGATTTTTATACAAACTTACATAAAATCGCAAGATTTTATGTAAGTTTGTACTGCTCTATGGAAACGAAAGAAAGACAGAAGATATTCCTTTACACCGACGGGGCTTCAAGCGGCAACCCTGGTCCGGGGGGCTACGGCGTTGTGCTGAGATGCGGCAGGCTGGAGAAGGAGATGAGCGGAGGGTTCATCCGCACGACAAACAACCGGATGGAACTTCTGGCCGTCATCACCGGGCTGGAGGCCATAAAGTGGCAGGACGCCGAGGTCGAGGTCTACAGCGACTCGTCCTATGTTGTGAAGGCGGTGAACGAGGGCTGGCTGGAGAACTGGGAACGCAAGGGCTGGAAGAAGGTGAAGAACCCCGATCTTTGGATGAGGTTCCTGGCGGTCTACAGGAGGCACCGGGTGAGTTTCCATTGGCTGAAGGGGCATAACGGCCATCCCGAGAACGAACGTTGCGACACTTTGGCCGTCGCGGCCGGAGCCGGAGCGGTGGCGGCGGGGAAAACGCTTCCCGTCGACGAGGGTTACGAGGCTTCGGTGGCCTCGGACGGGGTGCTGCTTTAATATGCTGAAAGACAATCATCCGCCGTTTAGCTGCGGCGGACGGACATAAGGACATAAAATATTGATATGGAAAGAATAAACAGAAAACCGATCGTCGGCATCACCCAGGGTGACGGGAACGGCATCGGATACGAAGTGATCATCAAGGCTTTGGCTGACGCGAGGATTCTCGACTCGTTCACGCCTGTCATCTACGGCTCGTCGAAGATTTTCGGCTTCTACCGCAAACTCATCCACAATCTCGACCAGATGGACACCTATGTGGTCCAGAGCGCTAAGGATGCCAAACCGAAGAAGATCAACATCGTCAACTGTCTGCCTGACAACATCTTCGTCGAGCCGGGACAGTCCACCCCCGAGGCGGCCAAATCCGCCATCCAGTCGCTTGAGTGCGCCGTGCGCGACATCAAGTCCGGCGACATCGACGTGCTTGTGACCGCACCTATCAACAAGAAGGCTATGGTCGCCGAGGGCTTCGGCTACACCGGCCACACTGAGTACCTCCAGAAGGAATTCGGAGTGGACGACGTGCTGATGTTCATGGTCTCCGACCAGCTCAGGATCAGCATTGTGACCGGACATATTCCTTTAAAGGATGTGGCTTCGTCCATCTCGCAGGACAAGATCGTGAACAAGTTGAGGCTGATGACCGCCTCGTTGAAGAGGGATTTCGGCATCGTGGAGCCGAAGATCGCCGTGCTTGGGCTTAATCCGCACTGCGGTGACGGCGGCCTTCTGGGCGACGAGGAGGAGAGGATCATCCTTCCTGCGGTGAAGGCGGCGAACGAAGAGGGTATCCTCGCTTTCGGCCCGTATTCCCCGGACGGCTTCTTCGGACTCGGCCACTACGCCAAGTTCGACGCCACACTCGCGATGTACCACGACCAGGGACTTTCGCCTTTCAAGGCGCTCGCCTTCGCCGACGGAGTGAATTTCACCGCCGGTCTTCCTATCGTAAGGACTTCGCCTGACCACGGCACCGCCTATGAGAAGGCCGGCCGCGACGAGGCAGACCCTCAGTCGATGATGTCGTCCATCTACGCCGCGATCGACATCTTCCGCCGTCGCGCGGCCTACGATGCCCTGGAAGAGAAGAAGATGGTCAAAAAATAATTTCCCGTCTTTCATGGGCAACACCCTTTGAACGTGTGATAAGGTGTTTTG
>CAVEYE010000150.1:0-9863 GCA_963619595.1 bacterium | reverse complement strand
GACACCGGCCTCGACAAGACTCCGGACCGCAGAGCGTGGAAAAGAGTGTCCGACATCATCAGCGATGTGACCGAGATGAGTCCCGTGATGTCAAAGATTATCTCAAGTGCCGTAGGGGTCAAGGCCGCGAGCGCCTTCATCAGCGACATCTCGAGCAAAAAGATCGTCTCCGGCCGCGAAGTCATCATGGACTTCGAGAAAGTCCAGAAAACCCTCAAAGGCTATCAGCTCCACCAGCTCAGTGTGGTCAACGACGGCCTGTACAGATTCCTCGAAGTCGAGAAGATCCCCGAAAAGGACAAGGGAAAGGCCGTGAAGAACATCGAGGCCTATTTCGACTGGCTCACCAATGAAAAGAAAGAGGCCGCGGCACATTTCGCCAACCTCTACACGCAGGAAACATACCCTGCCGCGAGAGGCTTCCTCGCGAAGAACTGCTCGGTGCTTGTTATGACGATGGTATGCTATGTGAAAAGCATCAAAATGAAATAGCCGGCGATGGAGGACAGAATAAATAAGATCATCCAGCGCTGGTTCGTACAGGAGCCGGCGATGTTCCAGGTCATCTGCACCCATGAGTTTGTGGAGAACCGGAACATGGTGTGTCCACTACGCAGCGGCAGGAAGCGCATCGAGTACAATCCCGACTATCTGGGGGAGATGACCGACATCGGCCTCGACGAAGCGCTTCAGACAGAAGCCTGCCGCATCCTGCTCAAGCACCCCTACGAACGCAAGCCTGAAGGGTGTTCCCAGCAGGCGGTCGCCGTCGGGTCCAACATCGTGGTGGGAGACAACTACAAGTACACACGCTTCAAAATCGACAAGCCGGAAGACTACGGCCTGAAGCCTGGGATGCCCTACGAATGGTACTCGAGGAAAATCCAGTCGATGCTGCCTCCCGGTTTCTGCGGCGACGGAGCCGAAGGGGAGGATGACGACGGGGCGGCAAGATGCGGAAACGGTGCCGGCAGGAGCGATGAATATGATGACAAGCTTCGCGGCGCGGCAGACAGAAACCACGACTTGTCGGGTCTTTGGGAAGAGGATGACCTTACCGCAGCCTTGATAAACGGAATCATCGAAGGATGTCAGGACTGGGGATCCCTTGCCGGGTCGTTCGCCGAGCAGATAAAAGCGTCCACCAAGGCGAAGATAAACTGGAGGAACGTCTTCTCCGGATTCCGCGCCAGCATACTCTCAAGCAAACGCAGGCTCACGCGGATGCGTCCGAGCCGGCGCTTCGGGTTCGACCAGATGGGGTCCACAAGGCGCTTCGACACAAAACTTCTCGTGGCCGTGGATGTCTCGGGATCCATATCGAGCGAGGCTCTGTCTTACTTCTACGGCGTCATCAACTCGGCGTTCAGGTACGGATTCGAGTGCATAGACGTCATCCAGTTCGACCACGGCATAAGGGTCGTCCAGAGCCTCAAGAAAGCGGCCTCCGACGTGGTTGCGATAGGACGTGGAGGCACGGATTTCCAAGACCCGGTCGACTATGCGCACGAGAATGGCTATGACGGACTTCTGATCCTTACCGACGGCTTCGCTCCCGAACCCGTCATTCCTGACAAAATGCGCTGCAAAATCATCTGGGTCTGCCAGAATTCAAGATGCTATGAAGCCAACCACCAATGGATGGAAAAGTCCGGCAGAGTCTGCACGATAGAATTAAGTTAACAATCAAAACACACACGATGAAACTGAACCCGATAGAAGAACCCAGTCCTTTTCCGTTCACCGAAGAGGAGGTGATTTCCGGATGCGTTAAAGCAGCCGGATCGTTATGCAAGAGAAGCAGGAACACCGGCGGGGCAGACATCAACGCCTGTCTCGAGGAAGCCCGCAGCGAGTTCAAGCGTCTGTACCGCGAAGCCCGCGGCTACAGCCGTTATGACAGCGTTATGAAAGCCGAACACATCAGCGAGATGGACGCGCTGTACCTCGTCACCTGGCCTGAAATTGAAAGGAAGGTGCAAGGCGTGTGCCTTGAATATGGTGCCAGACAGAAGGCTCATAAGATCACGGTCATTACGGCGGAGTCCTGCGTCAGGTCGGCCTTGGAAGAAGCCGGCTTCAAAGTTTTAGAGGTGGACTGCCAATGCTACAGAGTCAAGGTGAGCGTGTTCATCCCGTCAGGAAAGTACCGGGTGGCATTCATCGTCAAATACAAGGACATTCTGGACGGACACCTCGATGAATATGTCGCCGATTTCGTAAAGTTCACCGGGCAGCTTTCAGCCCTCCCCTTCTGTGTCAATGTACGCAAGTAACTGACAATTATCCGTTCGCATCGCAGCGGAGGTGTGGGTCATCATATCTCTGTTGTTCTTTACAACTTGGCGACTTCGTCCAACGAGAGGCCGGTGCATGCCGCATCCGAACTCCTTCGTGCTGTAGTGGAGGTGGTACCGCCCGCTGATTTCCGTGATAGCCTCCGCGTCGAAGTTCTGGAAGGTTCGCCGGAAACCTTGTTGGCCTCCAGCTGGTTAGACCTTCCGAAAAATATTATCCGTGGAATTCCGCTGAGTAGAGAGCGGCCAGGTCAGTGGAAAGCAGAGATGGGCGTGACAGGAGCGGATGTGGTCGATAATGATCCCGTCACACGGGATGGAGAGTGTGACGGACGCGGATAAGGGCGATAATGATGCCGTCACTCTCTCTGGTATGTGTGACCGCATCGTTTCCTGTGCGAAACGCTCCCGTCACTTAAGCCGAGGCGCGTGACGACGGATCATATCTCAACAAACTGACGCTTGGGTTGCTCCTGGATGCTCTCATAAAAGTAGACACGGAGAGGTGGAAAAAGATTGAAAGTCGTACCTTTGGAGGCGGTTATCCTCGGCTGTTCGAGGAGAGCCCTTCAGCGGCGAAGCCGTCGTTCTTCGGACGGAACTTAAGTAAGCACAAATAGAAAAGGCTTTCATCATAACTCTTTGCACTGTTCCCGACACAATGACCCACTGCGTCGGCACGAATGTATGTCGCACATCCGCTCGGGGCCGGGATTTTTTCTTACGGAATATTTTGTTAAATTTGCGGGGCAATGGGAAAACTGATATGATGTTGAGGAAATTAGCGGCCGCGCCGATCCTGCTGGCGATGCTGATGGTGGCGATGGCCACCGTCCTCCCTCATCATCACCACGAGACCATGATCTGCATCGTGCAGGAGGTCTGCGGAATGGACGGCTGCTGCGACGACGAACACACCCACCATTCCGATGCCAACCACAATGAGGACGAAAGCCACTGCGTGGCACACGAGCAGTACTGCCATTCCGAGAACATCCACATTGACAATCAAGACTTTGGAGAGGATCTGACCGACCTCTCCCCTGTTCTCTGCATTCTTGCGGAGATCCTGACAGAAAACTCCGGCAGAGCCTGTGAGAAGTTCCAGTCCGGAGACATAGTCCAGGCGACCATAACGCCGGCGCTCTCCGCCGTCTCGCCTAACGCCCCTCCTTTCGAAGCTTAGGGCGTTATTTTCCAACCGCCTTTCAATGAATATGATCCATCGTCCGCAGAGTGATGGGTCGGTTTGATTCTATCGCCTTTCCCAACGGTGGCAAGCCGGGGGAAAGTACTGGATCAAACCACGGATAAAGGACAAAACAACTGATAATAAAATATTCACAAAATGAAGAAAACAATAATTGCATTGTTGATGGCGGGTTGCGCCGTGCTGGCTGGCTGCCATAACCACAGCGGCGAGGAGGGTCACGACCACGAGGCCGCGGAAGAATCCCACCACCATCATCACGATGAGGCCGATGGAGACCACGACCACGGCGAGGCTGAAGAAGAACACGGTCACGAAGGCCACAGCCACGACGGCGAGATCGAGGTCAGCCTTGAGAAACAGAAGGCCTTCGGCATCACCGTGGACACAGTCAAGGCCGGAGAGTTCGCCGAAGTGATCCACACCAGCGGCCAGATTCTCTCCGCCGTCGGAGACGAGGTCACTATCGTGGCCACCAGCGACGGGATCGTGAGCCTCGGCAGGCTGACTGAAGGCTCTGCCGTAGGAAAAGGAACGGTAGTGGCCGGAATCTCTTCCAGGAATCTTGACTCTGGAGACAGGCTCGCCAAAGTCAGAGCGGCTTACGAAGCTGCCAGGAAGGAATATGAGCGCGATGTCCAGTTGAGCAAGGACAACATCGTCAGCGAAAGCCATTTGGACCAGAGCAAACTGGCCTACGAACAAGCGAAGGCCGAGTACGACGCGATAGCCCGGACCGTCTCCAAGGACGGTGCCGTCAGCGTCACCTCACCGATGGCCGGCTTCGTCAAGAAGCTCTGCGTCGGACAGGGCGACTACGTGCAGACAGGCACACCGATCGCCATAGTCAGCCAGAACAGAAGGCTGAGGCTCAGGGCGGACGTCTCCGAAAAGTACTATCCGCTGCTCGCGGGAGTTAAGGACGCCAACTTCAAGACCTCCTACAGTGACAAGGTCTACAGCCTGAAAGAACTCAACGGACGGGTTGTCAGTTACGGAAAAGCATCGGACGGAGACTACTACGTACCTGTGACCTTCGAGTTCGACAACAAAGGCGACCTCGTGGCCGGATCCTACGTCGAGATATTCCTTAAATCCTCCAATTCCGCAGAGGCGGTAAGCGTCCCCGTCGGGGCGGTCGTTGAGGACCAGGGTGTCCACAGCGTTTTCGTCCAGCACGATGAGACAGGCTTTCTGAAAAGGGAAGTCACTCTGGGACAGTCAGATGGAGAGAGGGCGCTGGTCAAGTCAGGCCTCGCTGCAGGAGACGTAGTGGTCGTCACAGGTGCGGTGCAGGTGAAACTTTCTTCGGTCACCGCCGTTCCGGCAGGCCACACGCATAACCACTAGGCCTATGGAACAGTTAGGACATGAAAACGGCCTGCTCAACGGGATCATCCGTTTCTCGCTGAACAACAGGATGGTGGTGCTGGTCATCGCCGCTCTCTGCCTGGTGGCCGGAATATATTCGACGACACACACGGAAGTCGATGTCTTCCCGGACCTCAACGCCCCGACGGTCGTGGTGATGACCGAGGCCGAAGGAATGGCTCCGGAAGAGGTCGAGAGGCTCGTGACCTTCCCTATCGAGACAGCCGTCAACGGTGCGACCAACGTCCGCCGCGTCCGCTCGTCATCCGCCACCGGATTCTCCATCGTGACCATCGAATTCGATTGGGGAACAGACATTTACAAAGCGAGACAGATCGTCTCGGAGAAGATAGCGATGGTAGGCGGCGACCTTCCGGAGAATGTCGGCAAACCGACGCTCGGACCGCAGGCCTCGATCCTCGGCGAACTGATGATCATCGGACTTACTGCCGACAGCACCTCGATGCAGGACCTGCGCACGATAGCGGACTGGAGCATCAGACCGAGGCTGCTCGCCACCGGCGGCGTGGCCCAGGTCGCGGTGATGGGAGGTGACATCAAGGAGTACCAGATTCTCATCGACCCGGGCAAGGCGAAGCGGCTCGGCGTGACCCTCGACGAGATGGTCTACGCCGTCAAAGGAATGAACCAGAACGCCTCCGGCGGCACTCTCTATGAATATGGCAATGAATATATAGTAAGAGGTCTTCTTTCGACGAAAGACATCGAGGAGCTGCGGAAGGCTGTCGTGAAGACGACTCCGGAAGGGCTTCCGATAACGCTTGAAGCGGTGGCGGACGTCAAGATCGGCAACAAGACGCCGGTCCTGGGTGTGGCCTCGAACGACGGCAGACCGGCTGTCCTTCTGACAGTCACCAAGCAGCCGAACACCAACACCCTGGCTCTGACCGACAAGCTTGACGACGCTCTGGAGGAACTAAAGCCGGGCCTCCCTGCCGACGTGAAGATCAACACACACATCTTCCGCCAGGCCGATTTCATCAACAGTTCGATCGACAACGTCAAGGAATCCCTGATCGAGGGAGCGATCTTCGTGGTCATCGTCCTGTTCATCTTCCTGATGAACTGGCGCACCACGGTCATCTCCCTTGTCTCGATTCCGCTCTCGATAGTGTTCTCGCTTCTGGCCATCCGCTGGATGGGTCTGACCATCAACACGATGAGTCTCGGCGGCATCGCCATCGCCATCGGCTCTCTGGTGGATGACTCGATCGTGGATGTCGAGAATGTGTTCAAACGGCTGCGGCACAACCGGGAACTTCCTGAAAGTGAACGCCGGAGCGTCCTCAGCGTGGTCTACGAGGCCTCGAAGGAGGTCAGGATGCCGATGCTCAACTCGACGCTCATCATCATCGCCAGCTTCCTGCCGCTCTTCTTCCTTTCCGGGATGGAGGGCAGGATGCTCAAACCGCTGGGAATCACATTCATCATCTCGCTGGTAGCCTCGACTCTCGTGGCGCTCACTGTCACTCCGGTCCTGAGCAGCTTCCTGCTCGGTTCGCCGGGCAGCGACAAGTCCGGCAAGGAACCGGCTCTTGTGCGCTGGCTGAAAAAGGTCTACGGAAAGACCCTGGGTTGGTCGCTTGACCACAAGGCCGTCATCATCGGCGGCGTGGCCGCATTGTTCATAGGCGCTCTGCTTATGTTCTTCAGCCTCGGCGGCAGTTTCCTGCCGGCCTTCAACGAAGGCTCGTTCACCATCGCCATCAGCACGGTTCCGGGAATATCCCTGGAGGAGTCCGACAAGATGGGACGCAAGGCGGAGGAACTGCTGCTGAGCATCCCTGAGATCAAGACCGTAGGCCGCAAGACCGGCCGCGCTGAACTGGACGAACACGCCTTCGGGGTGAACAGTTCCGAGTTCGAGTGTCCGTTCGACCTCGGGAAGAAAAGCCGCGCCAGGCTCACGGCCGAGGTCCGGGAGAAACTTGCCACACTTCCCGGAGTCAATGTCGAGATCGGCGGGCCTATCTCCCACAGGATCGACGCGATGCTCTCCGGCACAAAGGCCAACATAGCCATCAAGCTGTTCGGCACGGACCTCAACAAGATGTACGAGCTAGGCCAGAAGATCAAGACCGCCATCGCTGACGTGGAAGGCATCGCCGACATCAATGTAGAGCAGCAGGTCGAAAGGCCGGAACTCAACATAACTCCTAAGCGCGAGATGCTCGCCCGCTACGGGATCACGCTTCCGGAGTTCGCCGAGATGGTCCGGGTGATGATGGAGGGCGAGGTCGTGTCCACGGTCTATGAGGGCAACCGTTCGTTCGACCTCACGCTGAAGGTCAAGGACGAGTCAAGGTCCACGATCGAAAGCATCGAGGACCTGACCATCGACACCGGCGACGGCAAGAAGATTCCTCTGTCCTATGTGGCCGATGTGAGGTCCTCAGCCGGTCCTAACACCATCAACAGGGAGAACGTCAGCCGCAAGCTCGTTGTTTCCTGCAACGCCACAGGCGGAGAACTGGCCAAGGCGGTCAGCGGAATCAGGGAAAGGATAGCGGAGGAGATAGAACTGCCTGAAGGCTACCACATCGAGTACGGCGGACAGTTCGAGAGCGAGGAAAGGGCGTCGAAGACCATAGCCCTCGTGAGCATATTCAGCATATTCATCATCTTCATGCTGCTGTACGGGGAGTTCAAGAACGTGCCGCAGTCCCTGGTGGTGCTGCTGAACCTGCCGCTGGCCCTGATCGGAGGTGTCATCGCCATATTCATGACCGACGGAATCCTGAGCATTCCCGCCATCATCGGCTTCATCTCGCTCTTCGGCATCGCCACCCGCAACGGAATGCTGCTGATCGACCGCTACAATGTCCTCACGGCGGAGGGTCACAGCCGTGCCGAAGCGGTTATGCTCGGCTCGCTGGACAGGCTGAACCCGATCCTTATGACAGCCATCACCTCGGCGCTCGCCCTGCTGCCTCTCGCTCTCGGCGGCGACCTGCCAGGCAACGAGATCCAGTCCCCGATGGCCAAGGTCATCCTCGGCGGCCTCTTCTCCTCCACCCTGCTCAACGGCTTCGTGGTGCCTGTGATCTACCTTCTAAACACGAAAAAGAAATGAAAGATAAAAGAATATTCAGTCTCGCCTTAGCCGCGCTGTCCGTACTTTGTCTGGACGCGTCGGCCCAAAGTTCGATCGGTGACATCCTCAGGAGCGTCGAGACCAACAACCCGCGGCTGAAGGCGGCGGCCGCCCAGGTCGAGGTGGACAAGAGGGACAACAAGTCAGCCGCCCTGCTTGACGGTCCCGAATTCGAGTTCAACTACCTCTGGGGAGCCGACGGTATCGGCAACAGGCACGACCTGAGGGTCACCCAGGGCTTTGACATCGCCACTCTCACCGGCATGAAGTCAAGTCAGGTGAAGGGTCTGGACTCCCTCTCGACCTTGAAATTCAAGGCAGAGAGGCTGGAAGTGCTTCTGGAAGCCAGGCAGACCTGCATCGACCTCGTGTACTGCAACGCCCTGAAAGCCGAACTTGACACCCATCTGTCACAGGCCGGGAAACTTGTAGCCTCCTACGAGAAGAAATTCAAGGCCGGCGACGCCAATGTGCTGGACCTCAACAAGGCGAAGATCCATCTGACCGCCGTGCGCGGCCGGGTCTGCGAGATCGAGGTTGAAAGACAATCGCTTCTGGCAAAACTGAAGAGCCTGAACGGCGGACAGGAAATCGTCCTTGAGGATGTGGCTTACGACGCTTCGGAAGTTCTTCCGGCGGATTTCCAGACCTGGTACAGTACGGCCGCGGCCAAGAATCCGGCGCTGGCCTACGCCAGGCAGGAGATACAGGTGAACCGGAAACAGCTGTCCATCGACAAGACAGCCTGGCTTCCGGAACTCACGGTCGGGTATATGAGCGAGATCGCCACCGCCGACAAGTTCAGGGGCGTGACCGTAGGCGTGGCCATTCCACTATGGAGCAACGCCAACAGGGTCAAGAAAGCCAAGGCTCAGACAGTGGCGGCCACAAGCAGGGCCGAGGCGGCCGAAAGCCGTTTTTTCCTTGAGCTGGAGGCACTGTACAACAAGGCCGCGAGTCTTAAGGAGAACGCCGGACTGATGCGTGCCTCGCTGGCGGAGACCGACAGCAGGGACTTCCTTCTGGCCGCCCAGGCCAAGGGCGAGATCTCGATGATCGAGTACCTTGTCGAGACCGACCAGTACTACGAGGCGCTGGAGCGGACGCTGGAAGCGGAACGGGATTACCATCAGGCTCTCGCCCTGCTCAACGCGGTTGAATTGTGAGAAGACCGATACGTAAAAATAGAAAGGGGTTGGCTTTACGGCCAGCCCCTTTCTATTTTTTGAGTATCCGGCCCGGCCGGATGTCCGCTTAGACGGCGGCGATGCACTCTATCTCGACGAGAGCTCCTTTAGGGAGCGTCTTCACGGCGAAAGCGCAGCGGGCAGGGAAAGGAGTCTTGAAGAATTCCGAATAGACTCCGTTCATCGCCCCGAAATCATTCATGTCGGCGAGGAACACCGTGGTCTTCAGGACTTTGCAGAGGTCGGACCCGGCCTCTTCAAGAATCGACTTGATGTTGGTCAAGGACTGTCTGGTCTGTTCTTCCACTCCCCCTTCCGGGAACGCTCCCGTCGCAGGGTCGATCGGCAGCTGGCCGGAAACGAAGATGAAGCCGCCCTGCTCTATCGCCTGGCTGTACGGTCCGATGGCCGCCGGAGCCTTTTCTGTGTTGATCTGTCTCATATCGTTTTTTTATTACTCAACTTTCGCAATTAACTGAATGCATGTGACAAAGTACCTTATCTCACGTTACCCCCTCCCTAAATCCCCTTCCTCGGGAAGGGATGCACTTCGTGCACCCAGGAGGGCCTCTACGTTACCCCCTCCCTAAATCCCCTTCCTCGGGAAGGGATGCACTTCGTGCACCCAGGAGGGCCTCTACGTTACCCTTCCCCTAAATCCCCTTCCTCGGGAAGGGGATGTG
>CAVEYE010000149.1:0-9995 GCA_963619595.1 bacterium | reverse complement strand
GCGAAGAGCCGATGACCCTCTACCTCTCCTTCCGCGGAGCCGCCCCGGATCCGGGTGCCCTCCTCCGTGCCAGAGGAATCGCCGAGTAACAGGAGAGGAATACGAAAAAACACGCCGGCCTGTAACCTGATGCGGTTACGGGCCGGTGTGTTTTTTGATTCTGATCGCTTACTTCTAGAAGATGAAACCTATGCCGAAGGAGAAGGTGTTCCTGTAGACCTTGATGTCGTCCCAGCTGTTGTGGTTCTTGATGCACTTGGTAAGGCCGAAATCGTAGCCCGCGCGGAGTAAGATGGCTTCGGAGATGACGACGGAAGCGCCGAGACCCCACTGTGCGTCAAGGCCCTTAAGACCAGGGTAGGTCTCTCCCTTGCTGAACATGTTGCCTCCGAAGCCGAAGTTGAAGCGAGGACCGGTGAAGAAGGCCACGTTTACGTTCGATTCCATAGGAATCTCATACTTGAGGTTCACCGGCACGAGGATATAGTTGGCATGGTAGGATTTTGAACTGGAAGTGAATGCGGTCTGGAAATCCTTGCCGTAGTGCGTTAAGTACACTCCCGGCTCCACGGTCAGTCCCTCGATTGACGAGAAAGGATAGTCGAAGCTTACTCCGAAATAGAATCCCGGAACGCTTTCGTCCATGACCAGCTTTGAATCAGAGCCTGAAAGATTGAACATAGTGTAGCCACCGCCGGCCGTCCATCTCTGGGCGGAGGCGTTTGCACCTGCGAACAGCATCGTGGCCGCAAGTGCGATTGTAAGTAACTTTCTCATATTCGTAAATTGCTTTTACTGTTTCTGTTGTGGGCCGCGTCCGCTTCCCTGTGGAGCGGTGCCGCTATTTCTTAACAAAAGGCAAATATACACTAATTTCTTGAACTTTATGCGAAAGCCCGCATTAACCTGCGGGTTTGCCTGCCTGTCCGTCAGCCGGAACTCTGCGATGCTTCCGGTCAGGAATATGTTTGAAAAACGAATTTGAAAGCATTTTACGATAAATCACCTTGTTACGAAGACGGGGCGATGCCCGTAAGCGGTGATTATCAATGTTTCCGCAAATTTTATTGTGATTTTAAATCCATAATTACTACATTTGTGCGTTAGTAGTGTTATAACCTCTGCGGATAATAATTCATTGAGTGCTAACTTATTGAATTTAAGATGTGAATGTTACGGCTTGAAAGATTCCGCAGGGTGAGGTTTTGGTTTTATGAGGTTCTGTCAATCTATAAGAAAATTGTTCGCTGCGGTGATGTCCGCGGCGCTTTTATTTTGTCTTCCCGCCGCGGCCCAGGGCCAGACCTTGATCAAGGGCGTGGTCTCGGACATTGAAGGACAACCGCTTCCGGGTGTCGCGGTGAAAGTGGAAGGAGCCCAGGGCAGCTACACAGAGACGGATGCCGATGGTAAATATTCAGTAAAAGTCAAGGATGCGAAGGCGGCGAGCCTCGAGTTCTCGCTGCTGGGGATGCTGCCTCAGAAAGTGAAAGTGAAAGGACGACAGACCGTCAATGTGACGATGGAGGAGGATTCCTACAACATCGACGGTGTCGTGGTCACGGGCTACCAGAGCATCAACAAGAGAGAACTTTCCTCGGCGATCGCCACGGTCAAGGCCTCCGACGTGATGGTCGCAGGCACGATGAACGTGGACCAGATGCTTCAGGGCCAGATCGCCGGAGTGGCGGTCACGGAGACAAGCGGTTCTCCGGGTTCGGCGGCAAAGATTAGAGTCAGAGGAACTTCCACGATAATCGGCAACAAAAGCCCTCTCTGGGTGCTTGACGGCGTGATCCTTCAGGATCCTGTCGAAATCGACCACTCCGATCTGACCGGCGACGACGCTGAGTATATGGTCGGCAACGCCATAGCGGGTGTCAACCCTTCGGACATCGAATCCATCTCTGTCCTCAAGGACGCCTCGGCCACGGCCATCTATGGCATCCAGGCGGCCAACGGAGTCATCGTCGTCACGACCCGCCAGGGCAAGGAAGGCAAGCCCCGCATCTCCTACAGCGCCAACATCTCGCTGAAAGAGCGCGACAGCTACGGCAGGATGGACTTGATGGACGCCTACGACCGCATCGTCCTCTCGAAGGAGATCGTCGACGCGAACCTTCACTACACAAGGAATATGTCGTCTCTGAACCTGGGCTACGAAGGCCTTCTGAACCAGTACGAGTCCAAGGGCATCACGATGCAGGAGTTCAAGGACGGAATAGTGGATATGGCAGAGCGCAACACGGACTGGCTCGGTCTGCTGTACCGCAACGCCATCACCAACAGCCACACGGTCAGCGTGTCCGGAGGAACGGACAGGACGACCTACTACACATCTCTCGGAACGGACATCCAGCCGGGTTCTGCGAGAGGGGAGGAGTCCGACCGCTACACCGTTCTGGCAAAACTCAACTCCTGGCTGACAAAGAAACTTTTCGTGGGCGTGCAGCTGAACGCCTCGATGAGGGACAACACAGGCTACTACGGCATCAACCCGAGAACCTACGCCTACTCCACGGCGAGGACCATCCCTTGCTACAACGAGGACGGCTCCCTCTTCTACTACGAGCCTTACAGCGCCCTGGGAAGCGGCAAGGACGCACTCACGTTCAACTTTCTGAACGAGGCGGCCAATTCCGGCACGGAGTCGAAGGTCAACAACGTCACGGCCAAACTCAATCTCCAGTGGCTGTTCTACGAAGGCTTCAAGTACGAACTCCAGGGTTCGTACACCAGCACGCAGACCGTGAAGAATTCCTGGGCGAACGACCGGACCCTCCAGGTGGCAAAGATCAGGGGCTACAGTTCCGACTACTATGTGGAGACCGGGTCGGACGAATGGCAGGACTCTCCGCTCCCTGTCGGAGGAATCCTTGACTATTCGCAGACGACCGCGGCGACCTGGGACCTGCGCAACCAGCTGAGCTACAACAGAAGTTTCGGCGACCACGTGGTCAGTCTTATGGGTCTGCAGGAGCTCCGCAGCTCCAGGAACGACGGATTCTCGCAATACTCCTACGGCTATCTTCCAGACAGAGGCAAGACCGTCTCGCCGGCCTACACCGACCGCTATCTTGTCCAGATCCAGGGCGGCAGTTTCAATCCGACAATAACCGACAACGTCAGGAACGTGGTCTCGATGAGAGGTGTGGCATCATATTCATTCAAGGACAAGTACCTGCTGAGCGGAAGCGTGAGCATGGACGGGTCGAACCAGTTCGGCACGAACCCCCGCTACAGGTTTCTGCCGATCTGGTCGGTGTCGGGGAAATGGACGATCTCCGAGGAGCCGTTCCTGAAGAACAACCAGAGTCTCAACTATCTGGCCGTCAGACTTTCGTACGGAATCCAGGGCAACGTGGACTCCGGCACCTCGCCGGACCTGGTGATCAAGATCGGGGACATCAGTTCCGAGACCGGCCTCGCCGAATCCACCGTCAGCTACTGGCCTAACGCCGACCTGAGGTGGGAGAAGACGACCTCCTACAACTTCGGTCTGGATTTCTCCCTGCTCGGCACCCGCATCAACGGAACGGTGGACCTCTACAAGAAGACCGGCACGGACATGATAATGACCAAGACCATCTCGGCCGTGAACGGCATCACTAGTTACAAGATCAACGCGGGCAACATGGACAACTCCGGCGTTGAGGTGGCCCTGACGGGCTATCCGATAAAGACCCGCGACTGGTCGATGAACATCCAGGTCAACTACGGCTACAACAGGAACACGATGACCAAGGCCAACGATGAACTCGGCTCGATTACCAATTCCGAGAAGCTTTCAGGCTCGGCTTTGATCGTCGGCGAGGCCATAGGCACGTTCTACTCCTACGATTTCGCCGGACTTGACCACGAGACCGGCCTTCCGCTCTACTACGACAAGGACGGCAACACGGAAAGGACGATAGACGGCGTGACCTACAAGAACTACACTCTGTACGAAAGCGAGGTGAACCTCGTGAAGTCAGGCCTGCTCACTCCGCCGCACACCGGCGGTGTCAACATCGGCCTGCGCTACAAGAGATGGCATCTGAATTCTTCGTTCACATATTCATTGGGTGGCACCGGCCGTCTGCCATCGATCTACAACGGCAACTATTCCAAGGTCTTCGACCCTGAGTACAACGTCACCGTGGACATCAAGGACCGCTGGAAGCAGCCGGGCGACGAGGAGCGCACCGACATTCCGGTGCTGATGGACGACTATTCCTACGACGGGCTGAAGCTCCGTCCGACCGACTCTTCCGCCGGTGACATCCTGAAAGGCTCTGCGATGTACGACTATTCCACCGCGAGGATCTGCTCTTCGAACAACTTCCGCTGGAGGTCTGTCTCGCTGTCCTACAACCTGTCGTCCCAGGCTCTGAAGAAGCTGAAAATCAACGCCTTGTCGGTGCGTCTCCAGGCTACGAACCTCTTCATCATAGCGAACGGCAGGTGGCACGGTTACGACCCGGAACTCGGAACTTCGGCGACAAGCCCCATCCCGAGATCCTATACGCTCGGTTTCAACATAACACTTTAGGAGGGGAGAAGAGATGATGAAACACATTCTGACACTGATGCTTGCGGCTCTGCTGCTCACAGGATGCGACGGTTTCCTCGAGAGAACGTCGCAGAACCAGATAGTCCCTACCACGGTGGACAAGTACAAGGAGCTGATGCAGGGAAGCAACGGCTACTTCCTCTACACCACCACCTACGGCGTGTTCGTCCAGATGATGACCGACGACATCGCCTACACCGACCTCTCCGACCAGGTCGAGGTCAAGAATCCTGTCGAAAGCACGAATCTCAGCAAGTATCGCAAAATCTACCAGTGGGCGGACGAAATCGAGGAGGATGAGGACTTCACTGACAGGCTTTATGAATATCTCTACAGCCAGGCGCTTGTCGCCAATACGGTTCTCGAAGCCATAGACGATGCGGACGGCTCCGATGAGGAAAGGGAGATTGCCCGCGGCCAGGCCTATTTCCACAGGGCTTTCGCCTACCTGATGCTCGCCAACCTCTACGCCAAGCCTTACAACGAGGCCTCGGCTGGTGACCCTTGCGTCCCGGTGAAACTCACGGCGACTCCGGGGACGGAGACCTATTCCCGCGCGACCGTCAGTGAGGTCTGGAGCCTCATCAGAAGCGATATCGATGCCGGAATCAAGTGCCTGAAGGGAGCTGACATCCCCAACATCTACGAGATCTCCGAAACCGCTCTCTACACCATCGCGGTGCGCGCGGCTCTCTATATGGAGGACTTCGACGCTGTCATCGCCTACGGAGAAAAACTTCTGGCAATCAATTCTGACCTCTTCGACATCACCGGCATCGAAAGTTCGGTGGACAAGACTCTCGCAACTCCAGGCGGCTCCGGCGTGAAGAATCTAATTTCGTCCGCCAATCCTGAGATACTCTGGCTTTTCGGCAAGAACTACTGGCTCAAGAGCATCCTGGGCGGCCTCGCCGACAACCACATCTACTACTATGCCGTCTCGGACGGACTGCTCGATTCCTACGACCAGGATCTGTTTGACGGCGAGAGGGATATGCGCAAGACCTACTATTTCTACGAACCTAAAATCTTCAAGGGCATCGCTAGCCAGTGGTACAGCTACAACCTTTTCAAGTACGATGCGGAGGACGGTTACCACCGCAGCCAGGCATTCCGCACGGCGGAGATCTACCTCTCGATGGCGGAGGCCTACGCAAGAAAGGCCGGCCCGGACTATTCCAAGGCTCTTGAATATCTCAACGACCTCCGCCGCAACCGCGTCAGCGGCTACACCGACAGGACGCTGGCCGACGTGGGAGGGGAGCAGGGCATCGTTGAATATGTCTGGAGAGAGCGCCGCAGGGAACTTTGCGGGGAGGAGTTCCACAGATGGTTCGACCTGCGCCGCGAGGGCGAGCCGGAGATCACCCACGAATGGAAGGACGGCAAGACCTACAGGCTGCGGAAGGGCGACGAGGCCTACGTCCTCAACTTCCCGGCCGAAGAGCGCAAGGTCTGCCCGGACAACTACAATCCGCGTCCCTACAGGGAGGCCGAGAACTGATGGAGGGGATGAATATGAAAGTTAAATCATTGAATATGATTGTGCTGGCCGTGGCGCTGCTTGCGGCCGGCTGCACCAAGGAGAAGGAATACGATTTCAGCTGGCTGAAGGATGTGGTGGGGGAGAGCCCGGAAGGAGTCAAGGACTTCAACGAGAAGTACAATGTGATGCTCACCAACGACATAGCCGCTCAGAAATATTCATTCGACGGTAGTTACACCCTGCTGACGGATTACACTCCGGCCACGGACGAGCAGACCGTCGCTGTCGCCGGATTCCTTGAGGATGAGGTGTTTCCTCTTTTCCCGGAGGGCTTCATCGCCGCCCAGATGCCGTCCACGATGTATGTGGCCGACAGCGTGCGCTTCGGGTGGACTTATGAACTGAAAGACTACGATCCTGTCCGCAAGAAGGACATCAACCGCAGCGACGAGAACGTCCGCAACCTCTGCGGAGAGGTCGGCGGCAAGCAGGTGACCTTCTCGGCCAAGGCTCTGGAGACTGTGGACCGGGATTCCCTGCGCTACGAGTGGACATCGCTCCTTGTGGAGCGGATGATGTCCAACACTAATCATTGGCCTGAACCTGAGGAGTTTATGAAACCGGCCGAGGACAGGATGTACGCCTACTACGAGATGTCGTACTTCAAGTTCTACCAGTCTACGCTCAGCAAGAGAGGCACGACTTTCGGCGAGCCTATGACCCCGTACACAGACCGGTTCAACCTCTACTACTACTGCGGTGCGTTCCGGCCGTGCAGGTACGGCTACCATCTCCACTACTACTATTCCGCCGAGTTCGCCAAGGCCGGAAAGTACGGTGACGAGCCGACCGAAGGCTTCGTCTACTACATCAAGACCTACCAGCAGGATTTCGCCGACATGGTCGCCTTCCTTCTCTGTTATGACAAGGACCGGCGGGAGGCTATGATCGAGAACGCCGCGAAGCAGACCACCGTCAAGGAGACCACCGTCTACAATGCGGACGGCACCAAGACCAATAAAGAGGAAACCATCACCGTCGGCAGGGAGGTTTTCGACCGGAAGATCGCTTCCGTGAAGAGTTACCTGAAGGAGAATCTGGATTGGACTATAGAGTGACGGACCGGACCGGGCGGAATTCAATGAAGGACGGTCCGCCGGGTCAGGATATTCATGGAAAGGTAAAAGTAAATATTCATAAATGATGAAGACAAGTAAATTCATTTTCAGCGCTTTGGCCTTGATTACGGCCGCTTGCGCATCATCCTGCTCCCACAAGACCGTGGTTTGCGGCACCTGGGAAGGTGGACAGGGAGACACCGTCGTTCTTTGCGAGAAGGTTCCGGACGCGGACTCCGTTTTCGTGGCTTCCGCTGTCGTCGGCGAGGACGGGACATTCTCGTTCGCGCTCACGCCGGACTATCCAAAGAGACTTACGATCTGCTACGGCGACAACTCCAAGAACATATTCGTAGGCACTGATTCCGTGAAGGTCACGATTACCACCAAGGAAGGCACCAACAGGAGGGGTGAGGCCTACACTTCGCTCAACTGCGCTGTCGACGGCGGCCGCGAGCAGAAGATTCTGGAGGATAGCGAGGATTTCAACCTCAGCAACGCCTTCATCCAGCTCGGCACGATGATCATGGCCTCCAAACTGGCCGACATGACCGACCAGAAGCAGATCGACTCCATCAGCCGGGGCATCGTGATGATGAAGGAGGCTTACGACTCGATCATCCGCGTGCATCTTGACACCACCCGCAACTCAGTGGCTGTCACCTACTTCTTTGATGACTTCCTGCTGAAGAACCGTCCTTTCGAGTTCGTTCAGGCAAGGTACGATTCTCTTGATGCATCCGTCAAGGCTTCGGCCCAGGGCGTTGAACTCGGCAAGAAGATCGAGGCGGCTTCGCATTTCAGCGTGGGTGGCACCCCTGAGGATTTCACTCTGCCTGACCCTGACGGCAACGATTTTTCCCTCAGTCAGTTGCTCGGACACTACACGATCATCGACTTCTGGGCTTCCTGGTGCGGTCCTTGCCTTGCCGAGGCTCCGAACGTGAAGGCCATCTACGAGAAGCATCACAAGGACGGTCTTGAGATTCTCGGCGTGTCGCTTGACGAGGAGAAATCCCGCGACAAGTGGGTCGAAGCCATCAAGGAGAACGGTCTTGACTGGCATCAGGTCAGCTCGCTCAAGGGCTGGGACTGCCCTGTGGCCAAGTCCTTCAATGTGACCGGCATCCCGAGAATGTTCATCCTTGATCCTGACGGCAAGATCATCGCTCAGGATCTGCGCGGAGAAGAACTCGCCGCCAAGATCGACGAGCTTTACGCCGGAGCGTCGGCGGAATAGCTCTTTCGGCTCCGCCGGGAAATTCCCCGAGTGCCGTCCGGGATTTGCCCCTCTCTTTTTTAAGTTCGATTTTTTATTATTAACTATTAACAATTTAACAAATTACAACAGTTATGAAAAGATTCTTTTTGTTCGCCGCCGCAGTCTGCGCGGTGGCAGTGTCCTGCTCCAAGGACGTTGAGGTTACCAGCGTTACGCTCGACCAGACCGAGGTTTCAGTAAAGGTAGGTGAGACCTGCGCTCTCGTGGCTACAGTCGCCCCGGCTGACGCCACCGACCCTGCGGTCACCTGGACTTCCTCCGATGTGACCGTCGCCACCGTGGCCGAGGGTGTTGTCACAGGTGTCGCCGCCGGTGAGGCCACCATCACCGCCACCGCCGGTGGAAAGACCGCTACCTGCACCGTCACCGTCTACAAGGACCCTATCGATGATGTTGTCCTGAAAGCCGGCTCAATCACTTACAGCGTCAACATCGACGCTCCTTACGGCTATCTCACCGCCGTTGAGGACGTGAGCGAGGTCGCTTCATTTGTCGAGATGGGAATGATGGAAGATGCCGCTTCCGTGATGTCACAGGCTCTTTACAACACCAAGGATGTGAAGAAAGACGCTACCGTCACCAAGACCGTCACCGATCCGTTCTTCTACGGTGTGGCCGGCGGCAAGGACATCGCTGCTGACGGCACCTACTACATCGCTGTCGTAGCCGTCAAGGCTGACGGTGACTTCAACAACGAAGATGTAGTGATGATCACCTACCCTGCGAAGTAATTGGTGGCCGTGGCAGACAACTGCCTGACAATCAACGGAAACAAAGAAGGTCTGGTCGTGATTTCACGACCAGACCATTGTTTATTCAATTGATTTACAATCTGTTGTCCGCCACGGCGTCGATGATGCTGTCGATAGATGGTGTGAGTCCTTTACGCATTGCAGGTCGCTTTTTTCATTTGTTGGAGTTCTTTCCGGCGGAGGAACGCTTCCGGATTTTTGATGTTGAAGTAGTACTGCGCGATCATCATATTCAATGAATATAGATACGCTCCTTGCCCGGCCATCCTTTCTTCCCACACTTTGCGGATGAATTTCATCGGAAAGAGTTCGAACAGTAGGGCGATGTCATCCATATCCAAGTGTATGACTGTCTGGCGAGGCAGTCCGCATCTGACGGGATTTTCGTGCGGGGAATGGAGCATCTGACGCACGGGCGGGTACTGGCGATAAAGAAAAAGTTTTTCTGTTTTTTATCATCGGCATATGTTTCTTTTCTTTATTTACGTTTATTGTGCCTATGTTCGCGATGTGGGGCCTGACACCGGGCCGCACAACATAATGATCTGATTAATCAGACGTTTAACATTAATTACTAAAAAACCACAATTATGGAAAACTTCAACAATCAGAAACTCGCTCCGTTCGTCGACCTGCGGAGCGACGCAGGCTTCAAGGCTGTCCTGGCCGACAGGGCCAACAAGGACATCCTCATCGGGATACTCAACCTTATACTTCCGCCGGAGGCAAAAATCGAGGACATCGTTGAATATTCAGACAGGGAGCAGCGGAGGGACGTGGTCTACGGGAAGAAGACGGTGCTGGA
>CAVEYE010000148.1:0-5856 GCA_963619595.1 bacterium | reverse complement strand
CCCGGGTGCGGGGACAATGTTCAAATTTCAAAGTTACTGAAAATTTCCGAACTACGGAAAATGTCTTGCAGGAAGTTATCAACAAGGGCCTCCGGGCGACCTGCAGGTGGCCGTGTGGTGAGTTGTAAGCCAGGGCTTCCGCTGCACGATGAGGGGGCGTGGCCTGCCACGCCGGGGACAGTAGCGGTGATGGGAGTCGGCCGCGCGGAATCGGCTGCGAGGGGGCGTGGCCTGTCACGCCGGGGACAGTAGCGGTGATGGGAGTCGGCCGCGCGGAATCGGCTGCGAGGGGGCGTGGCCTGTCACGCCGGGGACAGTAGCGGTGATGGGAGTCGGCCGCGCGGAATCGGCTGCGAGGGGGCGTGGCCTGTCACGCCGGGGACAGTAGCGGTGATGGGAGTCGGCCGCGCGGAATCGGCTGCGAGGGGGCGTGGCCTGTCACGCCGGGGACAGTAGCGGTGATGGGAGTCGGCCGCGCGGAATCGGCTGCGAGGGGGCGTGGCCTGTCACGCCGGGTCGACGTCGAGGGCGATGTGGCCTGTGTACCTGCGGTCTTTCTCGAACCTGGCGACGGCGGCGGCCAGCGCGGCCTTGTTGCTTTTCAGCGAGCGGTCCTTCGGGAGAAGAATGCGGATCAGGCGGATGTTCTGGTTTGAAATTTTATCCACGGCCGGTGAATATGGACCTATGACGCTCACCCTGGACGACGCTGCCGGGGCGAAGCCGAGGCCCTGAGCAGGAACGGCTGCTCCTGCCACCCCCGGACCCCCCGGACCCCCCGGACACGCAGGAACGGCTGCCCCCACCGGACCCGCCAGAACCGCTCCCGCCGGACCCGCCGCCGGACTCGCCGACGCTGCCAGACCTGCCCCCGGACCTGCCCCCGGAACCCCAACAGCCCCCGCTGCCCCTGCGGCACCGCCGGCCATAACCCGGGAAAGTTCCTGGGCAAGAGCCTGCGAGAGGAACTCGATCCGGGACAGGTTGTAGTCCTTGATGATGACCCCGACCACGCGGGAATATGGCGGATAACCGAAGAGTTTCCGTTCGGCAAGAAGCCTGGCCGTGGCTCCGTCCGAATCTATCCTGCCTTCAATGCTCTGGTAGACAGGATGTTCCGGCTGAGAGGTCTGGATGACGAACAGTCCCTTTGCCCCACGTCGCCCACAGCGGCCCCTGAACTGCTCGAGAAGCTGGAGACCCCGCTCGTCGGCCTTGTAGTCCTGCTGGCTAAGGATCGAGTCGGCCTGCAGCACGGCCACGAGGCTCAGACCGCTGAAATCGAAGCCTTTGGCCACCATCCTCGTGCCGATGAGAATGTCGGTCCTGCCTTCGGAGAACCGCCGGATCACGTCGGTCTCATAGCCCCGGCTATGCGCCGAATCGCTGTCCAGCCTGGCTATCCGGGCCTGCGGGAAAAGCGCGGCGGCCTCCTCCTCGATCTTCTGCGTACCCGCCCCCAGCGGACGCATCGCACCCGAGCAACGGCTGCATATTCCTGAATATTCATACACCCTTCCGCAGTAGTGGCAGGCGAGTTTGGGGGTTCCGTCCGCGCGGTGGTGGAGACTGAGCGTGGCGTCGCAGCGGCTGCATTTCGGGATGTCGCCGCACTCCTGGCACTGCACGGCGGAGGCGTAGGCTCTTTTCTCCCGGAGAATCATCACCTGGCCGCCGGCGTCGAGGCATCTGCGGATGTGTTCTATCAGTTTGCGGGAAAAGTTCCCGACCATTCCGTTCTTGCGGCGTTCCGCGATGGTGTCTATGACCTCGATGTCCGAGTCGGCGGCCTCGTAGTAGCGTTTGTCGAGCCTCGCGAGTCCGTAGCGGCCGGCCCCGCAGTTGTAGAGCGATTCGAGCGACGGCGTGGCGGAACCGAGCACCACGTCAGCCTTGAATATGGACGCGAGCATTATGGCGCTTTCGCGGCCGTTGTACCTCGGGGCGGGGGAGTCCTGCTTGTAGGACGGATCCTGCTCCTCGTCGACCACGACAAGTCCAAGGTCCTTGTGCGGCAGGAATATGGCGCTGCGGGTGCCGAGGATTATGTAGCCCGCGCCGCTTCTTCTCGCCTCGGAGGCTGTCGCCCGCCTGCTCGCCATTGTCTCGCCGGAATGGAACACCATCAGCCGCCGCGGGAACACCTCCTCGAGCCTGTCCTCCAACTGCCTGCTGAGTGCGATCTCCGGCACAAGGTAAAGCACGTTCCTTCCGCGGCCGAGGGTCTCCTGCGCCAGTTTGAGGTAAATCTCCGTCTTCCCGGACCCCGTCACCCCGTGCAGAAGAGCGGGTTTCCCGGCGGCGAAAATCTTCTTGATTTCTGAATATGCCGTTTCCTGCGCAGCTGAGAGTGTGATTTCTTTTCCTTCCGCATCTTCGGTTAGTCCTCCGGCCACTTCCCTGTTCTTCCGCGCTGCGGAAGAACGGAGCGCCTCGAGTTCTTTTTCAAGCGTTTCTTTCTCCGCTTCGTACCGGCCGCGGGTCGCGGCTTTCTTTGCCTTGGCGGCCTGTTCCTCTTTCCGGGCTATCCGCCCGAGCAGCTTCTCCACCTTCTCCTCCAGCCTGGCCGCGGCCTTGGTCTCCCGCTCTTTTCTTCGCTCTTCCCGTCTGGCCTCCACAGCCTCCTCGCTCACCTTTCCGGCAGGGTAGGCCGCCTTGTAGACCTCTCCGACGGTGCAGAGATAGTAGTCTGAAATCTTCCTCCAGAGGGCGATCTCTTCCGGACTTACAGGCTCCAGCCCGTCGGCGGCGCGGCTGACTTTCTTCGCCTTCGCCGCTATGCCGGTCTCTTCAGCTTCCCGTCCGGCGTCGGCGTCGCTGACCACGGCGGTGTACTCCTTCCCGGCGAAATCCACGGCCACCCTGTCGCCTACGCGCGGCGACCACCCCTCCACGAAGTAGAAGGGCTCCCATTCCAGCCGCAGCGGAAGGATGACTTTTATGAATATCCTGCCGGTCATGATGGCGAATTTAGCCAAAATCATCCACTCGTTAAAGAAAATCGCGATTTCTTGTCAAAAAAATTTGCGACCAAAAGATTTTTGCCTATCTTTGCAATCCCAAACGGGAACGCCCCCTTCGGGTAGCGGCCGCAAGGAAAAAAATGGTGTCGTAGCTCAGATGGTAGAGCAATGGACTGAAAATCCATGTGTCGGCAGTTCGATTCTTCCCGACACCACAAAGAAAACAGGTTGAAATCCTAAAATTTCAACCTGTTTTTCTTTTATTCCCGGTCATGTCCCGGGTCGGGTTCTACATCTTCTCGAGAACGCAGTCGCCCGGGGCCTTGATGTTCCCGTCGATGATGATCTCTCCGACCGAACCGTAGCGGATGGATCCGGTGCGGGGATTCTTGATGGAAGGGACGTGCCCCTTCACGGTGGCCTCCACGGAGGAATATTCAAAAGCAAGGTCGGCGTCGGCTCCGAGGGTGCAGTCCTCCAGCACGAGACCGTCGCAGTAGCAGAGAGGCTGGGTCTCGGTGATGTGGCAGCGCACAAGACGCAGGTTCTTCGAGTACCAGGCAAGATATTCACCATTGATGACGGAGTCGACGACGGTGACGTTCTCCGCCTCCCAGAACGAATCCTTCGAGTTCAGCACGCAGCCGCGGATCTCCACGTTCTTCGCATACTGGAAACTGTAGTTGCCGTTGAGCTTGACATTTGTCAGTTTCACGTTCTCGCAATGCATAAAGACGTAGTCGGCCCTGTCGATGACGCAGTCGGCCACATCGATGTTCCTGCAGTCCCAGAAGGTCTCCGTGCCGCCCGGAATCTGCACGTTACGGAGCTTTATCCCGTCCATCCGCCTGAAAGTCTTCGGCGCGTCGATGATCGTGTCGTAAATCTCGCAGTTTTTCGAGTACCAGAGGCCGGAGCGGGCTCCGACCGTCAGCAGGCTGTCCTTGATGACGAAGCCGTCGCACTCCCAGAACGGGTACTTGCCTTCAAACTGGCAATGGACCGCCGTGATGTCGCCGGTCTCTTTCAGAGCCGACTCACCGGCGTGTATCTTGACGTTCTCAAGGTAGAGTCCGTGCCTGCAGTACAGAGGCCTTTCGCCTCCGAATTCCTGGTTGATGATCTTCTCCATAGTGTATCCTCAAAGTTGGTGTGTACTTATATTATAATATATTCCTAAGTGATCCTCAGTTTCATCCATTTCTCGCCGCCCAGCCTCCAGAGGAAGAGGGCGCCGCGCACGTTGAGTTCGACGCACATCGCGATCCAGTAGCCCACAAGCCCGAGTTTCGGAGTCAGGATCAGGGCCAGGCCGATCCTCACCACCCACATGCTCCCGAAGTTCATAACGCTCGGCACAAGGGTGTCGCCGCCGCCCACGCAGGATCCGTAGCCGGCGATCGAGAAGGCGTAGAAGGTCTCGGCGAACGCCTCGATCCTCAGGACCTTCGCTCCGAGGGCAATGACGTCCGGATCGGAACTCAGCATCCTCATAAGGTCGGTGGCGAAGATGAACATCAGCGCGCCGAGGATGGTCATTATCCCCGCGGCCATCAGCATCGTTATACGGGAGAACCGTTTGGCCACGTCCCGCCTTTTCGCTCCCAGACTCTGGCCAACCAGGGTCGTGGCCGCCTCCTCGATGCCGTAGCCCGGCATGTAGCAGAAACTCTCGGCGATGATCGCCAGCGAGTTGGCCGCGATCGAGACCGGACCCAGAGGGGCGACTATTATGGTGCTCATGATGTGCGACCCTCTCATTATTATGTTCTGGAGCCACATCGGGGCGGTGATGCCCCAGGCGTTCCGGATTGTCTTCGATTCCGGTGCGAATGTCCCTTTCTCTCCCTTGATGCTCAACTCTTTGGACCGTCTCAGTACGTACCAGGTCACGTAGAGCGAGGTGAGGGTCTCGGCCGCACCCGTGCCAAGCGCCGCTCCTGCCACGCCCATCCCGCAACCGTAGATGAATATGGCGTTGAACACCACGTCCAGCACGCACATCCCGATGAACATCAGGCTCGGCACTTTCATGTTGCCGCTCGCCTGCAGCATCGCGCTCGCCGCCCATCCTACCGCGCTGACGGGGATGAAGGCTGAATATATAAGGAAATATGCCGTGGCGTCCGGTATGATTTCAGGGGTGCCGCCGAGCCAGCGGGGGAGAGGTCCGCTGAGGCAGACCCCGACCGTGGCGAGGATCAGGGCGATGGTGAACACGCTCGTGAGTCCCTGACGCATCACAGCCCTCGCCTCCTTGAAATTGCCGGCTCCGCAGAGGTGGGCCACCTGCACGGAGAAGCCTGAGCAGGCTCCTGAGGTGAAGCCGCCGAGAATCCAGGTGCTGGTCGTGACGAGGCCTATGGAGGCTGACTGGTTGGCTCCAAGATGTCCGACCATGCCGGCGTCGATGTACTGCATAAGCACCGACGAGACCTGGGCGGCGATCGCCGGCAGACTCAGAAGAACCGTCAGCCGTATCTGCTGGCCAAGGGTCATCCGCTGTCCGCTGCGGATCATCCCGAGCAGTATGTCCTTTTGTCCTGTCGCCATAATTCAAGGCAAAGATATTCACTAAACGTCTTTCCGCAAAAATAAAATAACGATTATCCGCAATACGAATATCATGATGGTATCTATAGTCCAATGCTGGTTAAGGCCGCTGGTTAAGGCCGCTGGTTAAGGCCGACGGTTAAGGCCGCTGGTTAAGGCCGACGAAAGATTCGCACTGAAATTCTCGTTAACGCTTTGCGGGTGCAAATCCGATCCGCCCGTGTTTCGACAGCACCACGGTTGTACGAGGCCACAATGCATATTCCGCCTTTCTTCCGAAAACAGAATTGCACAAAAAAGCCGTTCTGAATGGGTTCCGGCTGCAATTCTGTCCGGCCGT
>CAVEYE010000147.1:0-3365 GCA_963619595.1 bacterium | reverse complement strand
TGTTCAGAAATCCAATCCGCCGCCTCCGATTCCCGTCGGAATCCCGCCTGATAATCCAGCATCCGCGCGATGATGCGCTCGAAGGATCTCGACGCGGTCATACTGACCGGAAACGACCCGCACAACAGCGAATATTCCGCTGAACGATGGCATCAGGTCGCCTGGGTTTCCGGCTACACCGGAGAAGGTGACGGTCAACGTCCCCGACATGCTGGATGCGTTCTGGAAAGACAGGCCTATGATTCCCCGGACTCCGGTCCTGACTCTCGGAGAAGAGCAGGTCGGAGCGTCAAGGCTGGAAAAGATCGGCAGGATGCGCAGGTGGATGCGGGAGAGAATGAATTCGGGCGCTGGCTCAGGTTCGAGCCGCTCACGCTTTGCCATTTCGACACTTCGGCCATAATCGCCGATCTGCTGGACCGGTCCGAAATCGACTGGCTCAACGCTTACAACGAGCAGGTGTACAGGACGATCTCCCCTCGCCTCTCTCCCGAAGTCTCAGTCTGGCTCCGGAAGAAGACGCGGCCGATAGCAAGATAGCACCGGCAGAAGGATTGGATCACATTACTTCAAGCCGCAGCGGAACCAGGTCTGCATCGGCAGAAGAAGATCCGAGCAGGATCGTGAATTCGCCAGGCTCCACGGTCCATTTCTCGTCAGCTCCCCAGCACTGAAGCATCTCAGGAGTGATGTCGAACTCTACGGTCCGGCTTTCGCCGTTCTTCAGGCTGATTCGGCTGAACGCCTTCAGTTCCTTGACCGGACGGGTCACGGAACCATATTCATCCCTGATGTAGAGCTGCACGACCTCGTCGCCGTCGTAAGGTCCGTTGTTGGTGACGGTGACGCTGGCCTTGAGGGACTCCCCGGCACCGATCTCAGCCTTTGAAAGGCCGGCGTCCGAGTAGGCGAAGCCGCTGTAACTCAGGCCGTAGCCGAACGGCCAGAGCGCACCGCTCACGGAAGTCGCGAACTGGCGGGAGTACTGAGAATGCTTGTAGTTGTAGACGGTCTGCACCTGACCTACGTTGCGAGGCACGGTCACAGGCAGTTTGCCTGACGGGTTGACCTGTCCGGTCAGGACCTCGGCGATGGCCTGTCCTCCCATCTGACCCGGCTCCCAGACATTCAGGATGGCGTTGGCGTGGTCTTTTGCACAGCCGACGCTCAGCGCCCTGCCGCTCATCAGCACGACGACCGTAGGCTTGCCTGAAGCCATGATGGCCTCCAGGAGTTCCTCCTGCATTCCCGGCAGGTTCAGGTCGTCACGGTCGCAGTTCTCGCCGCAGGTACGCCCGAAGGCCGAATATCTCTGCGAATTCTCTCCGACGACGACTATGTTCACATCCGCCGCGGTCGCTTTGTGGTGGGCCGCCATTATGCCCTTGGCGTCGACATTGTCGATCTTGCCGCCGAAGCACATCGTGTCGATGGAGACTCCAGGCATCGCGGCCTTGAGACCTTCAAGAACTGTTATGACAGACGAATCCGGTTGAGGGACCGCCCAGTCTCCGAGTATGGTCTGGCTGTCGGCGTTAGGGCCTGCCACGAAGATCCGGCGTGGAGCCTTCAGCGGAAGGGTCCCGTCGTTCTTCAGCAGCACGAGGCTCTGTCTCGCGGCCTCGAGGGCTGTCCGACGATGCTCGGCCGCTCCTTCGAGGACTGCGGGGATCTCAGGTACAGGATGCTCGAAAAGACCGAGGGCGAACTTCACGGCCAGAATCTTTCCGGCCGCCTGGTCGATCCTGCTTTCAGGAATGCGGCCAGACTTCACTGCTCCGACCACGGCCTCGAAATATTTGTCGCCCTGCATATGCATATCGATTCCGGCCTCCACCGACACCACATAGGCTTCCGTCGAATCCGGAACCCAGTGATGCATCGAGTGAAGCCTCTCGATGTCCATCCAGTCGCTGACCACGAAACCGTCGAAGCCGAGTTCATCGCGCAGCAAGTCGTTCAGCAGCCAATGGTTGCCGTGGCAAGGAATGCCGTTGATCTCGTTGTGGGCAGCCATCACCGTGCCGACTTTCGCCTCCTTGACGGCGGCGATGAAAGGCGGCAGATAGAGTTCTCGGAGTTTGCGCTCGGAGATGTCCATCGGCGCGGCGTTCAGTCCTCCGAACGGCTCACCCCCGGCGATGAGGTGCTTGGCGCAGGCAACAACGTGATTGCCTGAATACTTCCCGTCACGTCCCTGAAGTCCCCAGATGGCATATTTGCCCATCTCGGAGGTCAGCAGCGCATCCTCGCCGAAAGTCTCGCCCATCCTGCCCCAGCGGGCGTCGCGGGCGATGTCGAGGTTAGGCGCGAAAGTCCAGAAAAGTCCTCTCTGGCGCATTTCAAGGGCGGTCTCCTCGCCGATTCTCTCCATAAACTGCGGATTGAAGGTGGAGGCCATGTTGATGTTCGTAGGGTAGACGGTGCAGCCCTCGATCAAGGCGTTGCCGTGGATCGCGTCGATTCCGAGCAGAAGCGGAATCTGCAGGCGGCTCTCCCGCGCTATTTTCTGGAGCGCCACCGCCTCGGAGGATGTCATCACGTGCAGGAACGCTCCGACCTCGCCTCTGCGGATTTTGTCTGTCAGGTCCTTGTTGCCAAGGTTCTCGTCGGAAGCGTCGATGTTCTTTTTGGCCGAACCCTTTCCCGGCTCGACATAGCACGGAGCGACGTACTGGCACATCTGGCCGACTTTCTCCTCAAGGGTCATCTCCTTGAGCAGCAGCTGCGCTCTTTCGTCGGCCGGCAGCGATGCGTCCTTCCAGTCCTTCTGCGTGCAGGACACCGCGGCGGCGAGAAGGCTTATGAATATGACGGCTCTTTTCATCTCGGAATGATTATTTTATCTCCACCACTACCTTGTCGGCCACAGAGACCTTTCCGGCGGCGAAATTCACCATTCCGCCTTCGTAGGTCCAGTCCTCCACGACCTTCCCGTTGACGGAAACCGAAGCCGGCTTGGAATCCCTCTGGACCGAGAATGAATATTCACGCTCAGAAGGCATTCCGTTGAAGGTGCCCTGCACAGGGTTGGCCACGATCTCTACAGCGCCGCCCTTCTCGTGGGACTCGAACAAAGTCGAAGCGATGGCTCCGTTCTCATATTCATAAGTCTCGCCGTCATCGTCGAGCAGGGTGTAGCTGCTGTCGCCGTGAGGGTAGACCTTGAGGATGATTTTGTCGAAGGCGTTGGAGCCGAGGTACTGAACGTCCGGCTGGGTAGGGATGATCGCACCCTCGCGGATAAAGAGCAGGCCGGCGCGGTTGGCCGGGTACTCGTGGGTGATGGTCTCGCCCTTGCTGACGATCTTCTCGCCGGTCCAGGCGTCTGTCCAGGTCCCCTTCGGGAGGTAGATCTCGTTCGT
>CAVEYE010000146.1:0-46902 GCA_963619595.1 bacterium | reverse complement strand
GCAAGAGCAGCGGTCCGGTTTCTTTCGACCACGACTGCCGCGAGGGTATCTGCGGTGCCTGCTCGCTGTTCATCGACGGCCGCGCCCACGGACCTGATGACCACGTCACAACCTGCCAGCTCTTCATGCGCCATTTCAAGGATGGAGCCACCATCACTGTCGAGCCTTTCAGAAGCGCCGCTTTCCCTATCATCAAGGACCTGGTCGTTGACCGCAGCGCTTTCGACAAGATTCTCCAGGCCGGCGGATTCATCTCTGTCAGAACAGGTTCCGCTCAGGATGCCAACAACATTCTCATCTCCCACGAGAATGCTGAGAAGAGTATGGACGCTGCCACCTGCGTAGGTTGCGGCGCCTGCGTGGCCACCTGCAAGAACGGTTCAGCGATGCTGTTCGTCGCCGCCAGAGTCAGCTCTCTCGCCCTGCTTCCACAGGGTCGTCCTGAGGCTGCCAGAAGGGCTAGGAATATGGTCGCGAAGATGGAGGAACTTGGTTTCGGTAACTGTACGAACACCCGCGCCTGCGAGATGGAGTGCCCTAAGGGAATCTCGATCGAGCACATCGCCCGTCTCAACCGCGAGTTCCTCAAAGCTAAATTCTCTGAGTAAGAGTTTAACTATCAATAAGTAAATAATAAAATGTCGGAAGAGCGTAAGTTCTTCCGACATTTTTTTGCTTCATTGTGAGGCTACATATTCCTGAATAGAGAATTTTACCTCTACAAAGTTCTTTTACCAGAGGAAATTGTTGAACGGGTAGCGTCCCGCGTGGATCTCCGCCACCATCTTGTAGATGTCGGCACGCAACTTCTCTATGTTGGTCTTGTTGATGGCTGAAATGAATATGCAAGGAGTCTTCTCCTGTGCTATCCAGCTGTTCTTCAATTCTTCCAGCGAACGGTTCTCCTTGCCTTTTGGTGTGAGAGAAAATTCATCGTACTCTTCGTAGGTGTAGGAGTCTATCTTATTGAAAATCACATAGACAGGCTTGTTGCTCGCTCCGATTTCCTGAAGGGTTCTCTCCACGACTTCCATCTGCTCCTCGAATCCCGGGTGTGAAATGTCCACGACGTGTAGCAGGATGTCGGCTTCCCTTACTTCGTCAAGGGTGCTTTTGAAGGCCTCCACAAGCTGTGTAGGCAGTTTTCTGATGAAGCCTACAGTGTCGCTCAGCAGGAAAGGTACGTTTTCTATCACGACTTTTCTGACTGTCGTGTCTAGCGTGGCGAAAAGCTTGTTCTCGGCAAAAACGTCAGATTTGGCCAGCAGATTCATCAAAGTGCTTTTACCTACGTTGGTGTAGCCTACAAGGGAAAGTCGCACCATAGAGCCTCTATTGCCCCTTTGCGTGGCCATCTGGCGGTCGACTTTCTTAAGCTGTTCCTTGAGTCTCGCAATCCTCTCCTTGACGATACGGCGGTCGATTTCTATCTGGGTCTCGCCCATACCGCCTCTGGTGCCCATTCCTCCTCTCTGTCTTTCAAGGTGGGTCCACATTCCGGCCAGTCTTGGCAGCATATAATTGTACCTGGCCAGTTCCACCTGCATCTTGGCGTAGGAGGTTTTGGCTCTCTGGGCGAAGATCTCAAGAATAAGGCTTGTCCTGTCAATCACTGAGCTGCAATTGATTACCTTTTCTATGTTTCTCTGCTGCATTCCTGTAAGTTCGTCATCGAAAATCACGTACCTTATCTCGTTTTCTTCGCAGTAGGCGGCTATCTCTTCAAGTTTTCCGCTTCTTATGTAGGTCGCTTTTTCAGGTTTGTCAAGCCTTTGTATGAACTTTCTGTCACCAGTCGCGCCGGCTGTCTCAGCCAGAAATTCAAGTTCGTCAAGGTACTCTTTGACCTTTCTTTCGTCGTCGTTCTGTCTTATTATGCCGACGAAGACGGCTTTTTCTATGTTCTGCTGTTCTTCCATATTAATCAAAAAAGAGGATGACTAATTGCTTTAGTCACCCCCTTGTTCATTGTCTTTAAATGTGTTACCTAAGCTGGAAAATCACAGGGAAGGTGTAAGTCACCTTCACGGCACGGTCACGCTGCTTGCCTGGTTTCCACTTCGGTGACATCGAAACCACTCTGACGGCCTCTTTGTCAAGGGATGAATCGACTCCGCGGAGAACCTTCACGTTGCTTACTGATCCGTCAGGGTTAACCGTGAACTGGAGGGTCACACGGCCCTGTACACCGTTCTCCTTGGCGATTTCAGGATACTGAAGCTTGGAGTTGACCCACTTTGAGAACTCGTTGGCGTCACCACCGTTGAATGATGGTTTCTCCTCTACGAGCTGGAATGGAATTGCCTCTTCCTCAACTACTTCCTCCTGAACTTCCTCTACGTAGTCCATAATTTCGACTCCAAGGTTGGCGTCATCTTCAAGGCTCATGAAGTTGTCTTCTACCTTGATGTCATCCTCGACGATGTCGATCTGGTCGGAGAGGATAGGAATCTTCGGGGCCTCTGTCGGTGGTGGAGGGGTCTCCTGGGTGATAGGAACCATATCCTCGACTTCCACTACCTGGGTGTCTTCACCCAGACTGGCCACCGCCTTCTCCTTGGTGCTGTAGGCGAATGCTCCCCAGACTGCGAGAAGGGCGACCACGAGTCCGATCTCTGTGAAGAGAGTTCTTCTGTTCTCAAGATCGGCTTTTGGTGTTTTCTTGACTTCCATATTAACAATTAAATTTTTTAACAATCATCCGTTACACCCTGATTGGAGGAAAAACCTTCCAATAGGCTTCCAAAGTTAGAAATAATTATTTTCATATCAAATTTTTTACAGAAATTTCGCCTTAAAACCCATTTTTCGATTCCTTGGAGGGTGATTCCTATCTAATCTTTAAAAGGTGCGTCCGAGTCTTTTACGTGAATATGCAAGTGAATATGTACGTGCCGGGTTCTAAGTTTTGCCAAATAGTTGTAGATTCGCGTAAATTTCTATCATATGGTAAGATACTATTGTGAGGACATCAAGTTCCTGTTCAAGAACAAGCAGGCCAACAACCGTTGGCTCAAGATGGTGGCCGGAAGTGAGATCAAAACTCTTGGCGACATCTCAATCATTTTTTGTTCAGACAATTACATCCTTGATGTCAACCTCCGCTACCTTCATCACGACTATTTCACCGATGTGATTACTTTCGACTACTGCGAGGGTGACAAGCTTTCCGGTGACCTTTTCATAAGCATCGACAGCGTGCGCGAGAACGCCATCGAATTCGGAACGGAGTTCGATGAAGAACTCCACAGGGTGATTGTGCACGGGGTGCTTCATCTCATAGGTTACGATGACCACACTCCGGAAGACCAGAAGGTGATGCGGGCAAAGGAGGACTACTATCTCAGCCTCCGCGACAAGGCCTGATGCGGCGACGATATTTTGTGAATAGATATTTGATTAAATATTCATTGATAAATTTTCATTTCTAAGGATGATTTATGAATATGATGTCATAGTCGTCGGGGGAGGGCATGCCGGTTGCGAGGCCGCCGCTGCCGCCGCCAATCTGGGTTCTTCTGTCCTCCTTGTGAATTCGGATCTGCTGAGTTTCGCAAGGATGTCCTGCAACCCGGCTGTGGGCGGAATAGCCAAGGGACAGATCGTCCGCGAGATTGACGCGCTCGGAGGAATGATGGGTCTGGTGACTGACGCTTCGACTCTCCAGTTCAGGATGCTCAACCGCTCGAAAGGCCCTGCTATGTGGAGTCCGAGGGCTCAATGTGACAAACAGGCTTTTTCGCAGTGCTGGCGTAAAATCCTTGAAACTAATTGTAAATTAGATATTTACGCAGATTTTATCACTTCTTTTCTCTTTGAGAATTCAAAAATCTGCGGAGTCAAGACAAATACCGGGGCAATTTTCAAGTCTCGGGCGGTTGTTCTTGCCACAGGAACCTTCCTTAACGGCAGGATGTTCATCGGCCGTACATCTTTTGAAGGTGGCAGGATAGGGGAGTTGTCCTCACATGGTCTGACGGAGCAGCTGATGGATCTCGGATTGAAGACCGGCAGGATGAAGACCGGGACTCCTCCGAGAATCGACATCTCCTCGGTCGACACTTCCGGACTTCTCAAGCAGTTCGGCGATGACGTTCCGGAAAGGTTCTCCTACCTTGATGTTCCGTCAAGGGTTCAGGAGAAATCAGAGCAGATGCCTTGCTTCATCCTGCACACAAATTCCAAGGTTCATGAGATTCTGAAATCCGGTTTCAAGGATTCTCCGATGTTCACCGGAATGATCTCCGGCAAGGGTCCTCGTTACTGTCCAAGCATCGAGGACAAGCTAAGGGTTTTCCCGGACAAGGATTCCCACCAGCTGTTTCTCGAGCCGGAGGGGAGTGACACCAACGAGTACTATCTGCAGGGATTCTCGTCCTCGCTTCCGCTCGACGTGCAGCTGGAGGCTTTGCATAACATAGAAGGCTTGGAGAACGCCAAGATATTCAAACCTGCCTATGCCGTGGAATATGATTATTTCGACCCTACCCAATTAAAGGAGACGCTCGAGGTGAGGGGAGTGGAGAACCTCTTTTTCGCAGGTCAGATCAACGGCACCACCGGCTACGAGGAGGCGGGTGCGCAGGGCATCATCGCCGGCATCAACGCCCATTTGAAGGTTAACGAAAAAGAGCCTTTCATTCTACGCCGTGACGAGTCTTACATCGGAGTTCTGATTGATGATCTCATCACGAAGGGTGTCGATGAGCCTTACAGGATGTTCACCTCGCGTGCTGAGTACAGGATTCTTCTTCGTCAGGACAACGCTGACTATAGACTGACTGAAAAATCTCACAAAATAGGACTTGCTTCCGACAGGCGAATGGAGCTTGTGGAGCGGAAATATTCCTGCGCCTCGAAGCTTTCTTCGATGTGCGAGAGTGTGAATATGAAGGCAGATGTTGTCAATGGCTACCTTTCTTCCGTAGGTTCCGCTGTTCTGACTGAATCCAAACGTATCTCTGACCTCGCTTCTAGGCCGGAGGTATCGCTCGCTGATTTGCTAAAAAATGTTCCACGTGGAACATTCGAGAAGTTTTCGGTGAGTCTGCCGGAAGGGGAGAGCGGGCTTTCAGCCTTATCCCGTAAGGAAATCATAGATGCGGTGGAGATAGAAATCAAGTACAAGGGTTATATCGACAGGGAAAAGTCAATAGCCGAAAAGATTTCAAGACTTGAAGATTTGAAGATTCCGGATGGTTTTGATTTCAGCAAGGTTTCCGGACTTACCATAGAGTGCCGTCAGAAACTAGAAAAGTACAAGCCATCTACTATAGCCCAGGCATCCCGCATTTCAGGAGTCTCTCCTGCGGACATTTCGGTTCTGCTGGTTTATTTCGGCAGGTGACGGTTTCCAGCCAGTTTTAATTTTATTATAGCATCTGGAGCGCGGACTTGATGATCTGCTCGACTTTTGCGTTAGGATTGGCTTTGAGAATTGACTGGATGGCTTTGTTGACGGCCGGCTTGGCGAAACCGAGCATCACAAGGGCACTGCTGGCTTCCTCGACAATCTCGTTGCGGTTGCCGCCGAACAGTTCGGTGGATTCCGAGCCTTCACCCTTGACGATTTTGTCTTTCAGTTCCAGAACCAGCCTCTGTGCGCTTTTCGCCCCGATTCCTTTCACACTTTTGATCCTCGCTATGTCTTCCGACAGGATTGCCTGCCTGATTTCTTCTGCGGAGAGTGATGAAAGCATCATCCTGGCTGAATTCACTCCGATTCCAGACACGCTGATGAGAAGCTCGAAAAGTTCCCTTTCGTCTTTTGTGGCGAAACCGTAGTACAGTTCTGCATCTTCACGAAGATAGTGGTAGATGTAGGCCGTGGCTTCTTTCTTGTCCTGAAGCGCCTGGTAGGTCTGCAGGGAAATCTGGATTCTGTAGCCGATACCGTTGTTTTCCAGAATCAGTTCAGCAGGGGAGAGTCCGGCAATCGTGCCTTTGATGTAGTCGATCATATTCAAGTGTTTTGTCCGTGGCAAAAATAACATTTTCGCATCACATTCGAGTGCTTTTGAGGCTGAGTTTTCGGAATTTTTTCTTTGCGTTTTTTTTCTACTTTCTGCTTCACCTCATCAATAATCATCCAATCTTCCGTAGGTTTTATTATCTTTGCAAGATTGATATTTAGTTCGCGGTATGAACATTCAGGAAATACGGAATATGTTCCCGGCGCTGGGACTGAAAGTCTACGGCAAGCCGCTTGTCTACTTTGACAATGCGGCCTCGGCGCAGCGTACCCGGTCGGTCATCGACACCTGGACCAGACTGACCATAGATGCCAACGCCAACATCCACCGCGCCGTCCATTCGCTTGCCGCTCAGGCGACCGATGAATATGAAAGCACGCGCGACGCTGTGAAGGAATATCTCAATGCGGCCCGCAGGGAGGAGATAATATTCACATCCGGGACCACGGCTTCCATCAACCTCGTGGCCTTTTCTTTTGGCGAAACCTTTGTAAATCAAGGAGATGAGATAATTGTTTCTGAAGCTGAGCATCATTCGGACATCGTGCCGTGGCAGATGCTCTGCCAGAGGAAAGGAGCTGTGCTGAAGGTTTTGAAGGTTGATGATGAAGGCCATCTTGATCTTGAAGAACTTAAAGGTCTTCTTTCTGACAGGACTAAACTGGTCGCTGTCACCCAGATTTCCAATGTACTCGGCATTGTCAATCCCGTCAAGGAAATCGTAAATATTTGTCATTCAAGAAATTGTCCTGTTCTTATCGATGGTGCGCAGGGTTTTGTGCACGAAGGGATCGATGTCCAGGATGTCGACTGTGACTTTTATGCCTTTTCCGGTCACAAGGTCTATGCGGCCACAGGCACCGGTGTTCTTTACGGGAAGAAGAAATGGTTTGACCAGATGGTGCCTTACCAGGGTGGGGGAGAGATGATAGCGACGGTGAAGTTTTCCGGCACGACTTACGCTCCGCTTCCGGAAAAATTCGAGGCCGGAACCCAGAATTTCAATTCGGTTCCGACTCTGAAACCGGCCATCGAAGCGGCAAAGTTGATGAACGATGAGGAATCCGTCAATTATCAGAAGGGGGTCTATGACTATCTCTTCGATGCTTTGACCGGCAATCCTCGGGTGCATCTTTACGGTGTTCCACGTGGAACTGAGAAAAAAATCCCGCTCTTTTCGTTCAGCGTGGAGGGTGCGCACCATGAGGATCTGGCTCTCATTCTTGACAAGATGGGAGTGGCCGTGCGCTCGGGTCAGATGTGCGCCGAGCCGCTCATGGACAGATTCGGCGTGACTGGAATGCTGCGGGCTTCCCTCGCTCCGTACAACACGATGGAGGAAGCTGAACATTTTATAAAGTCGCTTGACAGGGCGATAGCGATGCTTGTTTAGGAGATTTTTTTATGACGACACTTCAGGAAGCTAAACAGTCTGTGATCGATGATTTCTCGATGTACGATGAATGGCTCGACAAATACGAGTATCTCATCGACTTAGGAAAGAATCTTGAAGCTTATCCGGAATCGGAAAAGACTGAGGATAAATTGATTAAGGGTTGTCAGTCGAGAGTCTGGCTGGATTGGAGGCTGGAGGACGGAAAACTTTGGTTCAAGGCTGACAGCGACGCCATCATCACAAAAGGGATAATCTCGCTGCTTGTCAGCGTCTATTCAGGCCGTACGCCTGAAGAGATCGCAGGGGATGATTTCGGTTTCATAAACCAGATAGGTCTGAAGGAGAATCTTTCTCCTACGAGGGCGAACGGTCTGGTGTCGATGATCGAGACCATCAAGGCTGTGGCGCTGGAGAACAGCTGACACTGCCGGGCATAAGGTAAAAGGTCCTGATTTTTTTATAAAATTGGTAGAGCATAATCGGAAAATTTAGATCTTTTTGTGCGTAAAAACATATTTCCCATCACGATAGTGATGTAGAAAGTCCCTCCCCCGAGGGGAGGGATTTAGGAAGGGGGCTAACGTGGACTGATGCTTTATGGACTAACCCTTTGAAGTGAGATAAGGTATTTTGTCACAGGTATTTATTACAAGCGAAAATTAAGCAAATGAGCATATTCAGTAAAAAAGGTGAATCGCAGAAGATTGCAGCCGAGACGAAGGCGGTTGAATCGCAGGAGGCTGCGGCTGGAGAGCCGCGGTCAGAGGTGTCGAAGGTGGAGCGGACGGACGAGGTTCTGACGGCTGACGATGTCAAAGAACTCGCCCCGCTGTATGACAACGTCATCCTTGCGCTGAAGCAGGTCTACGACCCGGAGATTCCGGTGAACATCTATGACCTCGGCCTGATCTACGAGCTTGTCATCAACAAGAAGCACGAGGCTTACATCAAGATGACTTTCACCGCACCTAACTGTCCGATGGCGGATATGGTTCTGGATGAGGTGCAGACTAATGTCAAGGACGTGCCGGGCATCACTGCCTGCAATGTCGAACTGGTCTTCGAGCCGGCTTGGGACCAGTCGATGCTTTCTGACGAGGCCCGACTGGAACTTGGTCTGGATTCGTTCGACGCTCCTTCCGGAAAGGTTGACCCGGGAGAAGGCCCTGATTATTCCAAGGAACCCAATTCCTGACGATAAAGGACAGCGAATGGCTTTTGTCAGCATATATTTTTCACTGGGGAGCAATCTCGGTGACCGTAAGGCCAACATAGAAGAGGCCTTGCGGAGGATGGACACAGCGTTCGAGGGGCATTACCAGGCTCTTTCCAGGCTTATTGAAACCAAGCCGATGGGATTCACAGGCGGCAAATTCCTGAACGCGGTGGTACTTTACAGAACTTTCAGGCCGGATGTTCCGGCTGCGGAAGCGGCTGCGGAAGTTCTTCGGAAGGTGAAGGAAATCGAGCGTTCGCTGGGGCGGACTGACGCTCCTGAATATGACAGCGAAGGCGGCCGCGTCTACCATTCCCGTACCATCGACATAGATATTCTTTTCTACGGAGCCGAGCGTATAGACACTCCTGAACTCACCATCCCCCACAAGGACATAGAGTCGAGGCCGTTCGTGATGATACCGCTTCTCGAAATAGCCAGGCCGTCCCTGAAAAGCAATTTTCCGGAATATTTTCAGTAAATATTCAAGATAATTATTCAAAATAATTACATTTGCAGTTGTGAATAAAATCTCAACCGCCGCTTTCCCCATTTTTGGCGGCGGATGAGGTAAGTGTATGACATAAACGAACTTCCCCGACAATGGAAAAAAGAGAAAATTTTGTCGGCAGAGCCTCCGTAATCATGGCTTTCGCCGGTTCTGCTATCGGTCTTGGCAACATCTGGAGATTTCCCTATATGGCTGGGGAATATGGCGGCGCCGCCTTCGTGCTGATCTACATCCTGTGTTCCTTCGTCCTGTCACTGCCGATTTTCCTTTCGGAATCAATCATAGGCCGCAGGTCACGCTCCAACGCCATCGGAGCGATGAAAAAACTTGCCCCTTCTTCAGGCTGGCAGATACTCGGCTATCTCTCGGTAATAGCTCCGATCGTCATCATTTCCTACTACAGCGTAGTGGGCGGCTGGTCAATCGAGTACTTTCTGAAATCCTTCAGCCTTGATTTCGGCGAATTCATCCCGACCGGCTGGAAAGTTCTTGTCTACTACCTGATTTTCCACACAATCGCTTGTGCCATAGTTGCTTGCGGAGTGAAGGACGGCATAGAGCGCTTCAGCAAATTCTCCATTCCTGTGCTGTTTGTCCTCATAGTGTTCATTCTTGTGTATTCAGTGAATATGCCGGGAGCCAAGGCTGGAGTGGACTATCTCCTGAAACCTGATTTCTCAAGCATAACTCCGAGGACCTTCGCCTACGCACTCGGGCAGAGCTTCTACTCGCTTTCCATCGGCGCAGGTGTCATCCTTACATATTCATCCTATGTCAGCAAGGATGAGAATCTGCTGGTGTCGGGCGCGGGAACGGCTGTCGCCGACCTGATGTTCGCCGTGCTGGCCGGATTCGCGATCATGCCGGCCGTGTTCGCTTCAGGCATAGAGCCGAGCGCCGGACCTGGACTTATCTTCCAGACTCTGCCTCACGTCTTCTCGCAGATAGGCACTTCTTCACCTGTGTTGAGCGTTGTGATTTCAGCTTTGTTTTTCCTGACTGTGATCATCGCCGCTTTGACCTCGACAGTGTCTCTGGTGGAGGTGGGCGTGGCCTATCTCATCGAGGAATGGAAATTCCGCAGGGGAATTGCCTGCCTGTGCGTGTTCGCCGTCACTTTCGCATTGGGAGTGTTCAGTATATTCAGTGTCAAGGCTTTCGGGGCTTTTGACGCTTGCAGTTCCAACTTCTTCCTCACTCTTGGAGCTTTGCTGGTTGTGCTGTTCGTGGGTTGGAAGATGAAGAAGGAGGATGTCCGCGACGAGATCACGAACGGCGGCATAAGCAACAGGAAGATGTTCCCTGTCCTTTATTTCCTTATCCGCTATGTGGCCCCTCTGGCCGTGCTGACCATCTTCATTTTCAATTTCATCTCGTAAACCGGTAGCCGGCAGTCCAAGGCTTCCGGCAGGTTCACCGCCCTCTGGCTCAAACTCATAGTGTGCCGCTGATGATTGTTTCGTGAAAAGTGCTATATTTGTAAGTTTTTACGAAATAAATTAAAGCGAAATACTATGACACAGGACGAACTGTTCAAAGTGCTGGTGGCACATTGCAAGGAGTACGGGTTCATCTTCCCGTCAAGCGAGATTTACGACGGTCTGGCGGCTGTCTATGACTACGGCCAGATGGGCGTGGAACTAAAGAACAACATCAAGCAGTACTGGTGGAGAGCGATGACGAGGCTGAACGAGAACATCGTCGGCATCGATTCCTGCGTGTTCATGCACCCTAAGACCTGGGTGGCTTCAGGACACGTGGCGGCGTTCAACGACCCGCTTATCGACAACAAGGATTCCAAGAAGAGATACCGTGCGGACAACCTTATCGAGGACTATCTCGGCAAGATCGAGGAGAAGATCGAGAAGGAGGTGGCCAAGGGACGCAAGAAGTTCGGCGAGAACTTCGACGAGGCCAAGTTCCGCGAGACCAACCCTAACGTCCTCCGCGAGAAGGCCAAGTACGACGAGGTGCACAGGCGCTACCTCGCAGCCGAGGAGGCCAACGACCTCAAGGAGTACAAGCAGATCATCCTTGACTGCGGCATCGTGGATCCTATCTCCGGCACCGCCAACTGGACGGACGTGCGTCAGTTCAACCTGATGTTCTCCACCCAGATCAGCAACACCGGCGACGCGGACGACAAGATCTACCTCCGTCCGGAGACGGCCCAGGGAATATTCATTGAATATCTCAACGTCCAGAAGACCGGCCGCATGAAGGTGCCTTTCGGAATCGCTCAGATCGGCAAGGCCTTCAGAAACGAGATTGTCGCAAGACAGTTCATATTCAGAATGAGGGAGTTCGAGCAGATGGAGATGGAATTCTTCTGCCGCCCTGGCACTGAGATGGAGTGGTTCAAGAAATGGAAGGAGAACCGTATGAAGTGGCACGTCAGCCTTGGGATGGGTGCGGAGAACTACCGTTTCCACGACCACGAGAAACTGGCCCACTACGCCAACGCCGCGACCGACATCGAGTTCAACTTCCCGTTCGGTTTCAAGGAACTCGAAGGCATACATTCCCGTACTGATTTCGACCTTGGCAACCACCAGAGGCTGTCAGGCAAGAAGATCCAGTACTTCGACCCGGAGACGAACGAGAGCTATGTCCCTTACTGCGTGGAGACTTCCATCGGTGTGGACAGGATGTTCCTCGCCGTGCTGAGCCATTCCTACAAGGTGGAGCAGCTTGAGGGAGGGGAGAGCCGCGTCGTGCTGGGCATTCCTGCTCCGCTGGCTCCGGTGAAGGCGGCCGTGCTTCCGCTCATCAACAAGGACGGTCTGCCTGAGAAGGCTCAGGAGGTGATGAACGAACTCAAGTTCGACTTCAACTGCCAGTACGATCCGAAGGATTCCATCGGCAAGCGTTACCGCCGTCAGGATGCCATCGGCACTCCGTTCTGCGTGACCATCGACCACGAAACCCTGAACGACAACTGCGTGACCATCCGCGAGCGTGACACTATGGCGCAGAAGAGGGTTCCGATCGCTGAACTTCGTTCGATTATCGACAAGGAAGTCAACATGAACAACCTTCTCAGAAAGCTGTAAGTTTCTGAATATTAAATAATCCGCCCCGAGGGTAGCCTTTTCGATGAGGCTTTTCCGGGGCGGATCATTGTTTAGCCGCTGTGCCAAGGGGTCTGGGGGATACGTCCCCCGGTGTCCCATAGGGTCTGTCACGTAGTGACTGCCGGACTGAAAGCTCCTTTCAGTCTACCTCAGGCTTAGAGGCCGGTTCTCACGAGCGAAAGGTCCTCGTCGTCGGCCATCTGCTCCGGCATTATGCCTTCGTTGCCTTCAGGAATATCCTTGCCGAGCCAGTCGAAGATGAACTTCCAGTAGCGGGGAACCTTGCCTTCAGAGTCCAGAAAACTTATTGTGGACTCCTCGAAAAGATGCTTTCCGCTGTCGGTCACATAGGCGTTGTAGACCAGTTCGCTGCAGTACATCATTCCGTTGTCTGGCAGGAAATCGACATCGTAGGCCTGTCCGATGAACTTCTTGGCGTTGTCGATGAACTTCTCGGCCTGTCCGGCGCTGACGTCCGGTCTCTTGATCTCGAACACAGGGTAGCTGCCGTCTTCAAGCGTGAATTCCGTCAGGAAGGTGTCCAGAGGATACCTGTCGACTCCGTGCTTGATGGTGGCGTCGATGATCCAGGTACTGTCTCCCTGGACCTCAAGCATAGCAACGTGGATGTTGAGTTTGTCCTCGCTCCCGGGCGTGACTCCTTCGCTGTACATTCCGGGATAGTAGTCTGCCGGAATCTCCACAAAAAGCAGGTCTCCGGTGCGGATGGCTGTGTTGTCCTTTGTGCAGCCGGCAAGGCTAAGCGCAAGGGAGGCGATTGTGATTATAATTGATTTTTTCATAACCAGGACGGATTAAGGCCCCGCAGGCGCGGAACCAGGATATTCATTCGACAGGAAGGTCAGAAAGCCCCAGTCCAAGCAGTTTGAGCTTGCGGCGGATAGTTGGCCACTCATTGGTGAGAAATTCGCTCCTGAAGGCTTCCAGCACCTTTTCCGAGGCATCCGGAGCGACGAAGTAGCCGATGCCCCGCTTGTTGTAGATGACCCCGTCAGCCGTGAGCTTCTCGTAACTGCGCATCACCGTGTTGGGATTCACTCCCGTTTCAGAGCCATATTCCCTGACGGAAGGGATTCTGTCCTCGCTTTGAAGCTCGCCGGAAAGGATTCTTTCGCAGATGGAATCCGCTATCTGCAGATAGATGGATTTGTTTGAATTGAATTCCATAGTCCGGAAGGATTAGCGTTTCACGTTACGCACTCTGTAATAGGTCCAGTACAGAAGCGCGATGTCTACTATCGCATTGATCGCCAGACATACCCAAAGCACTCCATTGTATTTTTCCGCATTGTCGATAGAGTGGAGGATACCTTCTCCGAAATTGATGGCCATCGGTGTGAAAGCCGCGCTTGTCACCATGTTGAACACAATCAGCATAAGGATTGTCTTTCCGATTTTGTTCTTTTTGAAGTACAGCGCTCCGAGGAGGAATTCCAGAGTCCAGCTTATTATGCTTTCTACAAATCCGATGATGCTTGTCACTATAAACCCTGATTCTCCTCTTTCGAACAGTAATGGATTGTTCCCTATGTCAGCACTGAGGCCGGTGGCAAAACTTACTATCGAGACTCCGTCGCTTTCAGGGTCTACCGCGCAGATAAGAGCGTCGGCGCTTAAGGCGATGACCAGATAGACAAGCGGAGCGATCACAACCAGATTGATGACCATTGAGAGTGTTTTCTCCAGCGCCGAGGCGGGAATCATCGAGAAAAACTCTCCTTGTCTCTTGTCGGTGAAATACCCGTAGGCCTTGGATGGCAGTGTCATCAGCATAAAATAAAACAGCAGGAGGAAGACCATTACCCGTCCTTGCAGTCCGTATGGGTCCCAGTGTCCATTGAAGGAAGAACTCATAATTCCGCAGAACAAGTAGGCGATTGTCCCGGCTAAAGAGAAGATCAGAACCGTAAGCCACGCATTGTTGAGTGTGTTCCTGAAGTCGCTTACGTAGTATTTCCTGAATCTTGTGAAGTTAAATGTGTCGTTCATAACAATTTCATTTTCTAATGAGTTAATAAGTTACGCCCCGGCTTACTGCTTCTTGAACGCGGCGGCGAACCATTGTTTGTTCTTGTGGACGGCGTTGAAGAGAGCCTCGAGGCTGACCTTGCTTTCGGCTCCGTCGGCGTTAGGCAGCACCTGGACGCAGCCTCCAGGGATGAACTCGCTGTAGAGAGCGTCCGGTTTCAGTTCCGTTCCATAATCGAAATAGACTTTCTCCGAGACCTCGGCGAGGCTGGCGTTCAGCAGAACCTCCTGACGGTCAAGGATGATGACCGGGTCGATCACGCTCTCCAGATCCTTCACCTGATGGGTGGAGATGACAATGGAGGAGTCCTCTGAGGTGAACTGCATCAGGGCCTTGCGGAACTGAGCCTTAGAAGGAATGTCGAGTCCGTTGGTCGGCTCATCCATGAATATGTACCCGCAGCCTGTGGCGAGGGCGAAGCAGATGTGGGTCTTTTTCAGTTCGCCAGTGGACATCTTGTCCATCCTGTTGCCGAGGGGAATCTCAAGGATGCCGGCGAGGGTGTTGAACGTGTCCATAGAGAACTTGTCCCAGAATTTTCCGTAGTTCCGCGCGAACTCGGCAGGCAACATCGAGATGTCGGCCACGTCGTCGGCGAGATAGTAGATTTTGGAAAGCAGTTGCGGCTTGCGGTCGAAAGGCTTCAGCCCGTCGATGTCAATCGTCCCTTTCTGGGGATTTTTCAAGCCACAAAGCAGGGTAAGGAGGGTGGTCTTTCCCACTCCGTTCTCTCCGAGCAGACCGTAGATGTTGCCCGGTCGAAGCTCCATCGAGATGTTCTTCAGTACGGCGTTTGATCCGTAAGAGAAGGATAAATCTTTGATTGTCAACATATTTATTAATAATATTGTTATTTTATAGTGTATTAGTGTTGTAATACACTGCAAAGATATAGCAAAAAAAATCAATCTCCAAAAATATGGAGACTGATTTTTCAAACAGTCGTCGGCCTTAAGAATCTTTTCTTGTGAACCAGAAGCAGGCGAGGGAGGCGGCGAGAAGGATGAACAGGACGAGGGACGACGCTTTGGACACGGCGGCTCCCGTGGAGTAGATCTTCGGAGCGAAACGCATCACGACCTCGTGGTCTCCGGCCGGCAGATTGGCTGCCCGCAGAATCCAGTCGGCCCTGAAAAGTTCCAGAGGCTGCCCGTCTACCGTGGCCGTCCAGCCGTCGGGATAGTAGATCTCGCTGAACACCGCTGTTTTCTCGGAAGGGGAACTGTACCGGTAGCGAAGTTCGTTCGGAGCGTAGGAAACCATCTCTATCCGTACCGCGGAAGTGTCGGCTAAGATGCCTGCCGCCGCGTTTTGCGCGGCCTTGTCCAAAGCTTCGGCGAAATCAGCTCCGATCACAGCCGTCTTGCGGAGATTGACCGAACCTATCGCGGCGATTTCCTCGTCCGGAGTAGCGGCCGGAACGGCGGAATCCACGAACCACGCCGTGCCGAAGGCCTCGCTGTTCTCCACTGGCGGAAAATCCGCACCAAGAATGAAGTACTTGGTGTTCAGCGCGGAAAGTACCGGAATCCCGGAGATCCGCTCCTGCAGTTCCTCCATCGACTTCACCCCGCCTATAAGACCCTTCACGTGCTGCAGCTCGTCCACCAGGTAGCGGTCGATCAGGTCCTGATAGCGCTGCAGCTTCGCAGGACTGTAGCCCCCGACACACTTGTGCCAGTAAGGGTTGAAGGAGTCATTGAATATGTTGGCGCTGAGGTCGACGACCCTGTAGGATGGGGATTTGTCCTCAAGGATGGCCTTGTCCACAGGCCTTTCTGTGAAATGGTTGTAGAATTTGCGTGGTGTAGTGAAACTGTCGGAGTTGAGGAAGCGCTTGCCCACCGTGAACATATTCACGAAGACGAGGAGGCATATTCCCACCATAGCCTGGGTTCTTCTTGACCTGACTGCATCGGAGGAGGCCTTTGAGCCCGCCTTGTCCGCAGGTCCGTAGCCCCAGAGGATGAGGCCGAAAGTCAGGACTATCAGAATCGCTGACCAGAGCGCGTCCGTTGAAAGGAGGTGTCTGCGGTCCGCTTTGAGAGCGTCCACGATGATGTCCTGCATCTGTGCGTCAGAGGCGTTGGAGAATGAGCCTGCGACACTTGGAATGAGGTGGCAGAGCAGGCAGAAGCCGCCTGTCAGAGCCAGCGCGATCCATCCCTTGCGGAGGAATTCTTTCTTTGAATATTCCTGCTTGAGAATCCTGTCAAGAACCAGGAATCCGAGCATAGGCAGGGTGAACTGCAGCACGATAAGGGCCATCGACACCGTCCTGAACTTGTTGTACATCGGCACGTAGTCGAAGAAGAGTTTCGTGAACCACATGAAATGGCTGCCGAGGCTAAGGAAGACGGCCACGAGGGTCGCCACCAGAATCCACCATTTCTCCTTGCCTTTGTAGAGGAAAAGACCAAGTACAAAGAGGAAGACGGTGATGGCTCCCATGTACATCGGCCCCGCCGTGAACGGCTGCGGACCCCAGTAAAGAGGGAGGGCTTTAGCTATCTCGGAGACGTTGCCCTGTCCGGCCTGGCGGAACAGTTTGACAACTTCTGACTTGTCGGGGTTGACGGCTCCGGCGGACGATCCTCCGTTGAAGTTCGGGATCATCAGGTTAGGAAGTTCCTCCCAACCGTAGGACCAGGCTGTGGCGTAGTCCAGCTGGAGGCCGTCGTTGTTGATCTCGCCGCCTTGCGGGTGCGACAGTTCAGAACCTCCCCGCATCGTGTATTTTGTATATTCATAAAGCGGGGCGAGCTTGATGGTGTTGGTCGCTATGCCCGCGACGCCGATGACAAGCAGCAGGGCGCTGGCCGTGAAGAACCGCCCCAAGGCTGATTTCCTGGAAAGGGTCTCCGTGGCTTCCGCACCCTCCTCAGCCTTTCCGAAGCAGGTCCGCAGGAAGACGTAGACAGCGTAGATGACGATCATTATCGCCAGGTAGTAGGTGATCTGCTGGTGGTTCGCCTTGATCTGGAAGTTGAGGGCGAAGCCGAAAAGAACCGCCCCGAGCAGGGTCAGAGGCAGCCAGGACTTCCATCCGGAGGCTTTTGTCTCTCCGTCCTTCGCCGCGGAAGGCTTCCTGAGAGCCGAGCGGTAGGTGAATATCACCGCGGCGAGAACCCAAGGCAGAAAGGCGATCGCCTGCATCTTCGTGTTGTGTCCGACCTGGATGATCTGGAAGTTGTAGGAGCAGAAGGTCACGGCTACGGCTCCTCCTATCGCCAGCATCTTGTCGATGCCCAGGGAGAGCATCAGGAGGAAGGCTCCCAGAAGCGAGATGAAAAGCCAGGTCGCAGGGCGTTTTCCGGTCATCAGAAGATTGTACAGTGGCTGCGTCCAGTCTCCTTCGCTCGAAGGCATGAAGGACGTGGTCGGCATTCCGCCGAACATCGAATCCGTCCATTGTGTCTTGTTGTCAGGGTTGGCGGCGTTCCAGGTAGCGGCCTCTTGGGCCATGCTCTGGAAGCCTGTGATGTCGCTCTGGTTGACGATCTTGCCGGTCAGCACCTCAGGAACGAATCCGTAGGCCAGCACCAGAAACAGCAGGACTATGCCCAGATATATTCCTGATTTCTTGAGTGAATCGCTTTTTATCATCTTCTTAAATTATTTTTTTTCGGTGATTTGGTTGAGCTGTGCCACCAGCGCGGCGGTCAGACGGCGGCGGGTGAAGCGCGAGATGTCGCACTCGTTGTCCTTGAGTTCATCGTTCTTGAACTCCTCCCAGCAGTAGTCTATCCAGGCCTTGATCTTCTTTTCCTCGTCCCAGTCGTAGACCACTCCGGCTCCTGTTTCCCGCACGATGGCGGCCATCGCTCCGTCCGTCTGACCTATTCCCAGGACAGGACGGCGGGAGGCAAGGTACTCGAACAGTTTGCCTGGCAGCACTGCCCGGTACTCCGGCTCTTTGCGAAGAGGGAGGATCAGCACGGAGGCGTTAAGCTGTTCCCTGACAGCGGTCTCGTGGTCCTGGTAGCCGAAATCCTTGAGGTTCGGGGACAGTCCGGCGTTCTCGATTGAATCGATGATCGCCTTGTCTGTCTTGCCTACAAGCCTGATTCTCAGCGCTCTCCGGAATCCCTCATCGGTCCTGCACTTGTCTGAAAGGACTTTCCAGAGTGTCTCCGGATTGCCGTCCGAAGCGAAAAGGCCGGTGTGCGTTATGTTGAAGTTCTCGTCGAGTTCAAAATCCTTCTTGAAATCCTCCTCATCGAAACCGTTGGTTATCAGTTCGACAGGAGTCTTTGTCATTGCCTTGAACTCTTCCTGGACAAGAGGGGAGACAGCGATCACCTTCGTGGCCCCGTCGAGGACGGCCCGCTCCAGTTCGTGGTGCTTTCTGTCGGCCCACTTCGACAGTCCAAGATGCTTGAAGTAGAACATCTTGGTCCACGGGTCGCGGAAATCGGCGAGCCAGGGGAGTCCTGTGGCCTTTGAGAGTCTGAGGCCTATGAGGTGCATCGATTGAGGCGGTCCGGTCGTGACGACAGCGTCCACCGGATGCTCCTTGAGGTAGTTCTTGAGGAATCTGACAGACGGTCCGACCCAGAGTACCCGGGGGTCAGGAATGAAGAAATTGCCTCTTATGAACAGGGAAAGCCTTTGTTTCCAGCTCTTTTTCTGTCCGTTGATCGGGTTGACCTCGTCCTTGCCGGCTGATGCCGTCAGGGTCTTGAGGTCGGTGGTGCTTCCTTTGCCCATCAGCCTGCGGTAGATTCCGTAAGGCTCCAGAATGCGGGTTTTCACTATCTCGGCCTCCGGAGGAATCTCGGCCACCAAAGTTTTGTCAACGGCTGTAAGTTCCGGATTCTCAGGTGTGTAGATGACAGGCTGCCAGCCGTTCTCCGGCAGGTACTTGGCGAATTTCACCCATCTCTGGACTCCGGATCCGCCGGAAGGCGGCCAATAGTATGTGATGATCAGTACCCGTTTCATAGAGAGTGTGTTTTATAGTCCCAGTTCTTCTTTCATCGAACGGAGCAGGTCGAAGGCCTGTAGCGGCGTGATGTTGTTGAGGTCGGCTGCTGAGAGCTTGTCGCGCAGCGACTCCAGCGTCGGGTCGTCCAGCTGGAAGAACGAAAGCTGGAGGCTGCCGTCGCTCTCGAGAGTGCCGGCCTTGGTCTGCACAGGCTTGCGTACCTCGCCTTTCCTTGCACTCACAAGGTGTTGCGAATCATTCATTTCCAACGCTTTCAGAGTACTCTCGGCACTTTCGATTACCTCTTTCGGCATCCCTGCCATCCTCGCCACGTGGATACCGAAACTGTGGGCGGTGCCTCCCTCCTTGAGTTTGCGCAGGAAAATCACCTGCGACCCTACTTCCTTGACCGCGATGTGGAAATTTCTGACTCTTGAATATGTCTCCTCAAGATCGTTCAGTTCGTGGTAGTGGGTGGCGAACAGGGTCTTGGCCTTGTGTCCGTACTCGTGGATGTACTCGACGATGGCGCGGGCTATGGACATTCCATCGTAGGTCGACGTGCCTCGGCCGATCTCGTCCAGCAGCACCAGCGAACGCTCGGAGAGATTGTGAAGGATCATCGAGGTCTCCAGCATCTCGACCATGAAGGTGGACTCGCCACGTGAGATGTTGTCCGAAGCCCCGACTCTTGTGAATATCTTGTCGACGCAGCCGATCCTGGCGCTCTGCGCAGGCACGAACGACCCGATCTGGGCCAGCAGCACGATAAGGGCCGTCTGGCGGAGCAGAGCCGATTTTCCGGCCATGTTCGGACCTGTCAGGATGATGATCTGCTGCTTCTTGCTGTCAAGGAATATGTCGTTGGGAACATATTCCTCACCTGCCGGCATGAGCGTCTCGATGACAGGATGCCGGCCCGCCTTTATGTCGATGGACAGGTCTTTCGTCATCTGCGGTCTGTGGTAGTCGTTCTCCCTGGCCAGCCTGGCGAAGCCTGAAAGCACGTCCAGCCTTGCGATTATGCGGCAGTTCGTCTGCACGGCCGGTATGTTTCTCTGGATCTCGGCCACAAGTTCAGAGTAGATTCTCGACTCGATGGCGTAGATCCTGTCCTCGGCGCTGAGGATTTTCTCCTCGTACTCCTTGAGTTCCTGGGTGATGTACCTCTCGGCGTTGACGAGGGTCTGCTTGCGGATCCACTCCGGCGGCACCAGGTCCTTGAAAGTGTTGCGGACTTCGATGTAGTAGCCGAAGACATTGTTGTAACTGATTTTCAGCGAGGATATTCCCGTTCTCTCAGCCTCTCTCTGCTGGAGTTTCAGGAGGTAGTCCTTGCCGCCGGATGAGATGCTTCTAAGTTCGTCCAGTTCAGCGTCGACTCCTGAGGCGATGACCTCTCCTTTGCCGAGGGCCGCCGCCGGTTCCGCCGCCAGGACCGAGGTGATTTTCCCCAGCAGGGCAGAGCAGTTTTTCATCCCTCCGACCAGTTTGTCCAAAGCCTTGACATCGTGGTCTTTGCAGAGGTCCGCCACCGGCTCCATCCTCGACAGTCCACGGCCGAGCTGTATGATTTCCCTTGGGACTATCTTACCAGTGGCGGCACGGGATATTATCCTTTCGAGATCCCCGATGTCGCCGATATATTCCTGGATCCTGTCCAGGTCTTCGCCGGTCTCAAGGAAGTGCTGGATGACATCGTAGCGGTCGTTGAGCTCGCCGAGGTCCATTATCGGCATCGCCAGCCAGCCGCGGAGCAGCCGCGCTCCCATCGGAGAGGAGCATTTGTCGATGACGTTGACAAGAGGCACGCCCTCGCCACCGGCCGACGAGGTGAACAGTTCAAGATTCCTGATGGTGAACTTGTCCATCCAGACGAACTTGTCCCCGTCGATCCTTGAGATCGAGCAGATGTTCTTCAGACCGGTGTGCTGCGTCTGCTCGAGGTAGACCATCAACGCTCCGGCCGAGCATATTCCTAGAGGAAATTTCTCGACGGCGAAGCCCTTGAGCGACGAAGTGTCAAGCTGTTTTTTGAGCCTTTCCACCGCTGAATCGTAGACGAAGGCCCACTCCTCGATGGTGGAGATGTAGAGATTGTCGCCGAACTTGGCTTTCACTCCCTTTTCGTAGCCTCTCTGCACCACGACCTCCTTAGGGTTGAGGGAGGCGATCAGGGTCGCTATGTAGTCCAACGAGCCTTGAGCCACCTGGAAAGATCCCGTGGAGACATCCAGGAAGGCGGCCCCGCACTGGTCTTTCTCGAAGGTGAGGCCGGCGAGGAAGTTGTTCTCCTTCTGGTTGAGGAGCTGCTCGTTGAAGGCGATTCCCGGGGTCACCAGTTCCGTGACCCCTCTCTTGACCAGTTTCTTGGCCAGTTTAGGGTCTTCAAGCTGGTCGCAGACAGCCACTTTGTAGCCGGCGCGCACAAGTTTTGGAAGGTAGGCGTCCAGAGCGTGGTGCGGGAATCCGGCCATCTCGATGTAGCCTTTGTCCCCGTTGGATTTTCTGGTCTGGACAATGCCGAGGACCTTGCTGACAAGCACAGCGTCATCCGAGTAGGATTCATAGAAATCCCCGACCCTGTAGAGCAGTACCGCTTCCGGGTGCTGGGCCTTCACAGAGAAGAACTGCTTTATCAGCGGGGTGTCCTCCGCTACCTTTCCTTTCGCCATATTATTGTTTTTTAAGCCGTTTTTATGCCTTGGCCTTCCGGGTTTCGATTCCGTGGACGATGTTGATCAGGATGCTGCCCAGGATTCCAGCGCAGAGCGATCCCATCAGCACGGCCACCTTGCCCATGTCCCTGAGGCGTGCGGTGACTTCAGGGAGCTGGTCACCGAACGACAGGGTGTCCACGAAGATGGACATCGTGAATCCGATACCACCGAGACAGGCTACAGCCACCAGCATCTTCCAGGAGGCCTTGTCCGGCATCTCTCCGACGTGGAGTTTGACAGCGATGAAACTTGCGAGCGAGATTCCCAGAGGCTTGCCTATGATGAGGCCGAGGAATATTCCCATGCTGACGCTTCCGAGAGCCGGATCGAAATGGAACACGTTGAAGTAGGACACGTCAGGAATCTCCACTCCTGCGTTGGCGAGGGCGAAGATCGGCATGATCAGGAAGTTGACCCAAGGTGAGAGGGCGTGTTCGAGACGGTAGGTCATCCCCATAGAACCGCTCGAGATCGTCGCGAGACGTCTCAGGCAGTGCCTCTGCGGGCCGTTAGGGAATTCAGGTGAAGTTGGGTCTATGCCTTCATATTCCTTGAGCCTGCGCAGGTACTGGCCGCGTTTTCTGTTGAAATAGGCCTCGTTGTAGCGTGGAGTCATCGGGACGAGGAAGGCCATCACCACGCCGGACATCGTCGAATGCACGCCGGCGTAGTAGAAGAGCGACCAGATAGCGATTGCCGGGATGAGGTAGAACCAGGTTCTTTTCTCGCCGAGTTTGTTCATCACAAGGATCAGCACGATGAGGACGGCCGCGATGGCGAGAAGCCCGAAATTGATCTTTCCTCCGTAGAACAAGGCCACCACAAGGATGGCGATGAGGTCGTCGGCGATCGCGAGCGCCGTGAGGAACACCTTCAGCGACACCGGCACGCGGTCTCCCAGAATCGAGAGGATGCCGACCGCGAAAGCGATGTCCGTGGCCGTCGGGATGCCCCAGCCTGAAGAGGCGGCGCTGCCGTGGTTGACTATCGTGAATATGATCGCGGGCATCACGACTCCGCCGAAGGCCGCGATTACCGGCATCATTGCCTTCTTGACGCTCGACAGCTCTCCGCACTTCATCTCGCGCCGGATCTCAAGTCCGACTGTGAAGAAGAAGACGGTCATGAGGATGTCGTTGATGAAGCTCTCCACCGTCATCCCGTGAGGGAAGAGAAAACCCTGACCTCCCGTGGTCTGGAAGCGGAGCGAAATTTCTGTCTCCAGAACGTTGTGGTAGAACTCTTTGGTGAATGGAAGGTTGGCAAGAAGCATCGCGAGGATCACGCAGCAAAGGAGCAGTACTCCCTGCGCCCAAGGCTGGTTAGAGAATCTTTTGCGTCTGACGTCGAAGTTCCTGATGCCTTTTGTCCAGGTGTAGATAGGAATCAGTTTCATTATTCTGTTGATATTATTCTCCATAAAGATACCTGTGCTGTTCCGGGGTAAGTGTGTCGATGGTGATTCCCCAGTCGTCCAGTTTTCTGAGAGCGACTTCCCTGTCGATGGATTCCGGCACGTTGTGAAGCATCTCTCCCGGTTCTCTTGAAAGAACCATCCTGTTGTCGGCCAGATACTTGGCGCTGAGAGCCTGGATGGCGAACGACATATCCATGATCTCGGCCGGATGTCCGTCGCCTGCGGCCAGATTGACCAGCCTTCCCTCAGCGATGATGTAGACCTTGCGGCCGTTCGGGAGGTCGTATCTCTGAATATTCTGCCGGGCCGGCTTCTCAGCCACCGCTATCTCCTTGAGCTGGGCCACGCTGACCTCGCAATCGAAATGGCCTGCGTTGCAGCAGATGGCTCCGTCCTTCATCGCGAGGAAATGCTCCTTGGTGATGACATCGTCGCAGCCAGTGACTGTCACGAATATGTCGCCGGTCTCCGCGGCCTGCTTCATGCTCATCACCTGGAAGCCGTCCATCACCGCCTCCATCGCTTTTATCGGATCGATCTCGGTGACGATCACCTTGGCGCCAAGTCCTTTGGCCCTCATGGCGACACCCTTGCCGCACCAGCCGTAGCCGGCCACGACGACATATTTTCCGGCCACGATCAGGTTGGTCGTGCGGTTGATTCCGTCCCAGACGGACTGGCCTGTGCCGTAGCGGTTGTCGAAGAAATGTTTGCAGGCGGCGTCGTTGACAAGCATCATCGGGAACCGGAGTTTCTTTTCACGGTTCATAGTCTGCAGGCGAAGTATGCCTGTCGTGGTCTCCTCGCAGCCGCCGATAACGCCAGGGATGAGCTGCGGATAGTTCTCGTGGATCATGTTCACGAGGTCTCCTCCGTCATCTATGATGATGTCCGGGCCGCATTCTATGACCCTTCTGATGCCGCTTTCATATTCCTCCGGAGTTGCTCCGTGGACGGCGAAGACGTTCAGTCCTTCGTGCGCGAGGGCCGCCGCCACATCGTCCTGGGTCGACAGCGGATTGCTGCCGGTGACGTACATCTGCGCCCCGCCTTCTGCGAGTACTTCACAAAGATGTGCCGTCTTGGCCTCAAGATGGACCGACAAGGCTATCTTCAGACCCTTGAAAGGCTTGGTCTGCCGGAAGTCCTTCTCCAGACCTTCCAGCAGCGGCATATGATGCCTTACCCATTCGATTTTCAGCTCTCCGCTTTCCCAGAGTTGTGGATCACGTATTTCACTCATATCCGTTTTGATTGTTCTTGATTACAAGTCAGCAAAGATAGCCATTTTATTCTTGGCTTTCGCCACATTTTGACCTCTTTCGCCAATTTGAAGGTTAAAGTTTTGCTGAAGACGATGCGATGAATTAATTTCGCAAAGCGGCCGGTGGTCTGAAGTTTGCGGCGACCTCCGCTCCGGACTTCAGCAGCCTCCCTTGCGGGGAGTGTCCGCCGGACAGATTGATTTTTTGGACAGGTAGAAATATTGAACAAACTAAATAACGATAATATGGGACTTTTAAATGGAAAAGTGGCTCTCATCACGGGAGCGGCAAGAGGAATCGGCAAGGCTATAGCGATGAAATTCGCGTCTGAAGGCGCTGATGTCGCTTTCACGGACCTTGTGATCAACGAGGCGGCCGAGCAGACCGTGAAGGACATAGAGGCTTTCGGCCACAAGGTCAAGGCCTACGCTTCCAACGCCGCCGATTTCGAGGAGACTCACACGGTTGTGAACCAGATTCTTGAGGATTTCGGAAGGATCGACATCCTTGTCAACAACGCCGGCATCACAAAGGACGGCCTGATGCTCAGGATGAGCGAGGCCCAGTGGGACGCGGTCATCAACGTGAACCTTAAATCGGCGTTCAACTTCATCCACGCCCTGACTCCGGTGATGTCAAGGCAGAAGGGCGGCAGCATCATCAACATGTCTTCTGTCGTAGGTGTTTCCGGCAACGCCGGCCAGTGCAACTACTCGGCTTCAAAGGCCGGTCTCATCGGCCTGGCCAAGTCCATCGCCAAGGAGATGGGTCCGCGCGGCATCAGGGCCAACTGCATTGCTCCGGGATTCATCATCTCGGACATGACCAAGGCTCTGCCCGAGGATGTGCGCGACGCCTGGGTGAAGCAGATTCCTCTGCGCCGCGGAGGCACTCCGGAGGATGTGGCCAATGTGGCCCTCTTCCTTGCCAGCGACCTTTCAAGCTATGTCTCCGGACAGGTCATCCACTGCTGCGGCGCGATGAACTGCTAGCGGTAGTCCGTGGCGGACAAATAACTGACAATCAGCGAATAAGACGAAGGTCTGGTCGGGAACTCCGACCAGACCTTCGTTATTCTTTGCCTCATTTTAAAAATGTTATCAGTCACAGTTTACCACAAAAAAAATGAGCGTCGACGCATCCCGCGTGGACTCTCACTCTAACCACATAATTAATAACACTAAAACTAATAACCAATAGGTTGATCGGGGAGAGAACCTCCTTGCTCAACCCGAGTGCAAAGGTACTGCTATTTTTTTAATGTGCAAACTTTTTTTAATTTTTTTTGAAATTTTTTTGCGAATCGCAATCTCAATCGTTTTATTCACAACGCTATAAACAATAAGATAAATTTTAGATAGTTTTAATAGTCCTTCGCCGGAGTGTGCAGGATGCGCTCCTTAATCAGAATTATTCAAATTAAAACGATTATGCTTACGATTCGTAATCAAATATATTTGCAGAGCCTCGTTTACATTCCGACGCATGCCAGAGTCGCGATGCTGATTCTGCAAGGGTAGGGGAACGCTTCCCGCAGGGCGCGGTGGCAGGAATGAAGCGTCGCTCCGGTCGTGAACACGTCGTCCACCAGGAGAATGTGTGAATATTCAGGGATGGCTCGCAGGCCTTTTCTGAGCCTGAACGCCCCGGCCACGTTGCCGGCTTTCGCTTCGACGGAAAGCTTTGTCTGTGTCTTTGTCTTTCTCGGCCTGCAAAGGATGTCGGCGCGCATCTCGGCCTTCAGCGCCGCGGCCAGTCCGGCAGCGATGATCTCGGCCTGGTTATGCCCTCTGCTCCAGCGTCTTGACCAGTGAAGCGGCACCGGGATGACGACGTCCACATCTTTGTAGAGTTCCGACGCGGCCATCTCCCTGCCGAGCATAGCCGAGAAATAACGTCCGGCGGCATAGTCTGAATGGTACTTCAGCCGCTGGGTGATCAGCCTGTAGCCTGTGTCCGACCGGTAGAAGAACAAGGACGCGGCGTAGGAATATTCCTCGAAACCTTCTGTTTTGTCAAGGTCGCGTTGGACCAGGGCGTTGAACCTGTCTGCCATCTGGTTCCGCTTCTGCCGCGGGAAAAAGGTTCTCGGCAGGTCTGCGAGGCATCGGATGCAGATGTGCCTTTCCCGGAGAGCGAGCCGCCCGCCGCAGACGATGCATTCCCGCGGCATCGCGATGTCGCAGAGGGCTGTGAATATGTCTGTGCAGGTCACGTTCGAGATCATCCGGGGTGTGTTTTCAGCGATTTTACCCCGCGATTTTACGCATCAAAAACGTAAATAAAGAAAAGAAACATATTCAAAGGAAAAGAAACAGAAAAATTCTTTTCTTACCCCCGGATATTCTTAAATTCGCAGACTGAATTTTCGGATTATGGTTGAGATTGGAATAAAGGGCCGTCAGGATGAGATCGTGACGGAGGAATTGACCGCAAGCCACATCGGCAGCGGCGCAGTGAGGGTGTTCGCCACCCCGATGATGATATCACTGATGGAGAAAACCTGCCAGCGGAGTGTCGTTCCTTATCTTGAGGATGGGCAGGAGACCGTCGGGACGAAGGTCGACATCGCGCATGTCTCCTCGACTCCTATCGGGATGAAGGTGTGGTGCGAGAGTGAACTGATCGACATCGACCGCCGCCGTCTCGTCTTCAAGGTCGCCGCCTACGATGAGAAGGGTCTTATCGGCGAGGGCCGGCACGAGCGTTTCATCATCGACATAGCCAGGTTTAAGGAAAAGACCGAGTCGAAACTGCAGTAACCTTGCAGTTCCATATGCGGCCATTGAAGGGTAACGTGAAATAATACACTTTGTCACAAGTATTCAGTTACTTGCGAAAGTTAAGTATAGCACTTTCCTTTTCAGAAGGAAGGTGGTTCCGGATTCTAGAAATAGGTCGAATGCGGGAGGTCGAGACTGAGCTGGGTGTCGGCCGCGGCGCGGGCCTTTTCATAGGCGATGACGGTCTCGAGGTCGGGGTTGACCATCACGTCGAGATTCCAGATCAGAATCCTGTCTCCGGAGACGACCTCTTTGGTGCAGCCGGAAATGCCGACGATGGCAGGAACGCCGACACCTCTGGCCAGGACGCACGCCTGGCCGGAGGTGTCGTCTTCCTCCACGATGATTCCGACAACTTTCTTGAAATCTATAAGCGTGGAATCAGAAAAAGACAAAGCGGGGACGACCAGGACGCTTCCTGACGGAATGTCTTCGAACGGATTCCTGAGTCCGCAGTCGTTGACCACGAACGCACGGCCTTTGGCGAAGCCTCGGACTCCGGTCCCCCGCGCGGTCATATTCCTAAACCTCCTTTGAAAGGTCCCAGGCCCCTCCCGGAGCGAAGACTGATTCCACGAGAGCGTCGTAGAACATTCCCCTCTTCGCGAGGTCAAGCACGTTGAAGCGGAAGCGCATCAGTTGGACTTTCGGGAACATATTCTTAAGCATCTCCCTCGTCACGCCGATCATTGAAGGGTCATACGGCGCGCCGGCCTTCTTCATCAGATCCTGCATCTTGGCGAATGAATATACCTGACCCTGGAGTTTCTTCTTGAGCTCCGGCCAGCCTTCCTTGACTTTCGTCAGCTGTACCCGGACAGTCTCGGCGTCATCGTACTTCTTGGTGATTTCGGTGTAGCCGAGCTTCGGAGCAGGGAATTCCTTGAAGATCTCAAGAGCCCTGTTCTGCTCCTGCTCGAGAGTAGGCCAAGCCTTGACGCAAGCGTCCACATCGATCTTGCCGAGGTCCATCTTGAACAGCTCGTCAAACACACCGCACATGGTCAGGGTGCCAATTGCGACTTGGAAGCCGTGTGACTGGAGCTTGCCGTTGAAACGGTGGTGGGTCATGTCGAGAATATGGCTGAAGAGGTGGTCGCAGCAGGAGGCAGGGCGGCTCGACTGGGCGGCCTGCATAGCTATTCCGCTGAGGGTCAGACCTTCAAACAGGTCGGCGACAGCCTGCTTGTCACCTTTGGCGACACCTTCCGGATCGGAAAGCAGGTCGTCAAGGTAGTCCTGGAGAACGTGCCAGGCATCCGGCTTGATCGGCTCCGTCCCCATCAGGTCGGCGATCATCCATTCGGCTCCGGCAGGGACCTTGGCGGCGAGGTCGGCATAGCCTGCGGCCGTCATCACCTTCGGCGCGGCGGCGATCACATCGATGTCGGCGATGATCACCTTCGGGGCCGGGCAGGAGAAAGTCTGCTTGGAATTATGATAGGAAATCGAAGCTCCGAACGAAGAGAATCCGTCGACGGAGGCGGCCGTAGGCAGGGTCAGATAGGACTGGCCATAGTGGTGGGAGGCGAGCTTGCAGAGGTCGTTGATGACACCCGAGCCGACAGAGACGGCCACATATTGAGCCTCGGAGGATGGTCTGAACGCCTTTTCGGCATCTGGTTCTACATATCCAGGGTCGTTCTCGATGGCCTTCGCGGCGGCGAAATCTCCGCCTATGATGTGGTCGACCATGTCCACATACCTCCAGTCGGCGTGGAACTCGTCCTTCTCGATGATGTACTTTTCTGTCTGCACGCCTGCGGCGACGAACAGCCCGTAAGTCTTCTCTCCCAACGCTTTCCAGGTGTTGAGGTCGGCCACTACGACCGCTTTCGCACCAGGAAACCATTTCTTGAACTCTTCAGGAGCCTGGGCGCATACTCCGCAGCCCATCTCGAAAACCTTGGTGTCCGTGGCGACTGTCAAGGCTTTTGCAATTCTTTCTTTTGAATCCATAATTTATGTAAAAAGAATATTTATTCTTTCGGCCGTTAAAGTTACGAAATTTTCGGCTATATTAGCGACTATGAAAAAGTACATCCTCTCATTATTGGTTCTTCTGGCTCTCCCGGTGATGGCCGCAGGGCAGACAAAAAGCCTTCATACCCTTCAGCAGGAATTCGTTGACCTGAGGCTCGGACTGTTCGTCCATTTCGGCCTCCCGACCTTCCAGACGGCCGACTGGACCGATCCGGACCTCAGTCCGGAAGTGTTCAATCCTGTCAGACTGGACACTGACCAATGGGTGAAGGCGGCCCAGAGCGCGGGGATGAAATTCGTCTGTGTGTCGGTCAAACACCATAGCGGATTCTGTATGTGGGACACGAAGACAACTGACTACAGCGTGATGAGTTCGCCTCTGCACAGGGATGTGCTGCGGGAACTTGTGAATTCCGTCCACAAGGCCGGGATGCAGATAATGTTCCATTTCTCCATTCTTGACACCCATCACAGGATACGCCCCACCCTGCCTTTCACGCAGGAGAAGATCGACCTGCTCAAGAACCAGGTACGCGAACTTCTCACTGAATATGGCCCTGTGAACACCATAATGTTCGATGGCTGGGACGCTCCGTGGGGGAGGATTTCATATTCAGATGTCTCGTTTCCGGAGTTTTACCATCTGATCAAGAGCCTCCAGCCGAACTGCCTGGTGATGGACCTGAACGGGGCGAAGTACCCGTCCGAGGCTCTTTTTTATTCGGACATCCGCTGCTACGAGCAGGGAGCGGGGCAGAAAATCTCTCCGGAGACCAACCGGCTTCCGGCGATGGCCTGTTACCCTTTGCAGAGAACCTGGTTCTGGAAGACAGAGTTCCCGACATCTCCTCTTAAGGATGTGGAAACCATTGTGAAAGAGAACATTATCCCTTACAATAATGCCTATTGCACCTACATTCTGAACTCAGCTCCGAACCGCGACGGCCTGATGGATGACAACTGCATAGAGGCGCTGAAGAAGATCGGGAAGATGTGGAAGAACACGGGACACCTCGTGGATGTGGCTGAGACGGAAGAGCCGATAACCGACATTAACATCGCCATCGGAAAACCGTGCGACTCGTCGTGGTCGGACGATATGGACATAATGGACTTCGCCAACGATGACGACTTCACCACCTGCTGGGTGTCAAGCCCCGAGGTCAAGGATCCGTTCTGGAAAGTCGAACTCGACCCGGGTTCCCTCATCAATATGGTCGTGATGACCGAACCTGAGGGCGGCGTGATGCAGGAATATGTCATTGAATATCTCCACGAAGGCTCCTGGCACACAGTATTCAGCGGAGCCTCCCCGACGCAGAGCCGGGTGAAGATCCATCGGTTCGACAAGGTCTACGCCGATGCCGTCCGCGTGCGTTTCACCCGCTGGACCGGTCTCCTCTCCCTCGCCGAATTCGGAGTCTACACCCCGTACGTGAATTAAGATACCCCCGGTCACTCCGTGACAGCCCCGGCGGGGCGCTGGGGGGGCGTATCCCCCAGCCATCCTGTGTTGTCTGAAGGTTTCCGGGGTGGGTGTGGCTACGACTCGGCCGCTGCGGCGAGGGCTGCGGCTAGGTCGATGAAGGCCTGGCTGTCTGGGCGGGTTGAAAGGGCGGCCGGCTCGCCGGCGTCGCCGCATTCCCGGATTGACTGCACGATCGGAATCTGACCGAGGAGCGGAATCCCGTACTTCTCGGCCATCTGTCTGCCGCCGTCTTTCCCGAATATGTAGTACTTGTTCTCTGGAAGCTCGGCCGGAGTGAACCAGGCCATGTTCTCCACAAGGCCGTAAATCCGGCGGTTTATGCTCTTGTTACGGAACATATTCACACCTTTCTCCACGTCCGAAAGGGCGACAGGCTGAGGTGTGGTGACGATCAGCGCGCCTTCCATAGGGATGTCGTTCACAAGGGAGATGTGGATGTCGCCGGTCCCCGGAGGCATGTCGATGAGAAGGAAGTCCAGCACGCCCCAGCGGACCTGCAGAATCATCTGCTTGAGGGCGTTGCAGGCCATAGGGCCTCTCCAGATCAAAGCTTGGCCAGGCTCGGCGAAATAGCCGATGGACATCCATTTCACTCCGTACTTTTCTATCGGCAGGATGACCTCCTTGCCTTCCTCTATGGCTTCGGCCTCGGGAACGGCTCCTTCGGTGCCGGTCATCAGAGGGACTGAAGGACCGTAGACATCGGCGTCGGCGAGACCGACCTTGTAGCCGAGACGGGCCAGCGCCACGGCCAGATTGACGGCCACGGTGGACTTGCCGACTCCGCCCTTGCCGGAGGCTATGCCGATGATGTGGCGGACATTGTTGACCTCTTCAAGGCCGAGGTCAAGGCCGGCTTTCTTTTTCGGAGCCTCTTCCTTGACCACTGTCCTTACCTCCACCTCCGTACCCTGCGGAGCGTTCCGGATAATTGCCGCCCGTGTGCTTCCGACAAGATATTCAGTGAGAGGGTCGCGCCTTTTCGGAAAGGCGAGGGTGACGGTGACTTTGTTCCCGTCGACGGTGATTCCCTCGACCATTCCGAGTTCGACGATGCTTTTGCTGTTCTTCGCGGGGTGCACGACCTCCGCGAGCATATTCAGAATTTCCTGCTCCGTCATATTCGTTTACTTGACAATGTTCATTTCCTTTGTGAGGTAGCCCGCGCCGCCGAATTTGTCCACGAGGAAGAGGACGTAGCGTATGTCCACGCAGATACACCTCTGAAGGTCAGGCTCGAACATCACGTCGCTGGACATCGACTCCCAGTTGCCGTCGAAGGCAAGTCCGATGAGTTCGCCCTTGGCGTTGAGGACAGGGCTGCCGGAGTTGCCGCCCGTGATGTCGTTGTTGGTGAGGAAGCAGCAAGGCAGGTTGCCGTCGGCCATGGCGTAACGGCCGTAGTCGCGGTTGATGTAGAGCTGCTTGAGCTTGGCCGGCACCTTGAATTCGTAGTTGTCAGGGTCTTCCTTCTCGATCACTCCGTAGATGGTGGAGTAGTACTTGTAGGTCAGCGCGTCCTTCGGTGAATATGACTTCACGGTGCCGTAGGTGAGCCTCATCGTGAAGTTGGCGTCCGGGTACATCGCCTTCCCCTTCTGCCATTCCATCAGGCCGGCCGTGTAGGCCTTGGAAGCGGTCTGCACCTTCGCCTCCGCCTCCTTGTCCATTTCTTTTCCAAGTCTAAAGTAGACTTTGAGAGGGGCCGTCAGCAGCTTGTTGGCAGGATCGTTTCCGACGGCTTCGAGTCCGCCGGCCTCGACAGCGGCCTTCAACTTGTCAAAGGATGTGAATATGCTTTCTTTGTAGAGTCCGTCCACATACTTGTCGATGTCGAGCGTGGCGAAATCCTCTCCCAGACCTTCAAGGTAGTTGTCCTCGCGGGCGTTGTCCCTGTAGTGCTTCAGAAGAGCGGCGGCCATCTCGTGGTCGAGAGGCTCGCAGTAATCGTCGTAACGGCTCTTTACCGCTTCCAGAGCCTTTTCTATCGCGGCCAACGAGTCCGCTCCGTTTTTCAGAGAGCGGCTGTAGGCATTGTCAAAAACCAAATTGAAGGTGCAGAGTTCGATGTTCAGAACGGTCTCGCCGAGAAGCCTGAGGTCGTTCTCGCTCTGGGCGTTGGCTTTGACTCCGTCAGCTATGTCCTGCACGGATGTGCCGTAGAGAGCCTTGCGGTCGCTCTTCTTGTCGATCCATTTCTGGAACTCGGCTTCCTTGTCGTGTTCCTTGCCGATGATGTCAAGGTCGGCGAAAGCCTTCTTCTCGCCGATCCACTTCTTCCATCCGTTGGCGGAGTTGGCGTACTTGTTGGCGTACTTAAGCCTGATGGAAGGATCCTTCTCCATCCATTTCCACATTATGTCCTGGCGGATGGTCCTGGCGGCTATGGAGATGTCGTGCGAATCCATCATCTGCTGGAGCTGAGCCTCGGTCTGGTATCTCTGGGTGCTGCCCGGGTAGCCCATGATCATCGTGAAGTCGCCTTCGTTGATGCCTTTGAGCGAAATCTTCAGCGACTGCTTCGGAACGTAAGGCTTGTTGTCTTCTGAATATTCAGCCGGCTCGTTGTCCTTGCCTGCGTAGACCCTGAACATCGAGAAGTCGCCGGTGTGGCGCGGCCACATCCAGTTGTCGGTCTCACCTCCGAACTTGCCGATGGATGCCGGAGGGGCGCCCACAAAGCGGATGTCCTTGTAGATTTTGTAGACTATAAGGTAGTAGGCGTTGTCGTTGTAGAAAGACTCCACCATCGCCTTGCAGTTCGGATTGGCCTCCTCGGCGGCCTTGACAAGCCCTTCGATAACGCTTTCCCTTACCGTTTCGTCGGAACTTCCGACAGCTTCAGTCACGTCGGACATATTCACAAGGAAGGTCACAGAAAGTCCCGGGACAGGGATTTCCTCATCGCTGTTCATCGCCCAGAATCCGTCCTCAAGGTAGTTGTGTTCGTCCGAGGAGAGTTCCTGGATGCTTGAGTAGCCGCAGTGGTGGTTGGTGACAAGGAGACCCTTGTCGGAGATCATCTCGCCCGTGCATCCTCCGCCGAAGATGACGATGGCGTCCTTGAGCGAGGAATGGTTGACGCTGTAGATCTGTTCAGGGCTGAGTTTGCAGCCAAGGTCTTTCATCGCGCCTGCGTTCAGTTTCTGGAGGAGCGGAAGCATCCACATACCCTCGTCCGCGAAAGCGGCTGTCCCTGCCATCAGAACGATGGCGAGGGTGCAAATCAATTTTCTCATATTCAAAAATAACTATAATTCCGGTTGTCTGCGCCGCAGGTGCGGGACACTCCCTGCATCCGGGACGCAGACGCGAATGTAGCCAATTCTGAATTAATGACCAACCGTTTGCTGTCAGTCCAGCCCAAGTTCCTTCTCATAGCGGCTGATGAGCCGCTGGTCGCTGGCGATGACAGCCTCCTTGTCCTTGATTTTTTCCTCGAGTCTCCGGACTTCGTTCTCAAGGAAGCTGATCTGTCCGTTAAGTTCTTCTATTCTGTTGTTGTACGCCTCCCTGATGCTGTCCAGCCCTTTCTCTATCGAACTGACCGGCTCGAAGCCGTTAACGAGTTCGGCCACGGAAGTCCCTGTCTCGTCGGCGAATCTGGTGACGTGGACATTGATGATCCTTGTGTTTCCCTGCACAAGCTTCCTGTAGGCGTTGAGGGAGATTTCAAGCCGATGCGCCATCTCGGTCTGTGAGATGCCGAGTTCGTTCCTTTTCCGTTCAAGGTTTCTTTTTATTGTCGCGTCGTCCATTGTACAGTGAGGGTTTTGCGCTCTCAAGCACCGCGAAAATATCCAAAAGAAAACTTGTCGTGCTGCAACCGTAGGTTGTAATTTACAACCGCAGGTTATAAAAAACACATAAAAAAGATAAAAAATAGAAATAATTTGATTCATACCCCCGTCTGACTGCAACTTCAGGTTGTAATTCCGGAAGAAAGCGACCTTATTCGCGGAAAAGACGGCACGACAAAAATTCAGTGAATATGGAAAAGAAAGAAAAATGCTACGCGGCTTTCGGTCGCGCGATGGTTGAGGAAAAGATCTACCGTGTCCTGGCGGACTTTGGCGGGATCTGTGTCCGGATAGGAGCGGACCCTGCCCTTCTTGACAGGATGGTTTATGAAGAACTTGGCTGGACCGGACAGTCCCTGGTCGATTTGTACCGCTCGCAGGAGGGGATCGGGTAATTTGGTGATAAAGATGCGCGGAGTGTTGCGATTGGAACATTTTTTTATTAGATTTGCCTTCCGGCGGCTTCTGGCGGAGGCGAAAAAGGTAAAACGATTTCCCAAAATGCTCCGCAGCAGAGTTTGCCGGATAGCCAAGGATTTCATAATTAATAACTTATAGTAATGAAAGAATATTCTACTAAAGACATCCGCAATGTGGTTCTGATTGGTAGCGCCAAGTCAGGTAAGACCACATTGTCTGAAGCCATGCTCTATGAGGGCAAGGTGATCGCCAGAAGAGGCACGGTCGAGGACAAGAACACTGTTTCCGACAATGAGGAAATCGAAAAGATGAACCAGAGGTCGATCTTCGCGACTCCGCTTTACGCGGAGTTCATGGACACGAAGTTCAACGTGGTCGACGCTCCGGGTTCCGATGACTTCATCGGAGGCGCGGTGTCAGCCTTCAAGGTCTGCGAGAACGGTATTCTTGTCATCAACGCACAACAGGGCGTGGAGGTCGGCACCGACATCTTCGCGCGTTACGCCACCAAGTACAAGCTTCCTTTGATCGTGGCTGTCAACCAGCTCGACTCCGAGAAGGCTGACTGGGAGAAGACCATCGCCGAGATGAAGGAGACCTTCGGCAACAAGCCTATCATAGTCCAGTTCCCTGTCAATCCAGGGGCCGCTTTCGACGGCTTCATCGATGTCCTCAAGATGAAATACTACCATTTCAAGGACGAGAACGGAACACGCGAGGATCTTGAGATCCCGGCCAACCTGATGGACGAGGCCGAGACCCTGCGCCAGGAACTCATCGAGAAGGCCGCCGAGTTCGACGACACTCTGATGGAGAAGTTCTTCGAGAACGGTTCGCTCACAGAGGACGAGATCCGCGAAGGACTCGGAATCGGCATCCGCCAGGGCGGAGTGCTTCCTATCTTCTGTCTGTCCGCCAAGAAGGACATCGGCGTGAAGAGGCTTATGGAATTCACAATCAAGACGGCCATCTCCCCGGCAGAGACCAAGTCCGCCACGAAGGACGGCAAGGTCGTAGAGTGCAAGGCTGAGAACCCTACATCGCTGTTCATCTACAAGACTGATGTCGAGGCCCACCTCGGCGAGGTTTCCTACTTCAAGGTAATGTCAGGCCATCTGACTGAAGGAATGGACCTTGAGAATCCTGAGACGGGCGACAAGGAAAGGATTTCCACAATCTACGCCGTGGCCGGAGCCAAGAAGGAGAAGGTCTCCGGACTCAAGGCCGGCGAGATCGGTTGTACCGTCAAGCTGCGCGCCGGCAAGACCAACGTCACGCTGTCGCAGCTCGGATCCGGAATCTCCTACGAGCACATCGTCTTCCCTGCATCCAAGTACCGCTGCGCCATCAAGGCCGAGTCCCAGAACGATGAGACCAAGCTTGGAGAGGCTCTTTCGAAGATCTCCGCGCAGGATCCTACAATCATAGTTGAATATTCAAAAGAACTGAAGCAGACCATCCTCAAGGGCCAGGGAGAGCAGCACATCAATGTCTGCAAATGGCGTCTTGAGAACGAGTTCGGCGTCAAGGTGGTGCTTTTCGCTCCTAAGATCCCTTACCGCGAGACCATCACTAAGGTCGCCAACGCCACCTACCGTCACAAGAAACAGTCCGGCGGCGCCGGACAGTTCGGTGAGGTTTCCCTGCTCATCTGCCCTATCGTGGAAGGTGTTCCGTTTACGAACAAGTTCAAGATCGACGGCAAGGAAGCGGTCCTCAACGTGAAGACGAAGGAGGAGTTCAACCTCGAATGGGGCGGCAAGCTTGAGTTCTACAACTGCGTTGTCGGAGGAGCCATCGACGCCCGCTTCATGCCGGCCATCCTCAAGGGACTCAACGACAAGATGACCGAAGGTCCTCTTACCGGTTCCTACGCCCGTGACATCAGAGTCTTCGTCTATGACGGTAAGATGCACCCGGTTGACTCCAACGAAATCTCCTTCATCCTCGCTGCCCGCAACGCTTTCAAGGAAGCGTTCCGCAACGCCGGCCCGAAGATCATGGAGCCTATCTACAATGTCGAGATCATGACTCCTGCCGACTATATGGGAGCCTGTATGTCGGATCTCCAGAACAAGAGGGCCATCATCGAAGGTATGAGTTCGGACAAGGGATTCTCCATCCTCAAGGCCCGCGTGCCTCTCGCTGAACTTTACCGTTACTCGACAACCCTCAGCTCACTGACTTCAGGTGCCGCCACGTTTACGATGGAATTTGCTGACTACCAGCCTGTTCCTGCTGACGTGCAGACCAAGCTTCTTGCTGAGTACGCAGCTCAGTCCAAGGATGACGAGTAGTTCTCAGGGCCTTTGGAGGCCGGAGTACTGCAACTCTTGAACGTTTACGATGCCCTCCTCCTCTGTGTCATACCCAGGCGGAGGGCTTTTATTTGGAGCAAACAATATGAACACCAAGCACATCTTTTCAGCCGTCTTGCTGACCGCCGTCCTGGCAGTCTCTTGTCAGACAGAGCATTTCATCACAGACAAAGATTTCCGTTCGCAGGTCAAGGCGGATTTTGACGGCAGACTGTCGGCACATGGCCGACTGGCCGGTTTTTTCACCGTCAGCGAGGACGGGAAATCCCTTTCGCAGGTCAACGGCTATGTCGCCGATCCGGCTCTGACGGTCACCGAACTGGAGGCTCTGGAATTCCTTTATGCCTACATGCCGCTGGCCGACCTGACCGACTATCCGACGGACTATTACCTTCAGAATGTGCGTTCATCCTTTGCCACTCGTGAGGAGATGGGATGGAATGTGCCTGAAAGGGTGTTCCGGCACTTTGTGCTGCCGGTGAGGGTGAACAACGAGAACCTCGACACCTCCAGGGTGGCTTTCTATCGTGAACTGAAGCCGAGGGTGCAGGGAATGGCTATGAAAGACGCCATCCTCGAAGTAAACCATTGGTGCCACGAAAAACTCACCTACAAGCCATCGGACGCAAGGACGCTCTCTCCTCTGTCTTCCGTCCGCAGTTCCCTGGGCCGCTGCGGGGAGGAATCCACATTCGCCGTGGCCGCCCTCAGGTCCGTGGGAATCCCTGCCAGGCAGGTCTACACACCGAGATGGGCGCACACCGACGACAACCACGCCTGGGTCGAGGCCTGGGCTGACGGAGTGTGGTATTTTCTCGGAGCCTGCGAGCCGGAGCCGGTCCTGAATCTCGGTTGGTTCAACGCTCCTGCCAGCCGCGGGCTTCTGATGCACACCCGTGTCTTCGGTCGCTATGACGGGCCGGAGGAGAAGGTGATGGAAGGCCCGAATTTCACTGAGATCAATCTGATCGACAACTATGCGAAGACAGCAAGGGTGGATTTCACCGTGGTGGATGAGGGCGGAGCGCCTGTGGACAGCGCCCTCGTGGACTTCAGGATCTACAATTACGCCGAGTTCTATCCGGCGCTTTCCAAGTACACCGACGCGCGGGGCCGTACCTTCCTGACCGCAGGAATGGGGGATATGCTTGTCTGGGCCTCGAAGAACGGGAAGTACGGCTACTCGAAGGTGTCCTTCGGCAAAGACACCGCCGTCACAGTCACCATTTCGGACAGCCATCCGTCAGACCCTCGGCAGATGATGATCGTGCCGCCTCCTGAGACGGCCAACATTCCGGAAGTCACAGCGGAGATGAGGACCGAGAACAACCGCAGGTTCGCGGCCGAGGACAGTGTCCGCAAGGCTTACATGGCCACTTTCGTCGTTTCTGACGGAACGGAGAAGGGCGATCTGCTGGCGAAGTCGGCCGGCAACCATCCTGTCATAGGAAAATTCCTTGAAGACCATCCTGACGGGAGGGCCGTGGAACTTCTCAAGTCTTTGAGCGACAAGGATATGATCGATGTGACAAGAGAAATTCTCGAAGACAGTTACAATGCCGCCGGCGCGGTTCTCTGTCCGAGAATCGAGAACGAGTTCCTCAGCCCTTACAAGTCTTTCTTCGGCGGTCTGCCTGCTGAAGAACTTGACAAGGCGGCGCTTTCAGTTCCTTCCGGCCTTGTCAAATGGGTGAAGGACAACATAGAGATTCTTTCCGACCCTAAGGCGTGGAGCATTCCGATGTCGCCTGAAGGTGTCTACAAGGCGAGACTGGCGGATGTGCGCTCAAGGAACATCTTCTTCGTGGCTCTTGCCAGAACCCTCGGCATAGAGGCGCGCAAGGATCCGGTGACCGGCAAGATCCAGTACAAGGATGCCGGGAAGTGGGTGGATGTTGATTTCGAGGCTGCCGAGCAGACTGCGGCTCCGACCGGAATCCTTGTCCTTGACTATGTCCCGACCGCGGCTCTTGAGAATCCTGGCTACTACTCCCACTTCACCATCAGCAAGATAACCGGCGGCCGTACCCGCCTTCTGACCTTCGATGAGGGCCAGGTGGACATGGGCGGAGGTGTCAGCTGGAGCAATGTGTTCAGAAAAGGCGCTGTCCTTGACGCCGGGGATTACATCCTTGTCAGCGGCAACCGTCTTTCCGACGGCAGCGTGCCTGTCACTATGCAGCAGTTCACTGTCAGGGAAGGACAGACGACGAGGCTGGACCTCAACATCGAACTGTCAAGCGAAAAATTGTCGGTCATCGGGTCTTTCGATGCGGAAACCAAGTACCGCCCGGAGCCGGACACGGAGCCTGTGAGCGTTCTTTCCACCACAGGCAGAGGCTTTTACATCATCGGCTTCCTTACCCCTCGTCAGGAACCTTCAGTCCACGCCCTCAACGACCTCGCTGCGGCGAAGGACAAACTCGAGGCCTGGGGAAGACCGATTCTGCTTCTCACTTCGGCGGAAGGACTGGTCTGGATGAAGGAATATGCCGGCAGACTTCCGTCAAACGTGAAGATGGGTGTGAGTCCGGAAGGTGATGTGACTGAAGGCCACAAAATGCCGTACTTCATGCTGGCGGACACGTTCAACAGGGTTTTCTTCACGACCGAGGGCTACACGATAGGCCTTGGAGACCAGCTTGCGTCCGCCGTGTCGAAGCTGTGATAGGAAATATTAATTGATTTAAGTTTCGCATGTGCGAAACACCATATTTCCCGTCGCGAAAGTGACGGAGCAAGTCCCTCCCCCGAGGGGAGGGATTTAGGGAGGGGGTAACGTGAGATGATTTTTTCTCGTGTGATACTCTTCGAACGTGAGATAAGCTACTTTGCCACATGCATTTAGTTACTTGCGAAAGTTGAATTAATTGACCAGACATTGTCCGTCGGCTTCCAAATCCCTCTAAATGTATTATATTTGCCTGTTTTTTGGGATTATGGATTTTAGTAGCAGACCGGCGGCCGTGTCAGGAATCTTCAAGAGAATCGTCATAGGAATGCTTTTGCTTGCGGCAGTCTCGCCGCAGGCAAAATGCGTGTCGCCTGGATTCATTGATTCACTGAGGGTTGAACTGTCCCGAAGGGGAATGCCGTCCTCATTCCTTCTGCTGCCATACGCCCTTGCCGACCAAAGTTCCGATCCGGAAAGAGGCGGATTGTGGTCTCTGTCTTCGATAGACGCGGTCCGCTGGAGGTTGTCGAATCCCGGAGTGGTGGCGGTGGCGGACTCTGTCGACATCCGTTTTGACGCGGCCATCTCGACAAAGGCGGCTCTCGACCGCCTGCAGGAACTGTTCAATGAATATGCCTGCTGGGACAAGGCCGTGGTGGCCTACGCCACAAGTCCGACGGCTCTCAGCGCTATGGATTCCGTTGCCTTGGCGGAGGCTCCCGTGCTGGGAAGTCTCAGGAAGGCGGAGCGGGAATATTCAGAAAACCCTCTTGCGGCCTATGGGAAGGTCGATTCGCTGGTGAGCGCGAGGAAGCAGGCCCGGGAGGCCGCTCTGCGGGAGCAGGCCGCCCTGCAGAAGGCCAGGCTGGATTCTCTGCACAAAAAACAGGTTGAGGTGAAGGACAGAATTTCCTACACGATAAAGAAAGGTGACACTCTCGGAGGCATCGCCGCCAGATACCACGTGAGGGTCTCCGACCTGAAAAAGTGGAACAATCTTAAGAGCGATCTGATTCGTGAAGGACGCAAACTCGTGATTTACAAGCATTAACGATGAAAATTCATAAGGTTCTCCTGTTCATACTCTCTGTTTTCCTGCTTCTTTTCGCAGTCTGGTATGTTTACCCTTCAAAAGGGGTGTCCATCGGCGGGATGAAGTTGAGGTTCCCGTCATACCAATCGTACCTGGCTGACCTTCAGGACAGTACCTTGGATGTGAATGTCGACTCGGTACTGCTCGCTGTCCAGAGAAGTTACGAGATGGTCGAGGGTTCGCGCGACACTCTGCGCTACTACTACGACTACCTGACCGGCAATCCGAACAGAATCTGTCTGCCGGATGACGACTACACTTTCTTCGATTCCCTGTTCGTTGAACTATCCACCGCCGCGGATTCCGGCCGGACCGTCAGGATCCTTCACTACGGAGACTCCCAGCTGGAGATGGACAGGATTTCGGCCGTGCTTAGAGAGAAGCTCCAGGAGCGTTTCGGAGGATCCGGGCCGGGAATGGTGCCGATGATCCAGAGGATACCTACCGTGTCGCTTTCGCAGACCGCTTCCGGCGGCGTGACGCGCTACGCCATGGTGGGGGATTCCTTGACCAGAAAGGCCGCCCACAAGCGCTACGGCCCTCTGACTCAGTTCACCGCGGTCGCCGGCAACGGAACTTTCACCTTCAACAGGACCAAAAACCGTTACTCCCAGGAACTTGTGAGGTCAATCTCAAGGGTTTCAGTGCTTCTCGGCCACAATTCGGCCGGTTTCAGGATGACGCTCAAATGCGACACTCTTCCGGTGATGAAGGCCGTCATCGATTCTTCCAGGGAGGCCGTCACGATGGTCACCTGGGATCTTCCGGCTGACGCGGAGAGAGGAACTCTGAATTTCACAGGGAACGCGGAGATTTACGGAATAGCGCTGGACAACAGCAAAGGCGGAGTCACTGTGGACAATGTGGCCCTGCGCGGCTGTGCCGGCTTCATCTTCTCCTCGATCGACAAGGCGGTGATGAAACAGAGTTTCGCGAAGACTGACACGAAACTCATAATCCTGCAGTTCGGAGGGAACGCGATGCCGGGCATCACGTCCAGGAAAGGGATATCCTCCTATGTCAGGAAGATCGTGATGCAGTTCGACTACTACAGAGAGGTCGCCCCGCAGGCCAGGCTGATGTTCATCGGCCCGGCTGACATGTGCAAGAGCGTGGACGGCCAGCGTGTCACCTGGCCGCTGCTGACGGATCTGAACGATTCGCTCAGGGTCAACTGCCTTAAGAACGGAGTCGCCTACTGGGACACCTTCAATGTGATGGGAGGTCCGGGGTCGATGCGCGAATGGGTGAACCACAAGCCTGCCCTAGGCGGACCTGACCACATCCATTTCACCCATCAGGGAGCCCTTGAGATAGGAAACATCCTTTCGAGGTCATTCCTTCTCTACTACGATTTCTACAAGCTTCGCCAGAATCTTACCGACGAAGCTGTCGGCATTTACATGGACAGGCTCAGGGACAGCCTTTCACCGCGGCCGGCGGCACCGGACACATTGATCGTGAACGGCGCGGGCAATCTGTCGGCGGACACTTTGGCCAAAGAGGAGGTAAGATGAGAAGAGCGCTAGCATATTCATTGATGGCGCTGCTGCTGCCGCTCCAGGTCTGCGCCCAGTCGCTGAGAAAAGAGATTCCGCATCTTGACTTCGCTGATTTACAGGACAATAGAATCGAATTCAGAGGTGACAGCGCATCTTTCGAGAAGTTTTTTGACAAGCTGGATTCCGTGCTTTTCTTCGGGGAAGGCAATCTGGAAATCGTCCACATCGGAGGATCCCACGTGCAGGCCGGCACTCTTACCCGCCGTCTGCGGAATGACCTTCTGTCGTTAAGGCCGGCCCTGGACGGAGGCAGAGGCCTTGTCTTCCCGTTCTCGGCGGCGCGCACCAACAATCCAAGCAGTTTCACCGTCGGCTATCAGGGGGTCTGGGATGTCAGCAAGAACACTCAGAGAGAACCCGCCCGACGGCTCGGCCTTACTGGCATAGCACTGACGACATCGGACAACAAGGCTTCGGTGACGGTGACTACTGTCGCGCGTGACCCCAAGCCTGCGGAGCCTGTCTTCAGGTTCAACCGGGTGCGAGTCCTTGGATATTCACAGACGGGGGAGAGGGAGCCGGTGGTCGTGGCGGGTCCGGGCGACACCCTGACCGCTCCGCGCGGGGAGGCCGATTCGTGCTGGACCTTCTTCCTTCCGGCTTTTTCCGACTCGGTGCGGGTCGCGACCAAAGGAGCGGGGGAGTTCACTCTTAAAGGAATATGTCTGGAGAACCCTTATCCGGGCGTCACCGTCACGGAGATCGGTGTCAACGGTGCTTCTCTGGTCTCTTACGCCAAATGCCTGGATTTCGAGAGCGACCTCGCTTTGTTGAAGCCGGATATGGTGATTCTCGCCGTGGGGATCAACGACGCGACCGCTGCGAATTTTACCGAGGAGGGCTTTGTGCAGGCCTACAAGGCCTTGGTCGCAAGGATCCGTTCCGTGGCTCCGGACTGCGCCCTGCTGTTCATCACGAACAACGACAGTTGTCGGAAGGTACGCAGGAAGGGCTATGTGACCAACGGCAACGGGCAGGTGGCCGAACAGGCTTTCCTGCGTCTGGGAAAGGACTGCGACGCCGGTGTTTGGAATCTTTTCAAAGTGATGGGAGGCCTTGGCTCCGTGCGGAACTGGGAGGCTGCGGGACTGGCGAAGAGGGACAAGGTCCATTTTACTGAATCCGGCTATGAACTTGTCGGAGATTTGCTGTTCAACGCATTGATGGACAGCTATGTGCAACATTTAAAGAGTAGCAAGTGATGGGATTTTGGGATGTAGCGATGGATTTTTTCAAGAACCTGTTCTCCTTTGACCAGGCTCATCCGCTGTTGTTCACGCAGTTCTATTTCTGGGCTTTCTTCGCCATCGTGCTGGCTTTCCTTTGCGTGTTCAGGAACAAGATCCTGCTGCGCAACGCCTTCCTGTTCTTCGTCAGCCTGTTCTTCTACTACAAGACCAGCGGACTGTTCCTGATACTTTTCGGCTTCGTCATCGTCTACAACTATCTGGCAGGCTTTGTCCTGCCGAAAATCAAAGGCGGGACCGGCCGGAAGGCTCTTGTGGTGTTCAGCGCGGTTGTCGACCTCTCTCTGCTCTGCTACTACAAGTACGCCTACTTCCTGACCGATGTGGTCAACAATCTTTTCGGGACGGAGTTCATCGTAAAGGACTGGTTCGCCATCGTGGGCAACCAGCTGGCTGGCGCGCAGGCTTTCAGCGTCGATTCAATCTTTCTGCCGGTAGGCATCTCGTTCTTCATCTTCCAGGCCATCAGCTATGTGGTCGATGTCTCGCGCAAGACCATCGAGCCGATCAGGAATTTCTGGGACTTCGGATTCTACCTGAGTTTCTTCCCTCAGCTGGTGGCGGGGCCTATCGTCCGCGCCAAAGAGTTCATCCCTCAGCTGCACAAGCCGTTCTTCCTTGGCCGCCGGCAATTCGGTGTAGCCATCTTCTGGATTCTGAACGGTCTTGCCAAAAAGTTGATACTCAGTGACTACCTTGCCGTCAACTTCTGCGACAGAGTCTTCGAGAATCCTCTGCTCTACACTGGCTTTGAGAACCTCACGGCCTTGTTCGGCTACTCGCTTCAGGTCTATGCCGACTTCTCGGGTTACACCGACATCGCCACCGGAGTGGCCATGCTGATGGGATTCTATCTGCCAAAGAACTTCAATTCTCCTTACAAAGCGCGCAATGCAGGAGAGTTCTGGAAACGGTGGCACATCTCGCTTTCCAAATGGCTGCAGGACTACCTCTACATCCCTCTGGGCGGCAACCGCAACGGCACTTTCGGCTCGTATGCCATCATTCTCGGCATAGCCTTCCTGGCCTCCGCCCTGGCGAAGAACTGGTGGGTTTTCGGCGTGGTCCTCGTCATCGCGGCCGTCCTCGGTCTGCTGATAGCCTTCTGCAAGAAATACCGCAAGGAACTGATCTCGGACATCAACAGGATGGACACGATGCTGCTGGGCGGACTCTGGCACGGGGCGAGCTGGAACTTTATGATCTGGGGTGGACTGAACGGTCTCGGAATGCTCATCTACAGGTTCTGGAAGAGCTGCAACATCTATTTCAGGACTCTTGTCATAGGACTTGTCTGCCTGACGTTCTATATTCTCAAAACCACCGTTCCGGCCTCGGTCTTCAATATGTTCTTCGTGTGGACGCTCATCATATTCATAGGAGCCTTTGTCCGGATGGTCTACCATCTTTGCCGCTTCAAGGCGGCCTTCTCCTGGCTTGAGACGGCCTGGGCCGTGCTGATGACCTTCATATTCATAACCTTCACCCGTCTTTTCTTCCGCAGCGGATCCAACCTTGACCCGGCGGAAGCGAACGAGAAGGCCTGGAGCACGGCGAAGAATATGGTCGAGCGCATCGGCGGTGAATGGGACCTGTCGCTGATCCCGGCTATGGTGCAGCAGCATCTAGGAGTGATTCTGGTCTTCATCTTCGGTATGGTCATCCACTGGCTTCCGGAGAATTTCAAGCGGCGCTACCGCATCTGGTTCGCTTCGATGCCTCTTCCGGTCATGGTGCTTGTCTGCGTCCTCGCGGTCTTTGTCATCTGCCAGTTCATCACCTCCGACCTCCAGTCCTTCATCTACTTCCAGTTCTGATGATGACCACGGCTCCGGAGAGGAGATTTGTCATTTAAGTTACATATGCGCAACCACTTCATTTTCCGTCACTTATGAGGGAAGTGATTTAGTGGAAGGGTAATGCGGGATAAGGTACTTTGTCACAGGCATTCAGTTACTTGCGAAAGTTGAGTAAGATGTAAATCAGTAATATGGTTGAAATATTCAGGATAATGTGAACCTTTTCCCAGCCAAGTACCGTAATAAAACAAGTGAACAGCCGGTCAGCGGCCATAATTTTATGAATATGTTGCAGGAAATCGAAAGAAAATTCTTGATAGAGGGAGAGTATAAACCGTTCGTGTACAAATCAGTACGGATCAGTCAGGGGTATCTTTGCAGCGATCCTGCAAGGACGGTCAGGGTAAGGCTGAAGGACGAAAGGGGCTTTCTTACCGTCAAGGGTGCCGGCGATGAGAGCGGAATGAGCCGTTTTGAATGGGAGAAAGAGATTTCCGCTGACGATGCCAGATCTTTGCTGGCGATCTGTGAACCAGGAGTCATCGACAAGACCAGGCATCTTGTCAACGTTGGAAACCACACCTATGAAGTTGACGAGTTCCACGGTGACAATGAAGGGCTTACCGTGGCCGAGATAGAGCTGTCCGATGAAGCCGAGGCATTCGAGCGGCCATCCTGGCTCGGGAAGGAGGTCACCGGCGATGCGAGGTACTACAACTCCGCCCTCGCCAAGCATCCCTACAAGGACTGGTAGCGGGTAGTCCCCGGCGGCACTTGCATATTCACAGAAATCCCTGTCCGGCGTGGGCTGAGCGGGGATTTTCCGTATTTTGAATAATTTAAGTTTCGTATGTGCGAAACACCTTATTCCCCGTCACTTATGTGACGGAGCAAGTCCCTCCCCCGAGGGGAGGGATTTAGGGAGGGGGTAACGTGGACTGATTTTCATGGGCAATGCCCTTTGAACGTGAGATAAGGTACTTTGTCACATGCATTTTTACTTGCGAAAGTTGAATGAATAATTATAGAAAATAGGGCGGCGGAAATTTGCTCAACTGAAAAAAGAGTCCTACCTTTGGAAGAACATAATTAATAACCCGCCCTCGCCGACGCGAGGACATCGATAACTTTTATTTTTCAGCTATGGAAGTAAAAAACGCTGTAGCCGGGACACTTGAATCCGGGG
>CAVEYE010000145.1:0-3699 GCA_963619595.1 bacterium | reverse complement strand
CTACCTGATCTTCTCGCTGCTCGGCTACTACATCCAGGCCGAGGTCAAGTCGGCCGTCGGCCGGGCTGACGCAGTCTGCAGGACAAAAGACACCGTCTATGTCTTCGAGTTCAAGGTGGACGGCTCGGCGGACGAGGCCCTCAGGCAGATCGGCGACAAAGGCTACCTCATCCCGTACAAGTGTGAAGAAGGGCTGCGGCTTGTCAAGGTCGGAGTGAACATCTCGACCGCGACCCGCACGATAGACTCCTGGATGCTCGGATAGCCGTTGCGGACAACCTGTTGGAAATCAAGTAAAACAACAACCGCCTGGTCGTGGAATCACGGCCAGGCGGTTGCGTTTTCAATTAACTGTCAAGTAGTTCTCCATCACGCAAAAATACCCCGGAAACGAAACCGCAGACCGGTCAGGCCGCCCGGCGGGACATTGCAGCCGGCGGAACACTGCGGCCAAACAACGGCCGGACCGCAGCAAGGAGGCATTCTGCGTTAAACAGAAGGCTTATTCTGAAGCGGCCGACTTGATTCTGTCCTTCCACGAGGACCAGGAAGGGGAGGCCAGGTAGGCGTCTAAAGAGGAAGCCGGAACGTAAATCGCACGGGCGTGATCACCTATGCAGGAATTCTTAGCAGCAGGAGGTTCGGGAGCAAGGACCTTGACGGTGTACAGTGAAGTACACCCTTCAAAAGCATTCTCACCGATTTCCTTCACTCCTGCGGGTATGGTGACCTTGGTAAGCGCCCTGTTATAGCGTAAAGCACCGTTGTTGATGGCGACAAGGTTCGCCGGCAATTCTTCTAGACGGCATTTTTCGCAGCTGTCAAAAACGCCGTTGGTCAGAATCGTCAATCGGGACGGGATAGAGGTCAGGCGCAGGTTGATGTCTCCTGCGAACGCGCTTGGGCCAAGATATTCAACACTTTCCGGAAGCGATGTCAGTGATAGTTTCCCGCAGCTGCCGAACCCTGATCCATCAATCATCTTCAGTCCTTCCGGAAGCCTATCCAGATCAAGATTACTGCACGCAAGAAAAGCTCCGCCGCTGACGGTCTGAAGTCCTTCAGGCAAGGAGACGGATGTAAGTTCCGAGCAGTCGCGGAACGCATACACACCGATGAGCGTCACAGACTCCGGTATATTGACCGAGAGCAGACGCTCACAACCCTCAAATGCGTTATCGCAGATGGTATTTAGGGATGTGAAATACTTAAGTTCATCAAAGGAGGTTATCTCATCATTGTCCCTGAAAACCAGACCGAGGTCAGTCACCTTGTCGGCCTCCTCGACGGTCAGTTTTCCGTTTCCGTCCAAATCCCACTCCGCCACACATAGAGCCTCGACTGCAGGGTCGGCGAAAAGGATCGAGTTGTCATAATCAAGTCCCGGATCGACTGGCGCGTCCACGGTCGTCACGGAAACCTCCTCCGAAACCACCTCGTCACGTCCATTGGTTATCCAGGCCTTGGCGACATAAGTACTTGAATATTCGCCCTCCATTCTCAATGAATATCCGGTCCCGTCCAATCCGGGAACGGGAATCTTTTCCAAGGCAGAAACATCCTGACCGAAATAGAAGCCGTAGGCAGTCACCCCTTCGATGTTCGTTTCCTCGCCGAACTCAGCCCTGAGGGTTATCACTTTTCCCTCCGCCTCCACAGCGAGCGACGGAGCGGGAGGTACAAGAAGGCCTTCAGGCACTGACGCCCCGCCGCATCCAACAAGCGTAAAAGCAAGGGACAAGGCGGCGACGGACAGTCCGAAGGCATTCATAGACAGTTTTTTGATATGCACAGGCTTACTTCATTTCAACACGGACGACATAGTCCTCGGCGGTAAGTTCAGCAGGAAGGGTGATGAGAAGTTTCTCGCCGACCTTCTTGAACTCCAGGGCTGACGCTCCGGCTAGAGCCGTTACAGCCTTGACCTTGGCCTTCTTGGCTACCGGAATCTCAAGTACAGCGCCCGGATTCTCAAGCACGTGAAGGTAGAAGACCTTTCCACCGGCGATAGGAGCGGTAGTCACTCCCCAAGACTGCTCGCCGAGGGGGCCCGGGCCGCAGCCCTTTATGGACTCACTGTTGACCCTCATCCACTGACCGATTTCCTTCAGCAGGCCGAGAGCCGCTTCAGGAAGACGGCCGTCCGCACGCGGACCGATGTTCAGAAGAAGATTCGAGTTCTTGGAGACCGCCTTGGCAAGAGTCCCGACAATCTGCGCGCAAGTCTTGTAGTCGCGGTCGGAAACGCTGTAGCCCCAGGTATGGTTCATTGTCTGGCACATCTCCAGAGGGAAGCTTTCGCTAACGGTCTGTCCTTCGGAATAGCCTGCTGTGTTCTGACCCGGAAGGTCTCTCTCGAACATCTGGAAATCCTCTCCCGCGATCGGAACGATGTGGTGGTTGTTGCCGATAAGGCAGGCCGGATCTATTGAATGAATATATTCATAGAACTCAGGCATCTTCCAGTTGAAAGGCACGGAGTCTCGCTTGTGGTCCCAATAGCCGTCGAACCAGAGGGCGCGTACCGGAGCGTACTGGGTCATAAGTTCCTTGACCTGTGCCTTCATGAAGCCGAGGTAATGGTCATAATCCGGAGAATCACCTTTGCGGCCCGTGTTGTGGCCGGACTCGCCGATCGGGAAATCTTCCCTGATCCAGTCCAGAATAGAGTAGTAGAACTGCAGGTCGAGACCTTCCTTGTGGCAGGCATCGGCGAGGTCCTTGACGACATCCTTGCCCCACGGAGTAGCCTTTACGATGTTGTAGTCGGAGGCCTTGGTATCGAACATCGAGAAGCCGTCGTGATGGCGGGAAGTGAAAGTGACATATTCAGCGCCAGCATCTTTGAATGCTTTTACCCATTCCTCCGCATTGTAGCCCGCAGGATAGAACGCCGAGGCCGCATGGGCATATTCATCCTTGTTCAGTCCCCCGAGCTGAAGGTACCACTCCCCCTGGGCGTACTGCGCATAAATGCCCCAATGAAGGAATATTCCGAAGCGCTGGTTCACGAATTTCTCGCGGGCCTTGATGTTCTCCTCGGTCGGATGGTAGGTGTTCTGCGCCGTTCCCGCCGGAGCGGCGGCAAGCATAAGGCAAAGTGCCAGAACGGTTTTCAGTGTCTTCATAAAATGTGTAAAAAAGTTATGGCATCCTCGCAGACAAAGCCTGACGGGGATGCCTGACCATCAAATTATTCTTCAGGATAGAGCGAGCATGCTATGCCCATCTGGAGGCCGCGCAGCTCGGCTATGCCCCTCATTCTGCCGTAGCAGGAATATCCCGGATTGGACTTCTTCTGAAGGTCGTCGCACATTCTGTGGCCGTGGTCAGGACGGCAGAAGATGCGGAACCTGCGCTCCTGCATGATCTCAAGAAGAGCCTTCATCATACCGTACATGTCCACGTCGCCGGCGAGGTGCGTGTCCTCGAAGTAGTTGCCCTCGGCATCCCTCTTCGTGCTTCTGAAATGCACGAAATCAGTCCTGTCGCCGAATTCACGGAGCATGGCGACGAGGTCGTTGTCAGGTCTGATGCCGAACGAACCCGTACAGAGGCAGAGGCCGTTGGACCAGTTAGGCACAGCTTTGATCAGCTTACGGAAATCCTCGGCGGTGGAAAGGATTCTCGGGAGGCCGAGAATAGGGAACGGCGGATCGTCAGGATGGATGACCATCTTCACACCGACCTCGTCGGCCA
>CAVEYE010000144.1:0-9674 GCA_963619595.1 bacterium | reverse complement strand
CTTCAAACGTGAGATAAGGTACTTTGTCACATGCATTTAGTTACTTGCGAAAGTTGAATATGAATATGCCGAGAGGTACTTACGGCATATCGGCGGGACCTGGCATATTTGCGGAATCCGGCATGTCCGCGGGATTCGGCATATTCACAAGATTTTAGTAATTTCGCGTCCATGATCAACAAAGAGAAGAAACTGGCGGCGTTCGAGCGGGCGCTGGAGGTGATGGACAGGCTCCGGGAGGAGTGTCCGTGGAATCACGCTCAGACGATTGACACACTGCGGCCGATGACGGTCGAGGAGGTCTATGAACTTAGCGACGCCGTGATGAAGAAGGACGACGCGGCTCTTGAAAAAGAACTCGGGGACGTGTTCCTCCACGTGATTTTCTACGCCAAGATCGCCGAGGAGGAAGGCCGCTACGACATAGCCGATGTGATGGACAAGCTTTGCGAGAAGATGATCTACCGTCATCCGCACGTGTTCTCGACTGTCAAGGTGGCCGACGCCGACCAGGTCTCCCAGAACTGGGAGATGCTGAAAGCCAAGGAGAAAGGCGGCAACAAGAGGATCCTTTCGGGGATTCCGGACGCGATGCCTCCGATTCTCAAGGCTTTCTCGATGCAGGACAAGGCGAGAGGAGTGGGCTTCGACTGGGAAGAGAAGCGCCAGGTCTGGGACAAGGTCTGCGAGGAACGCCAGGAACTTCAGGACGAGATGGACGCCATGGACAGCGCCTCCACCGAGGAGGAACGCAGGGCGGCGGCCGACCGGGCCGAGGAGGAACTTGGCGATTTCATGTTCGCCACCATCAACGCCGCGAGGCTTTACGGCTTGAATCCTGACACGGCTCTCAACCGTGCCTGCGACAAGTTCCGCCGCCGTTTCACCTATCTGGAGGAGAACACGATCCGCAAGGGTCTCGACCTGCACGAGATGACGCTCGCGCAGATGGACGAGATCTGGGACGAAGGCAAGGCCAAGGGTCTTTGATTCCTCGGATAAAGCGTTCCGCCACAGGCGCTTTATCGGCAGCGGAAATTGAGGGAAATATTAAACTTTAGGGGGATGGATTTGTCCAAAACAAGACATTTTCTTAAATTTGTGGATGTCTTCTTGAGAAAGAAGAGTTGAAGATTGATTCTATATGCCTGATTATAAAGTTGTTGAGGTTGAAAGCAAGAGGGATTTGATGAAATTCATCAAGTTCCCTGACATCTTGTACAAGGATTGTCCCCAGTATGTGCCTGCGCTTCACAGCGACCAGGTCAAATCCCTGACCAAAGTCTCATCCTTGTCCTACTGCACACGCAAGATGTGGATGGTGATGGACGGCAAGACCGTGGTCGGCCGCATCTGCGGGATCATCAATCCTCGCTACAACGCTCTCTACGACAAGAAACGGGCCCGTTTCGGATGGTTCGACACCATCAACGACATCGAGGTCGCAAGGCTGCTTCTAGGCACCGCCGAGGCCTGGGCCAAGGAGAACGGGATGAACGAGATCCACGGACCTCTTTACTACAACACCCTCGGAAAGCAGGGCATGCTTGTGGAGGGATTCGAGAACATCCCTCCGTTCAACTGCCTGTACAACTATCCTTACTACAATGATTTCGTGACGGCTCTCGGTTATGTGAAAGAGTGCGACTGGGTGCAGTACAAGATAGCTGCGAACCAGCCTCTCCAGGAGAAGATCACAAGGATAGCGGGGCTTCTCAAGCAGAAATACAATCTTCACGAAGGCAGTCTGGACAAACTCAAGAAAGACAAGAAGATGGTCAGGTACTTCTTCGACGTGTACAACGAGAGTTTCGCGAAGACTGTCTATAATTTTATCCCGTTCACAAAGGAGGAGATCGAGGAGGAGGCTTCCGAGGTCCTGAAATTCGTCACCGACAAGACCAGCAGCATTATCTTCGACGACAACAACGAGCTGGTCGGCTTCGGGATCACTTTCCCTACGATCTCGCCGGCCTTGCAGAAGGCGAAGGGCCATCTTTTCCCGTTCGGCTGGTGGCATCTGCTCAGGGCGATGCACAACTACGAGACCGTCGACCTGATGATCAACGGGGCGGTGCCCAAGTGGCAGAACACAGGCGTGTCCTCGATCTACCATTGCGCCCTTTCGGAGAAATACCTCAAGACAGGCACGGTCTGGTCCATCTCGAACCCGCAGATCGAGACGAACGGCGCGGTCAACGTGTGGGGGAAATATGAACACGAACTCTTTATGAGGCGCCGTTGCTACATCAAGTCTATTTAACTGAAACGACATATTGACTGAATATGGCAGAGAACACATTGGTGGACAAGATCCTGGCCTTACAGGACAAATACGAGTCACTTCAGAGGCAGCTTGCCGACCCTGAGGTGATCGCCGACATGAAAAGATACGTCCAGCTCAACAAGGACTACAAGGAGCTTGAGCCTGTCATCAAGGCCGGCCTTGAGTACAAGAAGCTGGTCGACGAGCTTGCGGAGGCCAAGGACATCCTTATCAACGAGAAGGATGATGACTTGAGGGACATGGCGAAGGCTGAGATAGCCGAGATCGAGCCGAAGATCCCCGAGATGGAGGAACAGATCAAGATCCTCCTCATCCCTGCCGACCCTGATGACAGCAAGAACGCCATCATAGAGATCCGCGGCGGCACCGGAGGCGACGAGGCCGCGATCTTCGCCGGAGACCTTTTCAGAATGTATTCAAAGTATGCCGAGAAGCGCGGCTGGAAACTGGAGGTCAATGACGAGACTCCCGGCACGGCCGGCGGTTTCAAGCAGATAGTCTTCAAGCTCTCCTCCAACGACGAGGGAGTCTACGGCATAATGAAATATGAGTCCGGAGTGCACCGCGTGCAGAGAGTGCCTCAGACCGAGACCCAGGGAAGGATACAGACTTCGGCCGCGTCCGTGGCCGTTTTCCCGGAAGCGGGCGAGTTCGATGTCGACCTCAAGTGGGATGACATCCGTCTGGATCTCTTCTGCTCCTCGGGTCCTGGCGGCCAGGGTGTCAACACGACCTATTCGGCCGTTCGTCTGACGCACCTTCCGACCGGCCTTGTCGTTCAGTGCCAGGAAGAGCGTTCCCAGCTGAAGAACAAGGACAGGGCTTTCGAGGAACTCCGTACCCGTCTCTACAATCTCGAACACCAGAAGTACCTCGACGAGATCGGGGCCAAGCGTAAGACTATGGTCTCCACCGGCGACCGTTCGGCGAAGATCCGCACCTACAACTATCCGCAGGGCCGTGTCACCGACCACCGCATCAACTGGTCGATGTACAACCTCCCGGTCTTTATGGACGGTGACATCCAGGAGTGCATCAACCAGCTCCAGATCGCCGAGAACGCCGAGCGTCTGAAGGAAGCCGGTGAGTAGGGAACTGACGGGCAGTCACCCTCCGTCACGCTGCCTGGGGGCGGTTGTCTGACATTTTGACATATTCAGGCGAATGGCACAGCATTCGTTATAAGTTCAGCCGTCCGGCCCTTGTGGGTCGGGCGGAATTTTTTTGATAATTAAAAAAAACTTAAGAATATGGCAAAAATCATTGGTATCGACCTCGGCACAACGAATTCTTGTGTGGCGGTCATGGAAGGCAACCAGCCTACCGTAATCATCAACAATGAAGGACAGAGAACGACTCCTTCAGTTGTCGCCTTCACCGACGGCGGAGAAAGAAAGATCGGTAACCCGGCCAAACGTCAGGCCATCACTAATCCTGAGAACACGGTATTCTCCATCAAGAGATTCATGGGCGAGACCTATGACCAGACTCAGAGGGAGGTCAGCAGAGTCCCTTACAGCGTGGTAAGGGGCGAGAACAACACTCCTCGTGTCGACATCAACGGCAAGCTTTACTCTCCTCAGGAGATTTCAGCAATGATTCTCCAGAAGATGAAGAAGACGGCCGAGGATTACCTGCGCCAGGACGTTACTGAAGCCGTCATCACTGTTCCGGCATATTTCTCCGATTCTCAGCGTCAGGCCACGAAGGAGGCCGGCAAGATCGCCGGACTCGACGTGAAGAGAATCATCAACGAGCCTACGGCCGCGGCCCTCGCCTACGGTCTTGACAAGAAGAACAAGGACATGAAGGTCGCGGTCTACGACCTCGGCGGCGGTACTTTCGATATCTCCATCCTTGAACTTGGCGGTGGCGTGTTCGAAGTGAAGTCCACTAACGGTGACACCCACCTTGGAGGTGATGACTTCGACCAGGAGATCATCAACTGGCTCGCTTCCGAGTTCGCGGCCGAGAACGGCGGTGTGGACCTCAAGAAGGATCCTATGGCTCTCCAGAGACTTAAGGAGGCCGCCGAGAAGGCCAAGATCGAACTGTCCAACCAGACTTCGACCGAGATCAACCTTCCTTACATCATGCCGGTCGACGGTGTGCCTAAGCATCTTGTAAAGACTCTTACAAGGGCCAAGTTCGAGCAGCTTTGCGACAACCTCTTCCAGAGGTCCATCGAGCCTTGCCGCCAGGCCCTCAAGGATGCCGGCCTTAAGGCTTCCGACATCGACGAGGTTCTCCTCGTGGGCGGTTCAACACGTATCCCTAAGGTACAGGAACTTGTCAAGGAATTCTTCGGCAAGGAGCCTAACAGGAGCGTCAACCCTGATGAGGTCGTCGCCATCGGCGCGTCCATCCAGGGAGGTGTCCTCGCAGGCGATGTGAAGGACGTGCTTCTGCTCGACGTCACCCCGCTTTCACTCGGTATCGAGACCCTCGGCGGCGTGATGACCAAGCTCATCGAGTCCAACACCACCATCCCTACCCACAAGTCACAGGTCTTCTCGACCGCCGCTGACAACCAGCCTTCAGTCGAGATCCACGTGCTCCAGGGCGAGCGTCCTATGGCGAAGGACAACAAGGAGATCGGTCTGTTCCATCTGGACGGCATCGCTCCTGCACCTAGAGGAATACCTCAGATCGAGGTGACCTTCGACATCGACGCCAACGGTATCCTGAACGTTTCCGCCAAGGACAAAGCTACCGGCAAGGAGCAGAACATCAGGATCGAGGCTTCTTCAGGCCTGTCCGATGACGAGATCCAGAGGATGCGTGACGAGGCCAAGGCCAACGAGGCCGCCGACAAGGAGGCCAAGGAGAAGGTCGACAAGGTCAACAACGCCGACGCTCTCTGCTTCCAGTCCGAGAAGAACCTCAAGGACTATGGCGACAAGATCCCTGCTGACAAAAAGTCGGCCATCGAGGCCGCTCTCAGCCCGCTCAAGGAGGCTGTCAAGAGCCAGAACATAGCCGACATCGAAAGGTACACCGAGGAGCTTACTAAGGCTTGGAACGCCGCCTCAGAGGACATGAACCGTGCCGCCCAGGCAGGCGCCCAGGGTCCTCAAGGCCCGCAGGCCGGTCCTCAGGGACCTCAGAACGACGCTCCTGACGAGCAGTAATTCTGAATATTCATAACTCATAGAAGGGGATGACCGGATTCCGGCCATCCCTTTCTTTTTCTCTGCAAAAATCATTATATTCGTCAAAAATATTTAAGCCAATGAAGGGTGTGTATGTTTTTCTTGCCGACGGCTTCGAGGATGTCGAGGCTCTCGCTACCGTGGATGTCCTCCGCAGAGGGGGAGTGGACGTGAAGACAGTGTCCATCGCCGATGAACCGTTCGTCAATTCTTCCCACGGTGTCGCCGTGGGCGCTGACATGACTTATGACGACCTCCTCGAGGATGCCGGCAACGGCCGTCCGGACGAGAAGGATTTCTTTATCTTCCCGGGAGGTATGCCTGGCAGCAGGAAACTCGCAGACTTCGAGCCTCTGGTCGACCTGATGAAGGAGCATTATGAACTCGGCGGCAGCGTGGCCGCGATCTGCGCCGCCCCTGGTCTCGTCCTGAGCCAGTTGGGAGACGCTCTGAAAGGTCACGAGATGACTTGCTTCGATGGGTTCGAGGACGCTCTCAAGGCGTGTGGGGCGCGTTTTGTCGCCCGTCCGGCCGTGCATTCCGGCAGGATTGTCACCGGCCGTTCCTCCGGCCACACCATCGCTTTCGCCCTCGAGATTCTTAGGACAATCAAGGGCGACGAGGCGGTCTCTGAGGTCGAGTGGGGAATGATGCTGAAGACTGAATAGTTTCGGGCAAAAAAATAGGTTGACTAAAAAACCGAAGCGCTCGGAGCGCAGCGACCCAGGGGGGCTGGGGGATACGGCCCCCAGTGGCCTCAGCGGGGCTGTCACGAAGTGACTGCGGAATAAAAAATGGCCGGGAATCATCCCGGCCATTTTTTATTGATTACTTCTTAGCCTCGGCTACAGAAACTTTTCTGAATTCCTTAAGGTCCTTCATAAGGTCGAGAGCGGCTTTGCGCGCGCGTGCTCCGGCTGCCTTGTTACCTTTTTCTAGCTGAGCGTCAGCGTTCGCTACGAACACTTCGATCTCTTCCTTAATTTTTGCGACGAGATTCTCCATTTTTTTGAATTTTAGTGAATAGTTGAATTATAAATGTTATCTAATTTTGTGTCTACTCATCCAAGCGGTCGCAATTTATGTAAAAAAAACTAAATAACAAGGATTTAAAACGAAAAAAGCACGTTTTTGCGTGCTATTTTTCGTTTTCAGGCCTTTGATGGCTTCACGTTGAGCGAATTCATCGCTCTGTCAGGGCCTATGGTCGAAAAATCCTTGATTCCCTGGATCACTCTGTCGCAGATTTCCGGCACTGAGGCCTTTTCCTCCGCTGTCAGTTCACCGATCACGTAGTCGACCTGCGCCCCTCTGGCGAAGTTGTTGCCGATTCCGATCCTGATTCTCGCCCATTCGGTGCTGCCGAGTCTCGCCTGGATGTCCTTCAGCCCGTTGTGGCCTCCGTCGCTTCCGTTCTTGCGCATCCTGATGGTTCCGAACGGCAGGTTGATGTCGTCGCAGACCACAATGAGGTTCTCCAGCGGAAGTTTCAGTTTGTCCATCCAGTACTTGACTGCGTTGCCGCTGAGGTTCATGTAGGTGGATGGCTTCAGCAGGTAGAATTTCCTGCCTTTGAACGAGACTTCGGCCACGTCGCCGTAGCGTTCGGTCTTGAAAACAACGTTGGATGCCTGTGACCAGGCATCCAACACAATAAACCCCATATTGTGTCTGGTTGAAGCGTATTCGGCGCCGATGTTACCCAAGCCGGCTACAAGATAGTTCATACCAGTGTTCTCTTCGGAGTTTCTACAGAAGAGCTTACTCAGCCGCACCTGCCTTGAGCTGTGCCGCCATCTGACGTGTAGCCTTGACGGTGCAGATGATCGTGGCCTTAGGGGTCACAACGTTCACGTTCTCGACCTTGATGTCGCCTGCGACGATACGCTTCTCGATGTCGAGATCCGTGGTGTCGATGGTGACTGTGTCAGGAAGATCCTTCATCAGGGCGCTGATGCGTACCTCTCTGCTGACGAGGACGAACTTACCACCTTTCTGTACTCCTACAGGGTGTCCGGTCACTACGATAGGGACCTTGATGGTGATAGGCTTGTCTTCCGTGACGGCGAGGAAGTCCACGTGGAGGCAGTTGTCGTCGATCGGATGGAACTGGAGCTCGTGTACCACGGCCGTGTAGGCTTTGCCGTTGTCAAGCTTGAGATCCACGATGTAAGACGCTGGAGTGTTGGTGAGACCCATGAGTTCTTTGGCGGAAACCGTGAAAAGAACATTCTCGAGTCCTGCTCCGTAGAGGTTGCAAGGTACGAGGCCCTGCCTGCGGAACGCTTTGATCACGGCCTTGTTGCCGACTTCACGGACATTGCCGTTGAGTTCAAAATGCTTCATTTGTTTTTGTTTAAAATGTGTTACTCAGTCCCGTCCCCGGGACCCCATTGCACCAAAAGCGCGGAACGCTTTGTAATTGCGGCCGCAAAGATAAGAAAAAATCTTGAATATTACCTTATTTCACGAGTTTGACGGCCTCGTTCCAGGCTTCTTTCCTGTAGTAGGTGTCAAGAAGGGGTGTGCCGGCGCAGGGCAGGTACATGCTGAAGCCGGAGTAGGTGTCGATGTCGAAAGTCCCGAGGAAACTCGGAGTGGCGTTTTTGTAGACCACGCAGCCGTCGACGGCGGACTGCAGATCCTCGATGTCGGCTTCAGACGCACCGCATTCCGTGAATATGTCCACGAGGTCGTAGAAATAGTGTCTGTTGTTCCTGAAGTAGCCCTGGATCCGGGATGTCGGGGCCTCGGCGAGAGCGTCGGCATATTCGTCAATCAGCCTTGCCGTGACCTCGGCAAGGTTGTCGAGGCCGTCCGTGCGTACAAGGTTGACGGTCGCCGAGCGGTACAAGCCGCTCTCCTTGTCATAGCGGTCGAAGGAGTCCTTGAACAGGCCTTCGAGGTCAGGTTCCGTGCCTCCGATGAGTAACGAGGCTATCTTGGTGTAGTCGAACATTCCGCTGCCCATCACCTCGGCGGGTGAGAGGCCGATGTAGGAAGCCTTGTCCTTGAGGCCGTAGGCGACCTCGACTCCGCCGGTCAGGCACATGTCGAAGAGGAGGTAGTCAAGATGGTAGGTGATGGCTTCGGCCACCTCGCCGATGCTCATCTCGTAGGCATCTCCGCCGTTCTTCACTTCATCCTGGCAGATCGACCTTGTCATCCCGTAGAACGGGTCGGTCTCGGCCAGAGTGCCTTCCGGAACCGGCAGCCTGCCATCGGCGCGGCCTAAGGCCGGGCGGTTGGCCGCGGATGTGGTCACGACCTCGCCGGCGTGGTTCTTCTCGAAGGTTTTCGGGCTGTAGTAGTAGCCGGCCGGAAGCCATCCGGAGCCGTGGGACGAGATGACGAGGCCGTAGCCCCTGCCCGGGAAATTCTCTTTGGTATATTCAAGCACCTCGCGCAGGGTGGCGGATGAGGCCGCGATGACTCCGTCGTTGAAAGTCAGCAGAGTGTCCGAGACGACCCTTCCGCTCTTTCTCTTGTATATTCTTCTGAGATAGGATTTTACGGGGGTGAAGTTGTGGTTCGATTTTGCGATCCGGCTGTAGACCAGAAGCACGTTGCCGGTCTGGGCGGGGATGAAGCCGGCCGGCAGTCCGGCGGTCTCGCTGTTCATGTTGTCGTCCAGGTCGGAGGCCAGGCTGTTGAACCCGCATTCGTAGAAAAGCAGGATGTTGCGGTTCGGATCCACTGGGTCTGTCTTGTGCTTGCCACAGGAAGTGACTGCGGCCGTGACAAGAAGCACGGCCACGGCTGTCCTTATGATGTTCCGCAAGATGTTCATAGTTCGTCTTGTCAATGTCCGGAGGCTGAAAACCGGCCTCCGCAGCAGACAAATATACGCAATTTTACGGATTATGGCTATATTTACATCCTTATCGGAAAGTTATCGTAAGTTATTATGAACGCAACTTTGAAAATGATCACTGCAATCGGAACGGCCGCGGCGCTTTGCTCCTGCGGCCAGAAGGGCGGAGAAACCGCCGGAAATGAATTCCATTATCTGCTGGACGAGTTCGCTGACCTGAAGGTTATGCGCTTCCAGGTGCCGGGCTGGGACAAGCTGACACTCAGGCAGAAAGAGTATGTCTACCATCTTTCGGAGGCAGCCAAGCTCGGCCGCGACATCACCTGGGACCAGTACTGCAAGTGGAACCTGCCTGTCAGGCACGCCGTGGAGGACATCCTCAATGAATATGAAGGTGACCGCTCCTGCGCGGACTTCCAGA
>CAVEYE010000143.1:0-5510 GCA_963619595.1 bacterium | reverse complement strand
CGGCGATGAAATTGTACCTGACTCCGAACTCGTTCCAGAACACGCATTCCGAGATAGCGTTCAGCACCATCAGGAACACGTACAGCCCCATCAGGAACAGAAGGAAGCACTTGCGCCAGTTCCTGCGGACGCCCGGAATGAACAGCTTCAGGCACCAGCAGCCGAGCAGCAGGAGCGAGAGGCCGATGGCCACGGCAGGGACCACGGAACCATATTCAGTGAATATGTTTGAAGGCAGCGGCGCGTAGACGGCGAAGGCGGCCAGCAGGGTGGTGATGATGACGCTGTAAGGCTTTCTGTACTTCGTGTCGTTGAGGGCGGCCGCGATGAGGACCGCCGGGGCGAGCGCCACTATGGAGAAGGTCACGTCGTTGACCAGTCCAAGAAGGAAGATCTTCAGCCACTCGGCGGCCGTGAAGTCGATCACGGTAGGGGGGACGAAAAGCAGTATGATCCTTGTGATGGCGCCGATGACAGCTGAGAACGCGATGAACACCGGAGCGAAGTACCTGAACCAGTCGGTGACTTTCTTTCTGACATCTGTTTCCATAAACATGAAGATGAGAATAAGATGAAGTTTATGATTATCGGTGCGAAGTTAAGTATTTCCGATGATTATTGCTAAATTTGTCGGAATTTGCGAAAATGTTCACTTTGATGAAAAGATACTTGCTTTGCGCCCTCATCGCGGCGCTCTTCTTCTCCGCCTCGTCGATGGCGCAGATCCGCGGCTTCCGCCAGGAGCAGCTGAAAGAATGGGAATTCAGGAAGGACGGCGGCTCGTCCTGGGAATATGTCACCGTACCCCACACCTACAACGCAGAGGACGGCCATTCCCCGTACTACTACCGTGGAAAGGCGACCTACCGTTGCGACCTGAGGATCAATGATGTGAAAAAGTCGCACTTCCTCTACTTCGAGGGCGTGGGCCAGGCCGCCGTGGTCAAGGTCAACGGCGAGCAGGTGGCCTCCCACAAGGGCGGCTACACTCCTTTCTGCGTTGACATCACCGAGGACATCAGCAAGGGTGTCAACCGGGTCGAGGTGGTCTGCGACAACACCGAGGACGTGGAGATGGCTCCGGTGAATTCCGATTTCAACAAGAACGGCGGCATCCACTATCCGGCCTGGCTTCTTATAATGGACGATGTCTACCTCTCTCCGGAGGAGTACGGAATGTACAGGATCCGCTGCGAAACTCCGGAGGTCACCAGAAAAAAGGTCGTGACCAACGTGAAGACCAAACTGGTCAACTCGAGCAACAAGGATTCCGAGATCCTTGTCCGTGTCCAGCTGCTCGAGGCCAACGGAGCCCTGGGCTACCAGGCCGACCGCGAGGTCACCGTCAAAGCTTTCTCTGAATATGATTTCGACCACGAGTTCATCCTTTCCGGCCTTCATTTCTGGGACGGAGTCAACGACCCTTACCTCTACACCCTCCGTGTGGAGCTGTTCAGGGGCAAGAGGATGATGGACATCGCCGAGACCAAGATCGGCTACCGCTCCATCGAGATGGACCCTGACAGGGGCTTCATCCTCAACGGCCATCCTTACCCTCTCCGCGGAGTTGCGATGCACCAGGATGCGGACGGCAAGGGTTCGGCGATGACCCCGGCGGATTTCCGCAGGGACTACCGCCTTGTGAAGGAACTGGGAGCCAACTTCGTGCGTCTCGCCCACTATCCTCACAACGATTTCGCCTTCCAGCAGTGCGACTCGCTCGGACTCATCGTCCAGACCGAGATTCCGTGGGTCAACATCTGCGGGAAGAAGGCCACGCAGTCCTACTTCAACAACATCCAGCACCAGATGAAAGAGATGGTGAACGGCTTGTTCAACCACCCGTCCATCGCTTTCTGGGGGATGTGGAACGAGGTTTACAAGTGGAACCACAGCGACGACCTGCAGGGTGATTTCGACGCTGAGGCGGCTATCCGGGAGACGGAGAAACTCTACAGGTTCACCAAGAAGCTTGACCCGGACCGTTTCGTGGGCTACACCGACTGCTCCCGTCTCGAGCCGGAAGGCTACTCCACCCTCAAGGGCGACTACTGCTCGCAGAACATCTACTACGGCTGGTACTGGGAGCCTAACGAGTTCGGAAGCTTCAAAGAATCCCTTGAAAGAATCCACAGGATGCTTCCGGAGATGCCTCTCAATGTCGCTGAATATGGTGCCGGCATCAATCCTTACTGCCACGTCTGGGACAAAGCCGACGCTGTCCGCGACAAGAAGGACGACTCCAGGCACTATGAGGAATATGGCAACAAGTTCCACGAGGCCTATGTCCGCCAGATTCTGGAGATGCCTTGGCTGAACTTCACCTCCGTGTGGGTGATGTTCGATTTCCCGGTCGCTTCCCGCCAGGAGGGCTATATGGATTCGGACAACGGCAGGAAATTCACGGTCAACAATGACCGGAAATATATGAACGACAAGGGTCTCGTGACACGTGACCGCCAGACCAAAAAGGATGTGTTCTACCTGTACAAGTCTTTGTGGAACAAGTCGGAGACCACCGTCCACATCACCTCTAGCCGTCTGAAGTCATTCCCTGCCGGTGAGGATCTTGTCATCAAGGTCTACAGCAACGCCAAGTACCTGACCCTGTACCAGAACGACAGGATTGTGACCCGTATGACCACCTCTGGTGAGTCCACGGGTGTCATCTGGACCTTTCCGGCCGTCAGGTTGAAGAACTCTGAGGATGTTTTCAAGGTAGTAGCCAACGACGGCACGACCGATGAGATCACCTTGCTGCAAAAGTAAAATTATTCTATCCTGAGCAGTTCGTCGGCGCTCGCCATCACCGCCTCGCGGTGCGAGATGAAGACGACGGTGAGGTTTTCCCCGATCGCTCCGCGCAGATTCTCCAGGAGTCTGGATTCGGTCTGAGGATCGAGCGAGGATGTGGATTCGTCGAGCAGGATGATTCCGCCGCGGTGCAGCAGGGCGCGCGCTATGGCGATTCTCTGGCACTGGCCTTCGCTGAGTCCGCTGCCGGACTCTCCGCAGACGCTGTCCCATCCGTCAGGAAGATCGAACACGAAGTCCGCCGCGGCCGTGTGCAGGACCTCGCGGAGACGTTCGTCGGAAGCGGACGCATCCCCGAGAAGGAGATTCTCCTTGATCGTGCCGCTCATCAGGGTGTTGCCTTGCGGCACATAACGGAAATTGCAGCGCGTCGGCTTTGACGCTTTGCAGGAAGACACGGAGTCATAGACACTTACGCTTCCACTTTGAGGCTTGAGAAGCCCCAGCATCAGGCGGACTATCGTGCTTTTGCCCGCTCCCGTAGGACCTGCGATGACTGTCAGTGTGCCGGGTTTGAAATCGTGCGAGAAATTCTTCAGCACCTCTTGACTTTGTTCCGGATAGCGGAAGCTTACGTTGTCGAACCTGACTCCGGCCGCTCCGTCAGCCACCCATTCCTCTCCGTCCTCTTCTGCCGGCAGAGAATCTATCTCCATCAAGCGTTCGATTGAAGTCAGGGCGTGTATGAAAGCCGGCAGTTCGCGCGAGAGTTCGGCGATTGGCCGCTGGACCTGGCCTACGAGCTGAAGGAACGCAGTCATCATACCGAAGCTGACCGACCCGTTTCTGATTCCGAAGATGCCCCAGAGAAAGGCTGAGGCATAGCCTCCTGTGAAGCCGAGGGACATGAAGCCGCGCGCCACTGCGTTGCAGTTGATGCGGCTTACCGTCTTGCCCTTCAGCCTGCCCTGCACGTCGCCGAGCCGCGTCATAACCCTTCCGACACCTATCAGCGTCAGGGTCACCACACGGTTCTGCAGGTTCTCCTGGATGAGCTGCTGGATGTCGCTGTCGAGAGTCCTTATGTCTCCGGTCAACTTTCTGAGCCTGAAGAAGAAAAGCCTCGAACCAAGGATGGCCACGAACATAAGTGCCAGCAGTACCCAGAGCAGCCCCGGAGCCATCAGCAGCATATAGGCCGAGGCCGCCACGAGCTGGAAGACAGTCACCGCCGCTGCAGGAATATGGCTGCAGAGCAGTTCGGACACCACCCTGATGTCTTCCTCAAGCCGGTTCACCGCGTCGCCGCTGTTGAAACGCTCCCGGCCGTTCCATTCGCTGTCCAGAAGTCTCCCGAAAAGGTCGGCCCTCAGGGTGTTCTGCACGGTCACTATACCGTATTTCTGACTGTACGACGCTCCTATTCCGCAGAGTATCTGCACCGTCATCACGCAGACCATTATGACGATCCTGCCTGACAGTTCCGCTTCGGACACGCCTGTGACGATGTCCACAAGCTCCTTGCACACCCAGACGAAGGAGAGTGAAGCCGCGATACGCACGAGTCCGAGCAGGAAGCAGAGCCACATCCACTTCCAGGCCGGCCCCGCCATCTTCGCGAGACCCTTCACACAGACCTTGAGACTCTTCACCGTCTATTCCACAAGTCCAGCCTCCACCCACTTTTCCAGCAGGGCTTCAGCGTCCCTTAGGGCGGTGGCCTCGTCCACTTCATATTCGCCGAGCAGCAGATCCTTCAGTGTCCCGGCGTTGAATTCCTTGTCCTGCACCGCCTTCCAGAGAAAGGCCGCGGTGGAATTGAGGGAGATGATCTTGTTGAAATCTATCCTGGCGAGTCCTTCGCCGACCACCATATAGTTGTCACCGATGCTCCGTAGCACAAATCCTTCCTTGATTTTCATTACGTTGTTGATTTTAAAATATTCAGTGATTATTTCCAGATCCGTCTGTAAACGGCGAGCAGGTAACGCCTTACCGGGAGCAGAGCCTTCCATATTCTTGCCCTGCCGGGAGCGACCCTGCTGCCGTCCTCCCTCACTATCCATATTACCTTCCCAAGCACGTCTTCGCGCCGGAAACTCTCCGTACCCCTGATGTTGCCGTCACCCATCATTCGGAAGCGGTCGCCGTCCCGCTCTATGATCCGGTGCATCACGAACCCGCCGGGAAGACGTACCAGCACTATGTCCCCGACTTCCAGGGAATCGGATTTCTTCAGCACGACGCTGTCCCTCCCGTTCCTGATGAAGGGAAGCATACTGTTTCCTTTGGCACGCAGGACCACCTCGCGGCCTTCGTCGAGAAAGGCGGCCGCGCCGGGAATCAGGACATCGTTGGGCAACTGGACCGTGTTCATCGGCTTACGGTGTTATGGCAGAGTTCCGCGGCTTCCCTGTCCGGCCTGCAGTCCAGACGGTACATCGGCACAGAGCCGACTAGCCGCGCAAGGGTAGTATGTATGCCGTCGGCGGTGTTCCGGATTTCGCGGAAAGCGGAACACGACGAGAACATCGAGGCGTAGGCCTCCACAGGTGACAGGCGGTGGATCGAGTTCTCGGGATTCTGGCTGATCCTCACGACCGCTCCGAGAGGCGCGCTCTCGGCCTTGTAGCAAGGAGTCTTGCCGCTCCACGGCGAGCCGTAGATGCGGACCTCGCCGCCGTCCTTTATGCGGATTATCGGGTTGTCGTCGTTCAGCAGACGGCTTCCGGGAATATTCTCCCTCCAGAGCCGGC
>CAVEYE010000142.1:0-2909 GCA_963619595.1 bacterium | reverse complement strand
ACAGAAAGAATTCCGTAACTTGAGAGTATAAGAGTATATATAGACAAAACGGAAAAATTTATGAAAATCATCCACACGGCAGACCTGCATCTGGGGCAGATAATTTACCAGAACTACGACAGAGTCGATGAACACGAGCATTTCTTCAAACAGCTGAGAGACATCTGCAGCGAAGAAAAACCGGATGCGCTCGTTGTCAGCGGCGACGTGTTCGACATCCCGCAGCCTTCCGCTGCCACACGCAAGTTCTTCACCGAGAACTTTGTCCGCCTCCACGACCTCCGCCCGGAGATGAAGATCGTCATCACCGCCGGCAATCACGACTCCTCCTCCCGTCTGCAGGCCGACAGCGCTGTGTGGGAACTGGCCAATGCGAAGATTGTCGGCGCCGCCCCTTCAGCGGACCTTCCCGAGACTGAGGACGGCTGGCAGGATGATTACATCGTCAAGCTGGACTCCGGCTACATCGTAGCCCTTCCGTTTATGAACGGCGGACACACGAAGGCAATCCAGAGCATTCTGGACCGTGTGGCTGAAGACAACACCGAAGGCAAGCCGGTCGTGATGACAGGCCACCTGGCCGTCACCGGCTCGGATCCGACCGGACACGACTTCGAGATAGGCAAGATCAAGACCCAGGGCATCGAGACGCTCGGCACGGGCTACGACTACCTCGCCTTGGGACATATTCATAAGCCACAGACCATCGGCCATCAGGAAGACTGCATGAAAGAAGACGTGACCTACCCTTCCGGGGTGGCCCGCTACAGCGGAAGCGCGCTGCACGTGAGCTGCGACGAGAAATACCCGCACAGCGTCAGCATTGTCGAGATCGGAAGCCGCGGCGGCGAAGTCAGGATCCGCCAGGCCCGCATCGAGCAGCTCAGGCATTTCTGGGACCTGCCGCTTGACGGGAGCAGCTTCAACTCAGCGAGGGATGCAAAAGCCGCCGTCGAAGCCCTCATAAATGAATATGAAAGAGGCTATTTCCGTCTGCGCTTCGACTACGGAGCCTCCATAGAGGCGAACTTCAACAACGAAATCTACGACATCCTCGCGCTCAACGATGACGATATGCGCTTCAATCCCAAGCACATCTGGACCGGCGCGCCTGTCCGGACGGAGGGAGAGAGCACGAGACCGACCTTTGAAGTGGCTGAGATCCAGCAGATGACAGATCCGATGGTCTTCATAGAGAAGACCGCGGACCAGTACCCGGACTTCAGCCTCAACGATCTGCGGGACGCGTTCGATGAGGTCAAGGCCGAGATGAAGCGCCTCGAAGAGGAGTCCTCAGCGAAATCAAAGAAGAAAACGTCAAAGAAAAATGCGGCCGACGGGCTGTCCAACATCAACGAATAACATAAGACTATGAAGATCAAAGAACTGCATCTCCGCAACATCGCCTCCATCGAGAAGGCTGACATCAATTTCGAGAAGGACCTCGACGACGCCGTCAGCGGCGGGCCGGCCCAGATATTCCTTATAAGCGGCGACACCGGAGCCGGCAAATCCGTCATCCTCGACGGCATCTCGATGGCGCTCTACAAGGATACTCCGCGTTTGAGCGGCGTAGCCAACCAGAACAACAACAAGTACACGAACCGCGAAGGCGAACTGGTACAGGTAAACGACATTTCACAGTACACCCGCCTGGGCATTTCCCCTTCGGACGAGTGCTACAGCGAGGTCATATTCATCGGAAACGACGGGGCTGAATACCGCGCCAGGCTGACCTTGGGGATAGTCATGACCAACACGGACAGCGCTGGCAACCACCATTTGAAGTACCGCTCTCCGGCTTGGGAGGTCCACCGCGGAGCCGAAAACTGGCACAAATCCGAAGCCGGCGAAGTCATTCTGAAAGCCATAGGACTCAGCTTCGAGCAGTTCAGCCGTATGGCGATGCTCGCCCAGGGACAGTTCGCCGCCTTCCTCACCGGGGGCAAGAAAGAGCGCGAGAGCATCCTCGAACAGCTCACCAACACCGAAATATTCACTAAATATGGCGAAGCGGTCAGCTGCATCTGCAAGAAAGCGCAGGATGACAGGGATAAGCTCCAAGTCAGCTATGACACCGAAAGCCAGCACACTCTTCCGCAGGACGTGGTGAACGCTCTGACTGAAGAGAAGAAGAGCCTGGAGGCTGAGAAAAAGGGGCTTGAAGACAGGAACGGCAAGAACGAAGAGGCCATAAAGCTTGTGGAAGCAGTCCGGAAAGGCCGCAAGGACGCAGACCGCGAAGGAGAAGAGAAGTCCCGTCTGGAGGCTGTTGCCGATGGCGAAAAGTACAAGTCCGCCAAGGCCCTCGCCACCGACTGGGATGCCACCGCCAACGAGAGGCAGAGCCTCAAAGACCTGAATGCCAGTTCGGCAAAACTCTCTCAGGAGAAGGCGAATATTCAGACTCAGGAAAAGCTCTTCACTTCCCTCTCCGCCGACCTGGAAGCGAGGCGGCAGGCTCTGGCGGCTATGGGCGACCCGCAGAAGGAAGTGGATGCAAAACAGGCTGAAATCGACAGTCTCAACTCGCAGCGCGATGCTCTGAATCCGAGCCGGATAAACGCCGACATCAAATCCGTCAACGCCGACATCAAAAATCTTACGGCCATCTCCGGGAAAGAAAAATCCATCAGCGAAAAGGATAAGGATCTGAAGGCTCTTGACGATGAAATCAACGCCGACGAGAAAACCGCAGCCGGATACCAGCAGGAATATGATAAGGCGGAGGCCGCATACAAGGAAGCAAAGAAAAAATACGACGAGACTAACGACCGCCTGACGACAATGTCCGTCGGAGTGGATGAAGTTATGGTCAACATCCGCAAGCGCCTCATCAGAGAGCATGCGGAGACCTGCCCGCTCTGCGCAGGCCACATCACGAATATTCCGCTGGAGGAAGAGTTCCG
>CAVEYE010000141.1:0-4824 GCA_963619595.1 bacterium | reverse complement strand
CCCGGATATCTGACTCCGCTGGAGTATTTCAAAAAAAATTATAACTTTACACTCGACAGTGTTGCACTGTCAAATTGAATTCAGCAATGATCCTGATAGCTTATTTTATGTGAATGACACTGATTCCTTTTTGAAACTATGTCAAAACGGCGTAAAACTATTCTTGATATTCCGTGAGCTTGAGTCTGAATTTGAGGCTTCTGCCGCCGTCCGGAAAAATTTTAGGCTCCTCTTCCGTGAAGCCCAGCTTGCGGTACACATCACCGTCCGACCAGGAGGCGTCGGCATAGCTCATCACATCGTCCGGCCCGACCTCCGCGATGAACGCTTTCAGCAGTTTCCCCATCCCGCCGTCCACCCCGAGGCCTTCAAGCGAGGCGTAGCGCACCCATTCGTAGGAACGTACCTCGCGTCCGGACTTCAGCCATTTCCTCGGGCCGGAGAAACCGGCGGCGGCGACCAGCGTCCCTGCGGGAATATCTTCCTGTTCCTTGATGGTGAACAAGCCGTAGGTGTAGCGGCAGCGGGTGTCTCCGAGACGGTGAAAGGATTGAAAGAACGGTCCGGAGACCTTTCTTTCAATCCTTCTAACCTCGCAGTTGCGCGCGTAGATCCGCTTCAGTCCGTCCATTCGCAGGTGGGGGTAAGAACATCCGGACGGAACGGCTTCCTCCGGACCCGCGGAACTTCCGCCTTATTTCAAGCCTTCCAGACAGGCCTTCACATTGGCCTCGATGGACTCTGCTGTGTACTCTGTCTTCTCGAACTTCTCACCGGTGATGTGCTCGTAAAGTTCGATGTAGCGGTCGGAGATGCCGGCCACGACCTCGGGAGTCATCTCAGGGACTTTCTGTCCTTCCAGTCCCTGGAATCCGTTGGCCATCAGCCACTCGCGGACAAACTCCTTTGAAAGCTGCTTCTGGTGTTCACCTTTGGCGAGTCTCTCCTCGTAGCCGTCGGCGTAGAAATAACGGGAAGAGTCAGGGGTGTGGATCTCGTCCATAAGGTAGATCTGACCGTCTTTCTTGCCGAACTCGTACTTCGTGTCCACAAGGATGAGTCCGTGCTTCGAGGCGATCTCCTCACCGCGCTTGAACAGGGCTCTGGTGTAGGCCTCGATCTTCTCGTAATCCTCGCGGCCTACAAGACCCTGGGCGATGATCTCCTCTTTGGAGATGTCCTCGTCGTGGCCTTCGGAGGCTTTGGAGGTCGGAGTGATGAGCGGCTCCGGGAACTTCTGGTTCTCGACCATACCTTCCGGCATAGGCTCTCCGCAAAGAGTCCTCTTGCCGGCCTTGTACTCTCTCCAGGCGTGTCCGGCGAGGTAGCCGCGGATGACCATCTCGACCTTGAACGGCTCGCACTTGTGGCCTACTGTCACGGAAGCGTCCGGAACGGCGACCTTCCAGTTAGGAATGATGTCGGCTGTGGCGTCGAGGAATTTCGCCGCGATCTTGTTGAGGACCTGGCCTTTGTAAGGAATACCTTCCGGCAGGACCACGTCGAATGCGGAGATTCTGTCTGAAACCACCATCACGAGATACTTGCCGTCGATGTCATAGACATCGCGGACCTTGCCGACATATTTGTCCACCTGTCCGGGCAGATTGAAGTCGGTCTTTACGATTGCTTTCATATTCTTGAAAAAATATAGTTCGGTCAAAGCGGAACGCTCCGGTGGCACCGGAATGGATTCCGAAGCCGCGAATTTAATCATTCTTCTTCAAAATCTCATCCACGACGGGGGCTAAGTTTTCATATTCATACCCCCTTGTGAGGCCGAACCGGATGAGTTTGAACTTCTCCTGCGGGTCGCCTTGAAGCGCCTTGTACTTCGCCTGCAGCACGCTTTTCATCCTGCGGAGAGCCTCGTCAGGGTCGACCTCGCCGAGCGCCTCCTTGATGACCTGCTTATCTATGCCTTTGACGGTGAGCGCATAGGTGATCTTCGCCGGCCCCCACCCCGTCAGGCGGGACTTCTCCCTGGCGAAGGCGGCGGCATACCTCGCGTCGTCCACAAACTTCTCAGCCACAAGAGCTTCCACCACCTTCGACGCACTCTCCCTGTCGCCTTCGAACGCGGTGAGAGCCTTTTTGAATATGTCGGAGCGGCAGTACTCCCGCTTCGAGCATTGGGCCTGCAGCCTGTCAAGCACTTTTGAATATGAATCAGTTTCCATCGTTCCCTTGAGTTCATCCATCATTCCTTAAGTCTCCGCCGGGCGTCAGAAGTCAAAGCCGATGCTGAAGTAGAAACCAACCTTCCGGGTGTGGTTCGACCAGTGGATGTTGGCGCTGAACGGCCCCACGATAGAGTTGTAGGTGTACTGCATTCCTGCGCCGAGGTAGTCCGTCGTCCCGGTCGGCCAGCTCTTGAAGGCGCTCAGTTCGTCGCAGGACACCGCGTAGTTGGCTATGAACGACAGGTAGTTGTTCTTGAACAGCTTGGCTCTGAAGTCGCCCCTCAGCACGCCGAGTATCTTCTCCATCGCGGCCGCGTTGTTGATGCCTATGAACGGGATCTGCTGGTCAAGGTAACGCCCCGCCATGCTTCCGCCCATGGTGTTGGTGAAAGGCACAGGCACATCCTCGCCGATCAGGTAGCGGATGTTCACCGAAGGGATGAAGGCGAACCTGTCGCCGCCGACCACGCTTCTGGCGTCGAACTGGACAGCGTGGAAGTTGTTGAAACTGTTAGGTCCGCCGCCGAAGACCCAGTCGTAGGAGATTCCGACGGAGCGGCCTTTGGTCGGGATGTAGGCGTTGTCGAACGAATCCTTGCGCGCGTCCACGAAGAAGGTGACATAGTCGTTGGAAAGCTGGTCCACGTCGTAGTCACCGATCACCTGCTCGGCCATCAGCGAACTGATCTTGTAGTAGTCGTTCCGCAGTCCTGTCTTCAGGTAGAACTTCGACCATCTGATGTTGGAGAGGTAGATCTCGTTGCGCAGGTCGAAGAAATTGATCCTGAATTTGTTGGATCCGATGCTGAAAGAATTCCTGTCGGTGTATCTCACTCCGGCCATCGCATTGAAGGACAGGCCGTTCTGAGAGATGTGGGAATATGTCAGCTCTCCTTTGGGGTTGGTGCCGACCTTGCCCGTGAAATCCAGTGACGAACCCTGCAGCTTGTGGACTCCGAGTCCGATGTTCACAAGCACGGACACAATCTCCTCGGTGTCGAAGCGGGCGCCTAGTCCAAGCTGGCAGACAGGACCTCTCTTGCAGTTGAATCTCAGGCGGTAAGGCTCCTCGTCCCCGGTCAGTTCGTAGTTGACGTAGTCGAAGGCGTTAGTGCCGAAGATAGTGGCCTCGGCATCTTCGATCTCAGTGTTGCCCATCCTCGATCCGGCTCCGACCTTGATTTTGTTCATAAGGTAGAGGCTCTCTTTGTTGCTGACTCCGAGAATCTCGACACCCGAAACCAGCACTTTCCTGGCCCTGATGTCGTCGGCAGGGTCGTTGCGCAGGGTTTTCCTGGCGGGGCCGACCAGCGTTTTTATTGAATCCAGTTCTCCGGCCACCGCGAGGGCCGCCGTGTAGCCTCTGTTGATGATCGTGTCAATGCTGGCGTCGTCGAAACTCATCATATTGTACTCGTGGAGATCCGGCTTGATGTTCACGTCAGGAATGTTGATGTTGTTCTCGAACGAGGAACGTCCGAGCATATCGATGCCGGTGTTGATGATGTCGGCGAGGTTGTTGATCTGGTTGTAGTCCTTGAACCCTGAAGAAAGGTCCACTCCGATGACGATGTCAGCCCCGGCCTTCTTTGCGAGGTCGGTAGGGTAGTTGTTGCGCATTCCGCCGTCCACCAGCACCATTCCGTCCACCCTGACCGGGGCGAACAGTCCCGGAATCGACATCGTTGAACGTAGGGCTGTGTTCAGTTTGCCCTTCGTCCAGATCTTCGCCGTGCCGGAGACAAGGTCGGTCGCCACGCAGAGGAAGGGTATCGGAAGGTCGTAGAAATCGGTCTCGTCCTGGTAGCCCACAGAGAGCGAACTGAGGATGTTGTTCACGTTCTGGCCGTAGACCATTCCCGACGGAAGACTGCCCAGCAGGTTGTCCTTCACCATGTTGGAGGCGTCGGCGTTGCCGGCTCCAAGGTGGATGTCTTCGACCCTGCGGATGTAGCGCTGTTCGGACTCCTTCATCTGTTTGTACTCGTCCGCGCCGTAGAAGAACGGGAACGACAGCGCATACTTCTCCTTATACTTGATCGTCGTGTAGGAAAGGTAGTCTCTCGGAACCTTGTCGCTGAGAGCCATGTCCCAGTCGATGCTGCGGATCAGCGAGTCCAGCTGGTCGGGATTGTAGCCCAGAGCGTAGATTCCGCCGACAAGTCCGCCCATGCTGGTGCCCATCACGATGTCCACAGGCATCCCGATGGATTCAAGATAGCGGATCACGCCCACGTGGGCGGCTCCTTTGGCTCCGCCTCCGCTCAGCACAAGGGCGACGGTCGGGCGTTTCTCGGCCGTTCTTATGGAATCCAGCTTGCGCCGGATCTTGTCCACGCGCAGGTCCTCGCTCTCGCGGTGGTTGTCCAGTGTCGAATGATGTGACTGCGCGGCTCCGTTGAAAACGGATGCCGCCAGCGCCATCGCTGCTATCAACAGTCTCTTTCCCATAGTTTTCTTATTTAAGTTTCGCATATGCGAAACACCTTATCTCCCGTCACTTATGTGACGGAGCACACCCCCTTCCTGAGGAAGGGGATTCAGGAAGAGGGTAACGTGAGATGATTTTTTCTCGTGCGGTACCCTTCGAACGTGAGATAAGGTTCTTTGCCACATGCATTTAGTTACTTGCGAAAGTTGA
>CAVEYE010000140.1:0-2127 GCA_963619595.1 bacterium | reverse complement strand
GACGAGAGGGTCGAGGACGCTCTGTCAAGGATGACCACCGAGGAGAAGGTGGCGATTCTGCACGCCCAGTCGAAGTTCAGCTCCGCCGGCGTGCCTCGCCTCGGAATCCCTGAGATCTGGACCAGCGACGGCCCTCACGGCATCCGTGCCGAAGTGCAGTGGGACAAGTGGTCCCAGGCCGGCTGGACGAACGACTCCTGCACGGCTTTCCCTGCTCTGACGGCCCTTGCGGCCTCCTGGAATCCCGAACTTTCAGCCCTCTACGGCAAAAGCGTCGGCGAGGAAGCCCGCTACCGCAAGAAGGACGTTCTGCTCGGCCCCGGAGTCAACATCTGCCGCACCCCTCTCAACGGAAGAAGCTTTGAATATTTCGGCGAGGATCCGTACCTGACCAGCAGGATGGTCGTGCCGTACGTGAAGGGAGTGCAGAGCAACGGAGTGGCTTCCTGCGTGAAGCATTATGCTCTGAACAATCAGGAAATCAACAGGTTCACGACCAATGTGAGTGTCGATGACAGGACTCTTTACGAGATCTACCTTCCGGCTTTCAAGGCCGCCGTCCAGGAAGGCGGGGCCTGGGCCATAATGGGTTCCTACAACCTGTACAAGAACCAGTGGTGCTGCCAAAACGAGTACACGCTGAACAACATCCTGAAAGGCGAGTGGGGTTTCGACGGAGTGGTTGTCACTGACTGGGGCGGAGCGCACGACACGGACGCGGCAGTTGCCAACGGACTCGACATGGAATTCGGCACGTTCACCAACGGCCTGACCTGGTCCGCTTCCAACGCCTACGCTAATTACTATCTCTCAGGACCTTATCTCAGAGGCATACAGAGCGGAAAGTACAGCGCCGAGGATCTTGACAACAAGGCCCGCAGGGTGCTGAAACTGATGTTCCGTACGGTTATGGACAGGAACCGTCCTTACGGTTCTTTCGTGTCGCCTGAACATATCGCCGCCGCGAGAAAGATAGGAGCTGAGAGCATCGTCCTTCTCAAGAACGATGGCGGTCTGCTTCCGATAAAGGATGCGAAAAAGATTCTTGTAGTTGGCGAGAACGCCGTCAAGATGATGACGGTCGGCGGCGGAAGTTCTTCACTGAAAGCTAAATACGAAATTTCTCCTCTTGAGGGAATCCGTGATCGGTTCGCTGATGCGGAGGTGGTTTACGAACGCGGCTATGTCGGTGACACCGGCGGCCAGTTCGACGGTGTGACGACCGGCCAGGACCTCAGCGAGACCCGTACGGCGGAGAAACTCATCGCCGACGCTGTGGCTGCGGCCAAGGATGCCGACTACGTCATCTTCGTCGGGGGGCTGAACAAGAGCGAAGGCCAGGACTGCGAAGGGGCGGACAGGGAATCCTATGAGCTGCCATATTCACAGAACGCCGTCATCGAGGCTCTCGCGGCGGCGACGAAGAGACTGGTTGTGGTCAACATCTCAGGCACGGCCGTGCAGATGCCGTGGGTGGATGAGGTCCCTGCCATCGTCCAGGACTGGTACCTCGGCAGCGAGGCGGGTCATTCTCTCGCCGACGTGCTTTCGGGCGACGTCACTCCTTCCGGCAAGCTGCCGTTCACGATCGGCAAGACCCTCGCGGACTATCCTGTCCAGACTGAGGAGCAGTACCCGGGCATCCCTCGCAAGGACACTGTCAAGATGGGCAACAAGGACGTTGTCATCTACGACGAGACCTACTCCGAGGGCATATTCGTCGGCTACCGCTGGTTCGAGCGCAACACGATCGCTCCGACCTTCCCGTTCGGTTACGGCCTCAGCTACACCACTTTTGAATATGGTGACCTGAAGGTCGCAGGCTCCGTCGAGAAGGGGCTGAAGATCACAGTCCCTGTGACCAACACCGGCTCGGTTGCCGGCGCTGAGATCGTCCAGGTCTATGTCAGCGCACCTGAAAGCGCGGTAGAGCGTCCTGTGAAGGAACTCAAGGGCTTCGGCAAGATATTCCTTGAACCCGGACAGACCGGCGACGTGACCGTCACCCTGGACAAAGCCGCCATCAGCTATTTCGATGCCGCCAGGCACGACTGGGTGGCTGAAAAGGGCATCTATAAGGCTCTGGTGGGTGCGTCATCCGCCGACATCCGCAAAGAGGTCGAGTTC
>CAVEYE010000139.1:0-4879 GCA_963619595.1 bacterium | reverse complement strand
CCGATGCAGAAATTCTTGAAGATGTTGCCGAGGACTTCGTCGGGGGTGACTTCGCCGGTGATGGAGCCGAGGTGGCGGAGAGCCTCGCGGAGGTCTTCGGCGAGGAGGTCGGGAGTGAGGCCGGCGGAGAGTGATTCCTTGACCCGGGCGAGGGCCTCAGCGGCTTTCACAAGAGCCTGGTAGTGCCTCAGATTCGTCACGACGGTCTGGTCAGAATCCAAAGAGAGGGCTTTCTGAGAGTCTGAGAGCTGTTTTTTCAGCTCGTCAAGCCCGAAACCCGTCTTGGCCGAAATGTAAAGCTTAACTACCTTCTCATCAGCGGATGAAACTGATTTGTTGATAAGGCTAACATTTGTGTTATCACCCCAGGTGTCCACCTTATTCAGCAGAACGATCAACTTTTGCGAATGAATGTCCAGTTTCGAGACTATGTCAGAAATCGAAGCCTCGTTCTCTTCCTCGGAAGCGGTGACATCGAGCAGGGCCAGCACTACGGAAGCCTCGTTCATCTTCTTGTACGACCTCGTTATGCCGATTTTTTCTACCTCGTCGGAGGTGTCGCGGAGTCCTGCGGTGTCGATGAAACGGAACATCACGCCGTCGATCGTCATCGTCTCCTCTATGGTGTCGCGCGTGGTGCCGGCTATGTCCGAAACGATGGCGCGTTCGTCCCCGACAAGAGCGTTCAGCAGGGTGCTTTTCCCGGCGTTGACCGCACCGACGATCGCGACCGGAACACCGTTGCGCAGCGCGTTCCCGTACCTGAAGGAGTCGGTGAGTCTATGAATATGCCCGAGCGTCCCGTCGAGAAGTCCTGCGAGACGGGACCTGTCGGCGAACTCGACATCCTCTTCGCTGAAGTCCAGCTCAAGTTCCAGCAGGGAAGTCATCTGGAGAAGGTCGTCCCGCAGTTCTTTAAGTTCTTTGGAGAAGCCGCCTTTCAACTGGCTGAACGCAGCCCTGTGCGCCGCCTTGCCCTGGGCGGAAATGACATCAGCCACCGCCTCAGCCTGAGCGAGATCCATCTTGCCATTTACAAAAGCCCTTTCGGTGAATTCTCCCGGTCCGGCCATCCGGGCTCCGCAGTCGACCAGGCGCTGGAGCAGTCTCTCGACGATGTATTTGGAAGAATGGCAGGAAATCTCGACGGAATCCTCGCCCGTGTAGGAACGGGGAGCGTGGAAAACGCTGACCAGAACCGTGTCCAGTTCGCTTCCGTCATCTTCAAGCGCAACTCCATATCGAAGTCTGTAACCTTCGGTGGATGAAAGTGCGGCATCTCCGCTGCAGCGGATGACTTTGTCGGCAACTGCCAAGGCTTCAGGGCCTGAAACCCTGACTACGGCTATGGCTCCTGTTCCCGGCACTGTGGCCGGAGCGCAGATGGTATCTTCAATGTTCAGCATCACGATCAGTTTTCTTTTTGTTCAGCGCTGCCCTTATCCGGCTCAGCGACTGAGGGGTAATCCAGAGGTAGGACGCAATCTTCTTCAGCGGCACGTTCTGGACAAGTTCGGGATTGCCGTCCACGAGTGCGAGATACCTGTCGCTGGCGTTGCCTTTGGCGGCGAGCCAGACGATTTCGTCCTCGAACCGGTAGGAATGCGTCTCGAAAATCTTGCGAACGACGTTGGCGATTTTCAAAGAGTTGCGACACAATGCTTCCAGGCGTGTCTTGCTTATCCAGAAAGCATTGCTTTCGGTCTCGGAGGATATTGTAAGTTTGGAAGGCTTGTCTGCATTGTAGCAGTACACATCCGCAACGGCTTCCCCACCGAAGCCGAACCAGACAACCACATCAGGTTCGCACCCTCCAATCACTCCGCTCCAGATTCCCGACTCGAGAATGTACAGCGAATCATTGAAAGAACCGCTTCTGACTATAATCTCGCCCTTGCGGAATGAAGTTTTTCCCATCTGCGAGAGCAGAACCCGTGCGTCTTCTTTCTCAAAACCGTAATTACGGCAGAATATGTCGATAAAATCGCCCATAGCCTACAAAATTCGGAATATTTGCGTTCATAACCAAAATGAAAATTATCAAATGATAATTTCATCCGAACCCCAACCGGCCAAAAACCTCAGCAGGAAGGCTATATCTAAATAATAAGCCTACCTTTGCACACTGCAAACATGTCGAACAATCTGACACAAGGGAGTATTCTTGACAACATAAGGCGGTTCTCGCTGCCTTATATGCTGTCGTACTTTCTCCAGATACTCTACGGGCTGGCTGACCTTTTCGTAATCGGGCTTTATTGCGACGTTGACAGCACAACGGCTGTTTCCAACGGAGCCCAGGTAATGCACATGTTCACAGTCGTCATCATCGGACTGGCGATGGGTTCGACGGTACTGATAGGAAAATCCATCGGAGCGGGGGACAGCAGACAGGTCTCCCGGCTGATAGGTGACACGGTAATCCTGTTCGGCGGAGTGGCCATAGTGATGACCGCTGCGCTGCTTGCGCTGAACAAAAACATAGTCCAGCTGATAAACACCCCTCCGGAAGCCGTGCAGGGCACAGTTGACTACCTTGCGATCTGCTTCGCAGGCATCCCGTTCATTGTGGCCTACAACATCATCGCTTCCATATTCAGAGGTCTTGGAGACTCGAAGAGTCCGATGTGGTTCGTGGTGATCGCATGCATCGTCAACATCGCGCTGGACTTCATATTCATAGGACATCTGGGACTCGGCCCGAAAGGGGCGGCTCTCGGGACCGTTCTTTCGCAGGTGGTAAGCGTCATCACCGCGCTGGTGGCCATACGTGCAAAACACCTGCTTCCGAAGGTCAGCTTGAAAGCGGGCATTGATTCCATGGGAAAGATTCTTGGCATCGGAGTTCCTGTGGCCCTGCAGGACGGTTTCATCCAAGTTTCATTCATAATCATCACAATCATAGCAAACAGCAGAGGACTGGTGGACGCTGCGGCTGTCGGCATTGTTGAAAAATTCATAGGACTCCTGTTCATCGTGCCGTCAACGATGCTGGCGACGGTCTCGGCCGTATCCTCGCAGAATCTTGGGGCCGGAAGACCGGACAGGGCAAGAAAGACGTTGCGCGCTGCCATCTGCATCGCGGCAAGCTTCGGAATCGCGGCTTCGGTACTGCTTCAGTTTATCCCTGAAAGTGCCGTCAGGATATTCACTAACGATCCTGCCGCCATCTCTCAAGGTGCGGACTACCTCAGGAGCTATGTATGGGACTGCGCTCTCGCTGGAGTGCACTTCTGCTACAGCGGACTTTTCATGGCATGTGGCTGGTCCATGATTTCGTTCCTGCACAACTTCATCTCGATTCTTATCAGGATTCCTTTCGCCTACTTCGCATCCGTAAATTCACCGGACAGCCTCTACGTTATGGGCTTGGCCTCTCCTGTGGGTTCGCTGGTCTCAGTGCTGGTCTGCATTGCCTTCTACTGCTGGATGCGACGGCGTGGAATAGTCTGAGCCGCCGGCGGCAAAATCCGCTTTGCCGATCCCGGTAAAAACGCCAGCCAAACAAAACATCGGAAACACAAACAACGTCAAAACAAACTGAAAGGTAACTATGAAACGTGACGCTATAGATTTCGGCTCGGACAGCATTCCGAAGCTCTTCAGAAAGATATTCATTCCGACCATAATCGGAATGGTCTGCATGGCGGTGATGACCACCATAGACGGAGTCTTCGTGGGCCACGGCATCGGCAGCGACGCCCTCGCCGCCGTCAACATATTCGCCCCTTTCTGGATGATAATGACCGGGCTGGGCCTTCTTTTCGGCATCGGCTGCTCCGTCGTGGCCTCGATCCACCTGTCCCAGGGAAACGAGAAGGCCGCCCGCATCAACATGACGCAGACCCTCATCTTCGGCATCCTGCTGACCGGCGTCCTGACACTGATCGTGCACACGCACAGCTCAGGCACGGCCTACCTGCTTGGATCCTCCGGCAGACTGCTGCCCTACGTTCTGGACTACCAGAAATGGCTCGCCTTCGCCTTCTGCGCCCTTTTCCTGCAGTCGGTCGGCCTTCTGATCATCAGGCTTGACGGATCTCCGAAATATGCTTCGGCCGCGGCTGCCCTGCCATCCGTCGTCAACGTCGTGCTTGACTACGTCTTCCTCTTCGTCCTTCACAAGGGGCTGGAAGGCATAGCGATAGCCACGATGATCGGATGCTGGACCGGAGGTCTGATGGTGATTTTCTACATTCTCTTCCTTTCCAAGACGATGAAGCTCTACCCGCTGAAACTGTCCTGGAAGAGCCTCTGCCTTTCGTTCCGCAACCTTTGGTACCAGTTCCGGCTCGGAATATCGGCCTTCCTCGGAGAGATCAGCGTCTCGATGCTGATGTTTACGGGCAACTATGTCTTCATGAAGTACCTGGGGGAGGACGGAGTAGCCGCCTTCTCGATCGCCTGCTACATCATGCCGTTCATATTCATGACCGGCAACGCGATCTCGCAGTCAGCCCAGCCGATCATCAGCTTCAACTACGGAGCGGGCAGCCGAAGCCGCGTCGCGCAGGCCCGCAGAGTCTCGCTGCTCACGGCTCTAGGCCTCGGTGTCATCATCTCGCTCGCCCTGGCCTTCGGCATCAAGTATGTCGCGGCCTTGTTCCTCAGCAGGGATGTCCCGGCATATTCAATAGCGGCGGGCGGAGTGCCGCTGATGGCCGTCGGCTTCACCATCTCGATCATCAACGTCGCGGCGATAGGCTACTACCAGAGCGTCGAGCGCGCCCTTCCTGCGACCATATTCTCCCTCTCGAGGGGCGTTGTGTGCCTCGTGCCCTGCTTCATCCTGCTCCCGCTCGCTTTCGGCGTTCCGGGAATATGGCTGGCGCTCCCCGCGGCGGAGGCCCTGACCCTCGTTCTCATCGCCTGCTACCGC
>CAVEYE010000138.1:0-4318 GCA_963619595.1 bacterium | reverse complement strand
AGGCGGCTTTCTTCTCAAGGTAGTTCATCGCCACATAGAGGAACTGCAGGGAGGCGCCGCCTCCGAGGAACACGACCTCGTGCGTGTCAGGAATATTCAGAAGTTCCCTCCAGAGCGCGCGGCATTCGTCCATTGTGGCGTCCCACTCCTTCGTGCGGTGTGAGATGCTGAGCACTGAGACTCCTGTCCCCTTGAAATCCTTGAGCGCCTCGATGGCGTTGTCGATGGCCACCTGCGGAAGCAGGCACGGTCCGGCGTTGAAAACGTGTACTTTTTTCATATTGTAATGATACTTAGCGTTATTTTGTAATATGGTCTCCGACCCTTGCGGTTCGGGGCGGTAAAGATAGACAAATTAAAAGGATTAAACAAACCTTCGGCGGCAAGATGGAAAAAAATTCAGCGACTTGCCTTCCGCTGCAGTTCAAACGGGATTTTTATGAATATTCCCGGTCCTACCTGTAGCCGAGCAGGTAGGAGATGATGGCCATCCTGACGTACATTCCGCCTCCGGCCTGCTGGAAATAGTAGGCGTACCGCGTGTCGTCCACGTCGGTGGCGATCTCGTTGACTCTCGGGAGCGGATGCAGGATCTTCATGTTCGGCTTGACAGAGCCGAGCATAGAGGCGGTGAGCCTGTAGACATCCTTCACCTTGTTGTATTCGTCCATATCCGGGAAGCGCTCCTGCTGGACTCTGGTCATGTAAAGCACGTCGCAGTCATTCAGCCCGTCCTCGATGCGGTCGGTCTGGGTGTAGGCGACGCCTTCCCGGTCAAGCATCTCGATGTACTTCTTCGGCATATTCAATTCCTCCGGTGAGGTGAAGATGAACTTCGGGTCGAACCAGCGCAGGGCCTCCACAAGCGAATGCACGGCCCGGCCGTACTTGAGGTCTCCGACCATATTCACCGTAAGTCCGTCGAGCCTTCCTTGGGTCTTCTGGATGGCGTAGAGGTCTAGAAGCGTCTGGGTAGGGTGCTGGTTGGCTCCGTCGCCGGCGTTGATGACAGGCACGCTTGCCACGGAGGCCGCGATGTCGGCCGCACCGGCCATCGGATGCCTCATCACGATCATGTCCACGTAGTTGGACACTATCTTGATGGTGTCTTCCAGAGTCTCTCCCTTGGTCTGGCTGGTGTTGCGGTTGTCAGGGAAGCCTATCACTCTGGCTCCCAGTCTGTTGACCGCGGCCTCGAATGAAAGCCTCGTCCTGGTGGACGGCTCGAAGAACAGGCAGGCGACCACCTTGCCGGCGAGGAAATTCTGCTCTCTGGCGGCTTCGAATTCCTTGGCGACCTCAAGGATGTGAAGAATCTCATCCTTTGAGAAATCCTGGATTGAAATAAGACTCTTAGGCATAATGATTAATGTTTAAAGTTCGTTTATCTTGCAGTTTTCTATTTTGCTTATCCTGTTTCTTAGATCCTCCTCGGCCGAGAGCCTCGCCCAGACCTCAAGACTGCAGTCCAGCCCTTGCTCAAGGCCTTTCTGCCGCAGGTCCAGATCCTTGACCACCTTCATCACGCTGTTCATCGCCTCGTAGCCGAACCTGATGCTGAAGCGCTTCCCGGCCGTCTTCTCCACGGCTCCGGCCTTGTCCAGCGCGTCGGCCGTCGAGGTCTTGTAGGCCCGGATCAGTCCCGGGATGCCGAGCTTGATGCCTCCAAAGTACCTCACGACCACCACCAGCACATCGCTCAGACCCCGGGAGTCGATCTGGCCGAGAATCGGCCTTCCTGCCGAAGATGAAGGCTCTCCGTCATCGTTGGCCCTGAAGGTGGCGCCCAGATGGCCGAGCCGGTAGGCGTAGCAGTGATGCCTCGCGTCGTGGTACTTTTTCTTGAGTTCTGTGATGATGCCGCGGATCTCGTCCTCGGTCTCGACCGGGTACGCGAATGAGATGAAACGGCTGCCATTGTCCTTGAACAGCCCCTCTGCCGGCCCAGGGATAGTCCGGTAGGTGTCTAGTATGGTCTTTTCTGATGTTTCCATCCCGGTGCGGAAGTTCTCACGAAAATAGCGATTTTCAGATTATTTTGCAACGGAACGTGTTTTTTTGTAATTTTGGAATGGTTTTTTGAACGGAATATTTATGGTTTACAGATTCAAAGTGACACTTGCCGGAATTAAAGGCTTTTATCGTGTTTATGAGATGAGGGGTGAGACGACCCTTTATGAGTTACACAAGCAGATGCGCGCGGACATGGAATTCCCGCAGGACCAGCTGATCATGTTCAAGGCTTTGAACGCTGACGGCAGTGTGGCCGCCCGTTACGGCTTGTTCGACCTGGGCTACGGCACGGTCGACAACATCTCCGTCGAGTCGACTGTCAAGGCCGGGATAGCTTCGTTCGTGTACTTCTACGACGTGCCTAACCGCAAGAGCGTGATCGTCACTTTCGAGGAGACCGAGGAAGGCGTCGGCGGCAAGCCTACGATTGTGGATGTCAAAGGACCTAACCCTATCGAGTTCGAGAAGGGCTATGTCGCTTTCGAGGACCTTCCGGATTCCCAGCGTCATCTGCCGGGCCAGAAGCCTGACTGGGGGCCTGACGACGATGATCCTGACGGCGGGTCGGCTTCTGACGAGGATCCCGACGACGATGATGACGATGACGACGAGGAGGACGACAGCGACGAGGATGGAAAGGTCATCTTCGACGGCACCGAGGACCTCGACATCTAATCGGATATTCTTTTTCCAGAGGCCGTAGGGAGTTCCCGGCGGCCTTCTTTTTTCAAACGGTATGCGCCGGCTTCTGATCATACTCGGGCCGACTGCGGTCGGAAAGACCGATTTCAGCATAGGCAAGGCTCTGGAATATGCCTCGCCTGTCATTTCTTGTGACTCCCGCCAGATCTACGAAGGGATGTCCATAGGGACAGCCGTCCCTGATGCGGAGCAGCTTGCCGCCGTGAGGCACTACTTCATCCAGACGGTACCGGTCGACCGGCCATACACGGCGGGAGACTATGAGGTTGAGGCCATCTCCCTGATAGAGAGACTCTTCGACGAGGGTCACGAGACTCTTGTGATGACTGGAGGCTCGATGTTCTACATCGATGCCGTCTGCAACGGACTGGACAATCTTCCCGACGGCGACGCCGCCCTCAGGGCCGCCCTCTGGGCCAGGCTTGAAGCCGAAGGCGTCGGGTCTCTGGCCGAAGAACTCCGCTCGAAGGATCCGCTGACATATTCACAGATAGACATCCGCAACAGCCAGAGGGTCATCAGGGCCTTGGAGGTCTGCATAGTCTCCGGCCGGCCGTTCTCGTCATTCAAGACGGGGGAGAGGCGCAGACGCTCCTTCGAAATCGAGAAGATCGGGCTTGTACGGCCGCGCGAGGAACTGTATTCAAGAATCAACGAAAGAACTCTGAATATGTTCGAGTCGGGCCTGGTCGAGGAGGCGAGGTCGCTTCTGCCGTACAGGAACTGCCAGGCGCTGCAGACCGTCGGCTACAAGGAAGTCTTTGAATATCTTGACGGCAGGATCCCGCTCGAGGAGGCTGTGCGCCTCGTTCAGAGGAACACGCGCCACTACGCCAAGAAGCAGCTGACCTGGTGGCGGCGCGACCCCGATGTCAAGTGGATGGAGATATGAATCAAGAAAGCCGTCGCGTAATGACTCCGTAATGATTCCGTAATGACTCCGGAATGATGTTAAAACGGGGGATTTTGCTTTGCGGAAATCCGGAGATTCAAAGTTGCCGATTGCAATAAAAACAGGAGCGAATCTTGCGATCCGCTCCTAATGATGTTTCACAACGGAATAATCCTTATTGTGAATTGCTTCTTTTGTCCTGCAAAGTTAGTCAAATCCTATTTGTTAGCAAATTATTTTACTAAATTTGGAAAATCGTTTTATTCACGCTTATGAAAAGAGTATTAGGTCTGGATTTAGGAACCACAAGTATAGGCTGGGCACTCGTCGAGCAAGCCGAGACACGTGACGAGAAATCATTGATAATAAAGTCTGGAGTCCGGGTCAATCCCCTCACGACCGATGAGAAGGACAGCTTTGAGAAAGGCAAAGCCATAACCACGAATGCTGACAGAAGGCTTAAGCGAGGCATGCGGCGCAACCTCCAGCGTTACAAGCTCCGCCGTGAGCATCTCATCTCGATCCTCCGGAGAGAAGGCTGGGTGAGCGAGGAGACTCTGTTCTCGGAGCAGGGTGCGGCCTCGACTTACCAGACTTTCCGGCTCAGGGCTGAGGCGCCTGAGAAAGAGATTTCCCTTGAAGAATTGTCGAAAGTCCTGCTGATGATAAACCGCAAGCGAGGCTACAAGAGCAACCGTCTCGCAGACAATG
>CAVEYE010000137.1:1576-3045 GCA_963619595.1 bacterium | reverse complement strand
CTGAACTTCGTGCCGGTGAGGGGCGACTTCCCGCGCGGCATCCTGGCCTCGGTCTATTTCGACTGTGACCTCAGCGAAGAGGAGGCTGTGGCTTTGTACAAGGACTACTACAAGGACGAGCCTTTCGTCCACGTCATCGACACCAATCCGGACCTCAAGATGGTGGTGAACACCAACAAGTGTGTGCTGAATGTCCGCAAGCACGGACGCAAACTGCATGTGGTCAGCGTCATCGACAACCTTGTCAAGGGCGCTTCCGGCCAGGCTGTCGAGAACCTGAACCTTGTCTTCGGCCTTCCTGAAGACACCGGCCTCCATCTGAAGGCCACGCGTTTCTAGCCTCCGGACCGCGGGGCAATGGAAGGCGGTGACTGAAAAACAAAACAGACAATGAACTTATTCGACGTATATTCCCTCTTTGACGTGACTCCGGTCAAAGCGAAGGGTACCCGTATCTGGGACGACAAAGGACAGGAGTATCTTGACCTCTACGGAGGCCATGCGGTGATTTCGGTAGGCCACTGCCATCCGAAGTATGTCGCCGCCATCACCGACCAGCTCAGCAAGATCGGATTCTACTCCAACAGCGTGAAGAATCCTCTCCAGGTGGAACTGGCGAAGAAAATCGGAGAACTCTCCGGTCTGCAGGACTATTCCCTGTTCCTGATCAATTCGGGAGCGGAGGCCAACGAGAACGCTCTCAAACTCGCTTCCTTCCACACCGGCAAGGACAAGGTGATCGCGTTCAAGGGAGCCTTCCACGGAAGGACCTCGGGAGCCGTGGCCGTCACCGACAACCCTAAATACACCTCTCCGTTCAACTCGCACCACAATGTCGTCTTTCTGCCTCTCAATGACATAGAGGCCGTGAAGGCGGAAATCTCCAAAGGAGATGTGGCCGCGGTGATCATCGAGGGCATCCAGGGAGTCGGCGGCATCGTGATCCCTGACGACCGGTTCCTTCGCGACCTGCGCCAGGTGACCAAAGAGACCGGCGTGGTGCTTATCCTCGACGAGATCCAGAGCGGTTACGGCCGCAGCGGCCGGTTCTTCGCCCACCAGTGGGCCGGAATCGTGCCTGACATCGTCACGATGGCCAAGGGAATGGCCAACGGATTTCCGATCGGCGGAGTGCTGATCTCGCCTGAGTTCGAGGCCACCAAGGGAATGCTCGGCACCACATTCGGCGGCAACTATCTCGCTATGGCCGCCGCCAACGCGGTCGCGGACATATTCAAGGAAGAGAACCTTGTGCAGAACGCCTACGAGGTCGGCGAGTACCTCAAGGCTTCGATTCCGGCTTCGCCGAGGATCAAGGAGGTGCGCGGCCGCGGGCTTATGGTCGGCATCGAGTTCAACGAGCCGATCGCTGAGATCAGAGGCCGTCTGCTTTATGAGAAGCACGTGTTCACCGGCGTGTCCGGCAAGAACATGATCCGTCTTCTCGCCCCGCTGACGCTGACCAAGGC
>CAVEYE010000137.1:0-1524 GCA_963619595.1 bacterium | reverse complement strand
GAGGTATTGTAGATTATGAGAAGTTTTTTCCACGTAAGTGACATAGGCGACCTTGGAAAGGCGCTTGAAGAGGCGAAGCAGGTCAAGGCGACTCCGTTCGCCTGGCAGGAACTGGGCAGGAACAAGACCATCATCCTGATTTTCTTCAACAGCAGCCTGCGCACCAGGCTCAGCAGCCAGAAGGCGGCGATGAACCTCGGGATGAACTCCATCGTGCTGAACGTCAACGGCGACAGCTGGAAGCTCGAGACCGAGATGGGAGTCATCATGGACGGCGACAAGCCTGAGCATCTGCGCGAGGCCATCCCTGTCATCGGCAGTTACTGCGACCTCATCGGTGTCCGCTCGTTCGCGGGCCTGAAAGACAAGGAGTTCGACTACAACGAGACGATTCTCCGTCAGTTCATCGAGTACTCCGGCAAGCCTGTCATCAGCCTCGAATCGGCCACCGTGCACCCTTGCCAGGCCTTCGCGGACCTCATCACCATCAATGAATATAAGACCGTGGCCCGTCCGAAGGTGGTCCTGACCTGGGCCCCTCATCCTCGCGCGCTGCCTCAGGCCGTGCCTAACTCCTTCGCGGAGTGGATGAACGCCGCAGATGTGGACTTCGTCATCACCCAGCCTGAAGGCTATGAGCTGGATCCTCGTTTCGTCGGGAACGCCCGCGTCGAGTACGACCAGATGAAAGCCTTCGAGGGGGCCGACTTCATCTATGCGAAGAACTGGTCCTCAGTCTCGCACTACGGCCAGATCCTCAGCCAGGACCGCGCCTGGACCGTCGGCGCGAAGCAGATGGCGGTCACCAACAACGCCTACTTCATGCACTGCCTGCCGGTGCGCAGGAATATGATCGTGACCGACGAGGTCATCGATTCGCCTCGCAGCATCGTGATCCCTGAGGCCGCCAACCGTGTGGTTTCCGCCCAGGTCGTGATGAAGAGGATGCTTGAGGACCTTAAATAGGATACCAATGATAAAGGAATCTCTGAACATAATCAAGGTCGGAGGCGCCATTGTGGAGAAGGAAGAGTCTCTCCAGGCGCTTCTGATGTCGTTCTCGTCTCTCAAGGGCAAGAAGATTCTTGTCCACGGGGGCGGCAAGATCGCCACTGAGGTGGCCGGGAAACTGGGAGTCGAGACCCAGATGATCGACGGCCGCAGGATCACCAGCGCCGAGATGCTCAAGGTCGTGACTATGGTCTACGGCGGCCTTGTCAACAAGAACCTCGTCGCACGCCTCCAGGCCCTCGGAATCAACGCCATCGGACTCACAGGAGCCGACCTCAATCTCATAATGAGCGTCCGCAGGCCTGTCCAGCCGATCAATTTCGGCTTTGTCGGCGATGTCAAGTACGTCAACGCCAAGGCTTTGGAGTCTCTTCTTGAGGTAGGTGCGGTGCCTGTGCTGGCTCCGCTTACCCACGACAAGGAAGGCACTATGCTGAACACCAACGCCGACACGATCGCTTCGTCGGTCGCCCGCGCCCTGGCCTCGGTCTATGACGTGACTCTGACTTTCTG
>CAVEYE010000136.1:0-3223 GCA_963619595.1 bacterium | reverse complement strand
ACGGCAACGGCGGAAAGGACGGCAAGACTTCGACCGCGAACTTCATCTCCGGTCTGATGGGATCCGTACCACCTCTCCAGGATCTTTTCAATATGGCCGGCATGAACCTTCCTGAGTACCTCAAGGGTAAGTCGGAGGCCAATAAGCCGGAAGAGGAAACCGTTGAGAATTAGGACTATGCCTATAGTGGTCAATGTCGATGTGATGCTTGCCCGGAGGAAGATGACTTCCTCCGAGCTGGCTGAGAAGATCGGACTTTCGCCGGTCAACCTGTCGATTCTGAAGACCGGCAAGGCGAAGGGAATCCGGTTCAGCACACTCGACGCTCTCTGCAAGGCGTTTGACTGTCAGCCCGGAGATCTGCTGGAGTACAGGGAAGTATAAAGTACCTTTATCTGATATCCGTAACGGGGGAGTCTCTGACCTGGATTCTGCGCATTGACAGAATCCGGACCGGAGACTCCCTCTTTTTACATCCGGCCTTTTTTAGCCGCTGTCACAAGGCGAAGAGCGCGTAGTTCAGACCGATGGTGGCGAGGCCTTTTTAGCCGCGGTCACCAGATAAGGATACGTTTCTTCGCTTGATGGTTTAATTGGCGATATGATGCCGGTTACTTCAGTGAATATATTCAAAAATAACGGGTCATCTGCAAATATCCGTGTTTGACGTGATGTGGATTATCAACCACGGGGGTATATTCGGAGAAAGGAATCACCTTTGCGGTTATGGAAACAGATACTACACAAACAAAGCTCTACGAGCGCTGCCTCAGCTTTTTTCTTCCTGAGGGCATGTTGGACTTCTTCGAACTGATATGAGTGGAGACAGAGTCCCTCACGTCCAGAGAGAGCCGAAAGGTCATAGCATATACCGGCATACAGCACATCCACCTGGATGAGCGGGACAACCGCAAGGAGGATCATCAGAGCCTACGCTCCAACGGCTTCACGGAACCGACCACGATGCCGGTCTTTCCGGTACGGGACCGCAGGGTGGAGCTGCACATCCGCAGGCGGCGTTGGCTGACCCCGGCCCTCTCGGCGATGGACATCATCTTCGCGTTGCCGTAGCCCTTTTCCAGGAACTCGTCCTCAGCCGCTTTCAGAATCCTCTCCGCCGTGTCTGTAATTTCCTCTGCCATAAATGAATATGTTTGCGTTATACTTTATTCAATATTCTGAACTTTATTGTTGGACAATCTTGTTCGACAAAATTGTCGATGCGAAAAGTATGAGAATTTCCGATAATGTGCAAGCGTTAGAGGGATAAAATTGTCAGATTGTCTGCAACGCCTTGAAAAATAACTCTTTGCGAAGTTCGCGCGGGATAGGGTAGACCGCGGTACGGTAGGCGTCCGAGATGCCGTCTGCAAGATTGCAGACATTAAGTCCGTTGATTTCAGAGAGATAGAGGCAGCCGTACTTCGTGGCCTGGTTCTCCTGCAGGCTCATCGTGTAGCGGAGTATGTCCATCACTTCGATTCCGCTGAGCCTGTCGTTGCAGAAGACGTACAGGTCAAGAGCCTTGAACGATCCGTAGAAGCCGTCTCCGGCCTTCCGCACCTTGCTCTCTATGATCCGCCTCATCGGAAGCGCCATCGACCAGTATGAATATTCCTTGGTTCCGATGTAGCGTCCGTCCTGAAGTCCGTAGGCGTAGCCGTAGGACAGCATATCGTCCAGATCCTCCTGTTCTTCCGCGGTCTCCGCCGCCGGTGACGCCCCGGCCATTCCCTTGAGCAGCGACTCCGCCGCCTCCTTGCTCTCGGGCATAGCCCTGGTCACCTCTATGCCCAGCGTCACCCCGTCCGGACTCTGCAGGTCCGGCCTGTCCTTGTTCAGCAGTTCTGCGAAACTCTTGTCAAGAAGCGTCTCCAGCGAGATTCTCGCGTATCTCTCGAAAAAGCAGGTGTCAAATCGGCTCATATCTTGATTGTTCCTTTTATCTCCCAAATATCGCGATAACTCACCACTTTTGCAACGGCGGAGCTGCCGGTTGTCTCTCTCCGGCAACGTTCCCCGCCTTTTCCGTTCTGCGCCGGCCCCTCGCAGCCATCTCTATTCTTCAGGTTGTGAACAATTTGTGTTTTGAGTTTTGGAATTATGCTTGTAAAACATTATGTTTGCACTGCATGTTTTTTTATTGCATCTTCCGGATTACCAAAAGGTTCTATGCCGAATTACTGAATTTATCAGAATAAGCATTATCAATGACAATCCTGTATCCACGGAACCGGCAGGAACTGCGCGAGTGGTTCTCGGCGAATGCCTCCACAGAAAGGGAGGTCTTCGTCCACTGCATCCGCCGCTCCCACGAGAGCATCATCCACTACCTCGACGTGGTGGAGGAGGCGCTGTGCTTCGGCTGGATCGACTCCACCTGCCGTCCCTGCGAAGGTGAAGGGTATCTGCAGCGGCTCTCTCCGCGCAAAAAGAACTCCAACTGGACGGAGCTGAACAAGGAGCGTTGCAGACGGCTTATAAAACTCGGCCTGATGACCCCTTCAGGGAAAAAGGTACTACCTTCTCTTGCGAAAGACTCCTTCAAACCCGAACCGTGGGTTATAGATGCCATCAAGGCCGACAAGCAGGCCTGGAAGAACCACCAGCGGTTCCATCCGCTCTATGTCCGTGTGCGCCTCTACAATATTCAATGGTACAGAAAGCACATCTCCGAGGAGCGCTCCCTCCGGATGCTCGACAAATATATCCAGGCCGCACGCGACGGCAAGATGGTCGGAGAGTGGAACGACGGCGGCCGCTTGCTGGACTATTAATGACAATGGTCGAGACAAAATAATTTATCCGATGTTTGAAAGTCTTGCTGAATTCAGTATATTTGTGTAAACGCCGATTCAATCAACCTTATGAATAGCCTCAACAATCTCCGCGCAAGGGCGAAAGCGTTCCTTGCCAACATATCCGCCAATGCTCTTGACTATCTTTTCCCCGGTATGGAAAACCGCGCAAAGATGGAATCGTTCCTTGCCAACACATCCGCCTTTGCTCTTGACTGTCTTTTTCCCGATATGGAAAATGTGTCCTCTCTAGACGGTGTCAAGACTAACTGTCCGGAAGTGGCTTTCCAAGGTGCGCACCCGTATCCAGACCCGGCGTGCGGCAAGATCCGATTCGACGAGCTGACGGAGTATCCTGTATACCCTTCTATTATCAATGGCCGTCCTTCACCGCAGGGACAACGCAGAGAGGAGGTCGAAGGGGA
>CAVEYE010000135.1:0-14854 GCA_963619595.1 bacterium | reverse complement strand
TTAGGGTGGAGATAACGTGGAATGATATTTCACGGGCGATGCTCTCCGAACGTGGAATAAGGTAGTTTGCCACAGGCATTTTGCCACTTGCGAAAGTTGAGTTTGTAGAATATATTTGAACTCGATGTTTATGGATAGAAAACTCATAGCGGTTCTTCTGGCCGTGGTCCTGCCGGGTCTCGGCGCCGCGGCCCAGACCGCGGGGAATGAACCCGGACTCTACCGCCATGCGGTCGAACTCTACGAGAACGGAATGTTTGAACGCGCCGGCAGCATATTCAGTTCCATCAAAGCCTCCGCTGACGACGGGATGGCCTCCGGCTACGAGGCTCTCTGCGCGGTGCGGCTGCAGCAGGAGGGCAACGAGACCCTGGCCGATGAATATGTCGGAAGGTATCCTTATTCACCGCTTGTGCCGGAAATCCATTTCTACAAGGCTCTCAATCTCTTCGACGCCCAGAACTATGAGGCCGCCGCAGCCGAGTTCGGAAAGATCCGTATGAAGGACCTCTCCGGGAAACTTGTGCCGGAATATTCATTCAAGGAAGCCTATTCCTGGTTCGCCGTGGGAGACATGAAAAAGGCCGAGTCTCTGTTCGCCGCCGCCGACAAGACGGCGATGTCGGACTACACGGCCCCGTCGAGGTACTTCCTCGGCTACATCCGCTACAGCGCCAAGGACTTCGACACGGCCTATGACTGGTTCGCGAAGGCGGCCCGCGACCCTCGCTTCACTGACATCTCGAACTACTACATGGCTGAGTGCCGCTTCATGAAGAAGGACTACTCCTATGTCATCAAGAACGCTCCGGCTTTGATGGAGAAGGCTCCCGAGGAGAGAAACCGCCGTCTTGTGAGGATCCTTTCCGAGTCCTATCTGGCGAAGGGAAACACCGGCAAGGCCAAGGAGTACTACGACAAACTGGTGGACTCTGACAAGGAGATGGACCGCGGCGACAGGTTCTACGCGGGATCCGTGCTTTACGCGGCAGGCGACTTCAAGGGGGCCGTCGACAACTTCTCGAAGATGGAGGACAGGACCGACTCCATCGGCCAGATCGCCAACTACAACATGGCCTACAGCTACATCCGCACCGGCAACAAGGTTGCCGCGCTGGATGCCTTCAAGGAGGCCTCCGAAGCGTCCTACAATCCGGATGTGCAGGAGGACGCCCATTTCAACTACGCCAAACTCTCCTTCGACCTGAACCACAACCCGTCCGTGTTCAACGACTACATCTCCAGGTACTCGGACAAGAAGAAGGACGAAGGGATCTACAGCTACATAGCCCTCGCCTCCTTGTACAACCGCGACTATGCAGGCGCGGTGGAGGCCTATTCAAACATCGACCAGCTTGACGACAACCAGAAGGCCAACTATATGAGAGCCAACTATCTGCGTGCCGAACAGCTCATCTCCAACGGCTCCTGGAGCGACGCGGTGCCTTACCTGAAGGCGGCGTCGTTCTACGCCGGCAGAAGGACCTCCTTCTACCAGCTCTCCAAGTACTGGCTGGCGGAGTCCTTCTACCGCGGCGACAAGTACGACAGCGCGCTGGAGACTTTCAAGGACCTTTACAACAATTCCGCGCTTGACGGCCGTAAGGAAGGGTCGCTTCTCCCTTACGACATCGCCTACTGCTACTTCCGCAAGGGCGACTACGCCTCGGCGGCCAAGTGGTTCGATGAATATCTCGGCGGCTCGAAGCTCTACGAGGGCGAGGACGCCGCCGTCAGAAGGGCGGACTGCGATTTCATCCGCAAGGACTACAAGACAGCGGCCGAGGAATATGACAGCGCTCTTAAACGCTTTCCGTTCAGCGACAACCTTTACCCGGACTACCGCGCCGGCATAGCCCGCGGCCTTCTCGGAGACCCGGCCGGCAAGATCAAGTCCCTTTCCAGGGCTCTGGACGCCGATCCGTCGAGTTCCTACTATTCCGAGGCGATGTACGAACTCGGAAGGGCCTACGTCACGGCCGGCCGCGACGAGGACGCCATCTCCACCTTCAGCCGCCTGCGTTCGGTGACCGGCGACAAGACCATCGCAGCCCGCTCCCTCATCGAACTGGGAATGATTTCAAGGAATATGTCTGAGTACGACAAGTCCCTGGCCTACTACAAGCAGGTCATAGCGGACATGCCCGGCACTGAATATGCCCAGGACGCTCTCCTGGCCATAGAATCCATCTACCAGTCGCAGGGCAGGGCCGACGAGTACCTCGACTACGCCGACAAGGCCGGCGTGATCAAGGACAAGACCGACAGCGAGAAGGAGGAGATGTACTTCAACTCCGCCGAGCAGGTCTTCCTGACCGAGAATTACGGCAAGGCTCTCGCATCGCTTCAGAACTACCTGCAGCGTTACCCGCAGGGAAGCAGGAAGGCGGAGGCGGAGTACTACGTAGCCGAGTGCTACAAGAACACCGGCAAGAAGGAGCAGGCCTGTGCCTGGTACAGGAAGTCTGTCGACTCGGGCGTTTCCTCATCGTTCTCGGAGATGGCCATGCTCAACTTCTCCAATCTCTCCTACGAACTCCAGCGCTACAAGGATGCGTTCGGCGGCTATTCCTCTCTGCTCGAGGATGCCAGGATAGAGAACAACAAGCACACCGCCAGGCTTGGCATGATGCGTTCCGCCTTCAAGGCGGGGGACTGGCAGTCGGCTTTGTCCTGCGCCGACAAGGTCAAGTCGGACGCGGCCAGCACAAAGGCCGAGATCCGCGAGGCTGGATATTCACAGGCTAAGTCACTTCTTTCGATGAACAGGAGAAGCGAGGCGCTGGCGGGGTTTGCCGCCCTTGCTGCCGAACCGTCCACCGCGGAGGGAGCCGAGGCCGCCTATATGGTCATCCAGGACACCTACGACAAGGGTGAATATGAGGCCGTCGAGGAGAAGGTCTACGCTTTCGCCAGGAACGCTGGTGACCAGAACTACTGGCTAGCCAAGGCGTTCATCGTGCTGGGCGACTCATTCGCCGACAGGGACAATCTGACACAGGCCAAGGCCACGTTCGAGAGCGTGCGCGACGGCTACAGCCCGTCCGAGGGCAAGAATGACGATGTGCTTGACAGCGTCAGGATGAGGCTGGAGAAACTTAAGAATCTGATGTGATGGAAATGAAAAGGATCTATCTCGCAGCGGCCGCGCTGACCATGTCGGCCGCGCTTTCATACGGACAGAATTTCAACCCGACAGTCGAGGTCACCAACATCTACCAGAGCGGCCAGTCGCAGGCTGTCAAGCCGCAGATCGGGATGAGCGTTCCGGACTCTCTTCTGAGGTTCGACCTGGATTTCGACTACGAGGTCTTCAACAAGCCTTACCAGGGAGCCTACAGCTTCAAACCCTATGTGCTTGACATGAAGCCTAAGAAGGATGCCTGGCGGGGGCGCAGCCTCTATTTGAAGGCTGGGGCCGGCTACGCTCTGCATCCTCTGCTGGATTTCGTGTACAGTCCGGAACTCAAGGGAGTTTTCCAGATGAGCGTCTACGCCAACCACAGGTCGTATTTCGGTGACTATCACGAGATTGTTCCTGAATACGGGCATGAGGGAATCAATCTCAAAAAATCCGGACGCTTCTACAACGGCTACAACTCATTGACCACCGCCGGTTTCGACGGGGTCTGCAGCTGGGACAAGACTATCCTTTCCTTCGGGGCGGGGTACTACGGACTTGCTTCCAAGGACACCGTCCTGTCACGTTCTTTCAACGCCGTCGACCTCGGGGCGAGAATCCGTTCCAACAATTCTGCGGAATCGTATTTCCTGTATGACATAAGCCTTGGCGGAAGGATCGCTTCCGACAAACTTGACTATTCCTCTTTCGTGTCCCTTGTCGGCAACGCTCCGGACAGGATAGGGGAGACCTCCGTGCTGATGAAGGGCCTTGTCGGCCCGGTGCTTGACAGCCGGAGAAGCGTGCTTGTCGGTTTCACGGCCGAGTCCGTCACCTGCTCGAGATTTTTCGACGGAAGCGTCAGTCGTTTCGAGGTCGTGCCGAGCTACAGGGTGAAGACCGGCCGCTGGGATCTCAACCTCGGAGTCAAGCTGGGTGCGGCCTTCCTCGGTGACGCATCGGACTCGTTGTCCTTCAAGGCGATGGATGGAGGAAGAAGGCAGATTGTCTATCCTGATGTCCACGTGGTCTATGCGGCCTCTCCGGCGGCTGTGCTCTATGCCGACGCCACGGGCGGAAACCATCTGCAGACATATTCATCGCAGCTTCGCGGCAACCGCTGGACGAATCCTTCTTTCCTGGCAGGCCGTGACGCGAGGCTTCTCAGCCTGGCAGACAACACGGTTGAGGCTGTGAACGGCCGGGTCGGGGTGAAGGGAGCGGTCGCTTCCAGGTTCACCTATGACCTTGGCGGAGGCTTCGCTGTCTATGACAACGCCTTGATGGACGGTGCGGTGTACTTCCAGGGAGTCATGAGGCCTTGCTATGAATATGACGACTTCAATCTTCTCTATGCCGACGCCTCTCTGGGCTTCGAATCGGAACGTTTCGGTCTCGACGCAGCCTTCCGGTTCAGGAAGTCGTTCTTCTCTGAGAACGCCGCGCACGGTTTCGCGCTCCCGCTTCTGTCCGGTGATTTCTCCGCAAGGTACAACGTGACCTCGCGCCTTCGTCTGGGAGTGGCCGTGGAGGCCGCTTCGAGCCGCGAGGGGGTCTGCGACTTCTCTCCGCTGGAACTTCGCGGACTTGAGGAAGTGACTCTTCCTGGCTATGTCGATCTCGGGGTCAATTGCGCCTACAGGTTCAACAGGAAGATCGAATTGTGGCTGGATTCGGGCAATCTGCTTTGTCAGACCGTCCAGAGGAATCCTTTCTACGCCGAGCGCGGCCTCTGGGCCACCCTCGGCTTCACCCTCAATCTGTAAAATAAATTTCGCTTTCCTCTCAATTTTCACTATCGTTACCTATCGGTTAAGATAGGATGCATTTCGGGAAAGCTGAAATAAATTTCGCTTTCCTCTCAATTTTCACTACCTTTGTCTGCTTTATGTAACTTTGATAAAACAGGCAACAGAATATGATTGAAAACGAAGAGATGAAGAAAGCGGAAGAGCAGTATTCCGCAAGCAGCATCCAGGTGCTGGAAGGCCTTGAGGCGGTAAGGAAAAGACCGTCGATGTACATTGGCGACATCGGAGAAAGAGGACTTCATCATCTGGTCTACGAGGTGGTCGACAACGGTATCGACGAGGCGATGGCCGGCTACTGCAACGAGATCAACGTCACCATCCTCGCGGACAATTCCATCAGAGTGGTCGACAACGGCCGAGGCATCCCGACCGGAATGCATCCGAAGGAGCATCGTTCGGCCCTCGAGGTCGTGATGACCGTACTCCACGCCGGCGGAAAGTTCAACAAGGACAGCTACAAGGTGTCCGGCGGTCTGCACGGTGTCGGAGTCTCTTGCGTGAACGCTCTCTCGGACAGCCTCGTGGCGGAAGTACACCGCGAAGGCCACATATTCGTCCAGAAATATTCAAAAGGCAAGCCGCTCGGGCCGGTGGAGATAGTCGGTGACTGCGATGACACCGGCACCACCATCACTTTCCACCCGGACGCCACCATATTCACCCAGACCATCGTCTACAAGTATGACACCCTCGCCGCCAGGATGCGCGAGCTCGCCTATCTGAACAAAGGCATCAAGATCACCATCACGGACGAGAGGGAACTGGTCGAAGAATATGTCACCGACGAGAACGGCAACTCGAAGCCGACAGGAAAGCAGCTTTACCGCGGCGACGTGTTCTACTCCAGGGAAGGCCTCAAGGAATTCATTGAATATCTTGACGCCGGTGCGATGCAGCTTATCCCCGAGCCTGTCTGCGTGCAGAGCGACAAGGTGATCCCTATCGACATCGCCCTCTCCTACAACAACGGCTTCTCCGAGAAGATTTACTCCTACGTCAACAACATCAACACCATAGAAGGCGGAACACATCTCCAGGGCTTCAAGATGGGTCTTTCCCGTTCACTGAAGAACTACGCCGAGAAGAACAACCTGCTCGCCAAGTTCAAGGGCGACCTCGCTCCTGAGGACTTCAGGGAAGGATTGACGGCCGTCGTTTCGGTCAAGGTGGCCGAGCCTCAGTTCGAAGGCCAGACCAAGACCAAACTCGGCAACCCGGAGGCCACCTCAGCCGTGTCGCAGGCCACATCCGCGGCCATGGACCAGTACCTTGAGGAGCATCCGAAAGAGGGCAAGATGATCGTAGAGAAGATCGTCCTCGCCGCCACCGCCCGCAACGCCGCCCGCAAGGCCCGCGAGATGGTGCAGAGAAAATCGGCGATGTCGGGAGCCGGAATGCCGGGCAAACTGGCCGACTGCTCCGAGAGGAATCCTGAGAAATGCGAACTCTTCCTCGTCGAGGGAGACTCCGCCGGCGGCACCGCCAAGCAGGGCCGCGACAGAAGGATCCAGGCCATCCTGCCGCTGAGGGGAAAGATCCTCAACGTGGAGAAGGCGGCCGGCGACAGGGCTTTCGACAGCGAGGAGATCCGCAACATCTACACCGCGCTCGGCGTGACCGTCGCCAAGGAGGACGAGGATGGAGTGAAGAGGATGGACCTTAGCAAGCTCCGTTACCACAAGGTCATCATAATGACCGATGCCGATGTCGACGGAAGCCACATCGCCTGTCTCATCCTGACGTTCTTCTTCCGCTATATGTTCGACCTCATCAAGAACGGCTACGTCTACCTCGCCACACCTCCGCTCTATCTTGTCAAGAAAGGCAAGTACGAGGAGTACTGCTGGACCGACGAGCAGCGTTTCGAGGCTACGGCCCGTCTTGGAAACGGCTCCGAGAAGGGAATCACGGTGCAGCGTTACAAAGGTCTCGGTGAGATGAGCGACCAGCAGCTCTGGGACACCACGATGGACCCGGCCAAGAGACGTCTGCGCAAGATCACCATCGACAACGCGGCCGAGGCCGAAAGGACCTTCTCGATGCTGATGGGCGACGATGTCCCTCCTAGAAGGCAGTTCATCGAGGAAAACGCTCACTACGCCAACATCGACGCATAGCGCGGCATGGAATGAATATCTTGTATTTATTTAAAACAAAATAGAATGCTTGACATTTTTGACAGAATCGAAAGGGACTCGGGTGGTCCTATCGGACAGTATTTCGACCAAGGTTTCGGCTACTATATGTATCCAAAGCTCGAGGGTGAGCTTGGCCCTCATATGACCTTCAACGGCAAGGAGGTCCTCAACTGGAGTCTCAACAACTATCTCGGACTCGCCAACCATCCTGAGGTTCGCAAGGCCGACGCCGAGGGTGCGGCCAAGTGGGGACTTGCCTATCCTATGGGAAGCCGTATGCTTTCCGGACACACGGCTCTTCACGAGAAACTCGAGAAGATGTTCGCCGACTTCGAGAAGAAAGAGGACGCTTTCCTCTTCAACTTCGGCTACCAGGGAATCGTTTCCGCCATCGACTGCCTCACGGCGCGTCACGATGTCATCGTCTATGACGCCGAGGCCCACGCTTGTCTGCTCGACGGAATCCGTCTCCACATCGGAAGCAAGTACAAGTACCGTCACAACAACATCGTCGACTGCGAGAAGGTTCTTGCCAGAGCCTGCAAGGAAGCCGAGGAGAGCGGCGGCGGAGTGCTTCTCATCACCGAAGGTGTCTTCGGAATGACCGGCGCCATGGGTATCCTTGACAAGATCGTGGAACTCAAGAAGAAATATTCCTTCCGCATATTCATTGACGACGCCCACGGTTTCGGCCTTCTCGGCGAGCACGGACGCGGCACCTCCGAGGAACTCCACTGCATGGACGGCATCGACCTCTACATCGGAGCTTTCGCCAAGTCCATGGCTTCGATCGGCGGCTTCATCGCAGGACCTCGCAAGATCATCAACTATCTGCGTCTGAACATGCGTTCGCAGATGTACGCCAAGTCACAGCCGATGCCTATCGTTTACGGAAACATCAAGCGTCTTGAGATCATAATGTCGCCGGAAGGCGACGAACTCCGCAAGAAGTGCTGGAACGTGACCCACACTCTCCAGGAAGGCTTCAAGGAACTCGGTTTCGACATCGGAGAGGCGCAGGCCTGCGTGATTCCTATCCACATCGACGGCGGCGGAGTGGCCCAGGCCACCAAGATCGCTATGGATCTCCGCGAGAACTACCGTATCTTCTGCTCGATGGTCATCTACCCTGTGATCCCTAAGGGAATGGTCATCTTCAGAATCGTCTGCACGGCGGCCCACACGATGGAGGATGTCCAGTACACCCTCAACGCATTCAAGGAAATCAAGCAGAAGCTTGATGCCGGAATGTACGACGGAGACGACGTCGCTGCCAAGACGATTATGTAATTGATTGTTTATCAGTAATCTGTATGCGTCCTGAATATTTCAAGGATAAGGTCGTCATCATAACGGGAGCCAGCTCTGGAATAGGGTTGGCTTCTGCCCGTCTTTTCGGTTCGTTCGGAGCGGATGTGGTGATGGCCGCCCGCTCGCTGGACAAGCTGCGTGCGCTGGCCCCGTCGGTCAATCCGGATCCGGCCAAGGTCCTCTGCGTCAAGACCGACGTCACCGTGGAGGATGATTGCCGCCGTCTTGTCGAGGAGACTGTCGCGAAGTTCGGCAGGATCGACATCCTCGTCAATAACGCCGGCATCTCGATGAGGGCTATGTTCAAGGATCTGGACCTCAGCGTGATCCGTTCTTTGATGGATGTCAATTTCTGGGGCACGGTGCAGTGCACGAAATACGCTCTGCCTTACCTGCTTCAGAGCAAGGGCCAGGTTGTCGGCGTGATTTCCATAGCCGGCTATTCCGCCCTGCCCGCAAGGACAGGATATTCATCCTCGAAGTACGCCATCCGCGGCTTCCTTGACACCATCAGGATCGAGCATCTCAAGGACGGCCTCAATGTGCTTGTCTTCGCTCCCGGCTACACTGACTCCAATGTCCGCAAGGCGGCTCTCACCGCCGACGGCAGCCCGCAGGGGGAGACTCCTCTTAAAGAGGACAAGCTTATGAGCGCCGAGAAATGCGCGGAGTATCTCGCCAAGGCCCTTTACAAGAGGAAGTCGGAGATGATCCTCACCGGACTCGGCAAGGCCACGGTGCTGGCACACAGGCTTTTCCCGAGGCTGACAGACAAACTCACCTACAGCTTCATCGCCAGGGAAGCGGGCAGTCCGTTCAAATAGCAGCAAGATGAAACCACCACGCGTGTCCATAGACAAAAGAATTCTGGCGCCTTTGGTTGTCCTGTTCGTCGTCCTCACGGTTCTGTTTCCGAGGACGGCCAAGTTCAGCTATGATTACCGCAAGGGTTCTCCGTGGTCACACGAGACTCTCATCGCGCAGTTCGACTTCCCGATCCTGAAGACCGACGAGCAGCTCCGCGAGGAAAGAGGCGGCGGGAAGACCGTCACCATTCCTTACTACCGTTTCAACCAGGACATAGTCGACAATTGCAGGAAGGCGGCCGAGGGTATCGAGATGGGAAGTTTCTCCTACCTCCGCCCGTCCATCGTCTCCTCTCTGGAGAGCATCTACTCCAACGGTGTCGTGTCCGAGGAGGGCGTGAAACTCGACTCGCACGTCGACCCTTCCAGTGCCGTCCTCTACATCCAGAAAGACAAAAGGGCCTCGAAAAAGCCTGTGGCCGAGGTGTTCAAGGAATCAGAGGCGAAGAACAGGCTTCTTTCCAACCTTTCCTCGAAATACCCTTCCCTGAACGTGGATTCCGTCCTCCGGGTCACCGGCATCTACGATTTCGTGGTGCCGAATCTTGAATATGACCCCAAGACGACCGAACTCATCCGTTCGGAGAATGTCTCGCAGGTTTCCAACACCCAGGGCTTCGTGAGCGCCGGCCAGCTGATCGTCTCCGAAGGGGAGATGGTCACGGCCGAGATCGAGCAGATGCTCGATTCCTACAAGATTGAATATGAGAACAGTCTGGGCTATGGCGGTCCGAGGATCCTTTACTGGCTCGGCAACGCTTTCATCGCCGCCCTGCTCGTCCTGCTGTTCTTCCTGATGATCTACTTCCTGAACCGTAAGCTGCTTCTTGACAGAAGCAAGTTCTGGTACCTCATCTTCATATTCATACTCGCCACCGTCGCCGCCCTGAGCGTCAACAAGTTCGCTCCGAAGTGCCTCTATCTGGTGCCGTTCACTCTGACTGCGCTCTATCTCGAGGCCTTCTTCCGCGACAAGGTGATCTTCCCGCTGTGCTGCGTGTCCTTCCTCCCGATGCTGATTTTCGCCGAGAACGGTGTGGTGCTGTTCGTGATGTTCATCCTCAGCAGCGTCGTGGCCGTCTTCGTGTTCAAGTACTTCAGCCAGGGCTGGCAGCAGTTCATAATGTCGGGAATAGTCTTCCTCAGCCTGGCCGCCGCCTACTTCGGCTTCCGCCTGATCGACATGGTCAACGACGACCCTTACACGGCCGTCCTCTACCTGTTCTTCGGCTCGCTGCTGATTGTCGCCGGCTATCCGCTCATCTATCTTTTCGAGCGGATGTTCAACCTTGTCTCCAGTTCGAGGCTGCGCGAACTCTGCGACACGAACAACAACAAGCTGCTCAGACTGCTCGAACACAACGCTCCAGGCACTTTCCAGCATTCCCTGCAGGTTATGAATATGTGTGACGCGGCGGCGAGGGCCATCGACGCCAACTCTCTTCTTGTGAGGGCCGGCGCTCTGTACCACGACATCGGCAAGATGAACAATCCGATGTGCTTCATCGAGAACGAAAGCATGTCGCCGGCCGGGGTGCGCTACCACGGGAAACTTACACCGAAAGAGAGCGCCAGGATGATCATAAAGCATGTCACCGACGGACTCGAACTCGCTGACAAGTACGGACTTCCGGACGTGGTCAAAGAATTCATCATCACCCATCACGGGACAACCTGCGCAAGCTATTTCTACAACAAGTATCTGAACGAGGGCGGCGACCCTTCCGATGTCTCGGCTTTCTTCTACCCGGGACGCAGGCCTCACAGCACAGAGCAGGTGATTCTGATGATCTGCGACACGCTTGAGGCGGCTTCAAGGACGTTGAAGGACAATTCGAAGGAATCGTTCTCGGATTTCGTCGAGAAGATAGTGGACTCGAAGATGAAGGCCGGCCAGTTTGACCAGTCGGAAATTTCGATTTGTGACCTGAACAAAGTCAAGGACACGCTGAAGGCCTATCTCCTGCAGGTATTCCACGAGAGGGTGGTTTACCCTGAAAGAAAGAATAATTAATTTATAAAAATATTAAAACATTATGGAAGTAATTAAGAACCAGATTGATGATCTTAACATCGAATTGACGATCGCCCTGAAGGGGGAGGATTATGCCGAGGCCGAGAAGAAAAGACTCGCCGCTTACCGCAGGCAGGCTGACTTCAAAGGATTCCGCAAAGGAATGGTGCCTCCGGCATTGGTGAAGAAGGTTTATGGCGACCAGGCTCTCTATGAGGCCATCAACGGCATCGTAGGCGAGCAGCTCGACAAGTTCATCAAGGACAACGACCTCCACATTCTCGGCGAGCCTATCGCCAGCGAGTCCCAGAAGGAGCTTGAGTGGAAGGACGGCAATGATTTCGAGTTCAAGTTCGACCTCGGACTTTCTCCTGCCATCGACATCGATGTCAACAAGGATGACAAGCTGACCTGCTACAAGATCGAGGTGACCGACAAGGCGAAGGCTGCGATGAAGGAGAACATCCTCAACCAGTACGGCGAACTTCAGGAGACCGAGACCGCCGGTGAGAAGGACTATGTGGTTGTTGATTTCAATCAGGGTGAGAAGTCTGTAACGGGAGTCTACGTCGCTGTCGACAAGGTCGAGGGTGATGCGAAGAAGAGCTTCCTCGGAGCCAAGGCCGATGACAAGTTCGACGTCAATGTCAACGAGGCTTTCACCAACGAGACCGACAGGGCTTCGATGCTCAAGATGAAGAAGGAGGATCTCGCCGCCCTTGAACCGGTCTGGAATGTCACCGTGGTCAATGTCAAGACTTTCATGGCCGCCACAGAGTGCCAGGAGACCTACGACAAGGTCTTCGGCAAGGATGCCGTGAAGTCCTCCGAGGAGTTCGACGCCAAGATCGCTGAGAGGCTTGAGGCCAACTACAAGCAGGAGTCTGACTACAGGCTTTCACAGGAACTGCGCAAGTACCTTGTGGACAAGGCCGCCGTCAACGTGCCTGAGGCCTTCCTCAAGAGATGGCTCTATGAGAACAACAAGGAGAAGTTCACCAAGGAGCAGATCGACGCTGAGTTCGACGGCTTCCTCGGAGATTTCCGCTGGCAGCTTGTCAGGGGCAGCCTGATGAAGAAGTTCGAACTCAAGGTCGAGGACAAGGATATGCTCGAGGCGGCCAAGGCTTATGCCGCCTACCAGTATGCGATGTACGGAATGGGCAACATTCCTGACGAGTACCTGATCGAGGCCGCCTCCCAGATGCTCAAGGACGAGAAGAGAGTCCGCGACATCGAGGAGAACGTCGAGAACGAGAAGGTGATTGCCGCCGTCAAGGAGAAGGTCACCCTTCAGGAAAAGAAGATCTCCGAAGAGAAATTCCGCGAACTTAAATAACTGTTATGGACAAGGAGTTCCGCGATTATGCAGTCAAGGGTCTTGGACTCGGTTCTATGACCCTTGACCGTTATCAGAAGTCAGTCGACGCCTACATCAATCCTACCATCATAGAGGAAAGGAAACTGAATGTGGCTTCGATGGACGTGTTCAGCCGTCTGATGATGGACAGGATCATCTTCCTCGGAGTCCCGATCGATGACGATGTCGCCAACATCATCCAGGCCCAGCTCCTCTTCCTTGCCTCGACGGACCCTTCCGCCGACATATCCCTCTACATCAACACTCCGGGAGGCCAGGTGACCTCCGGTCTCGCGATCTACGACACAATGCAGCTTGTCGAGCCGGACGTGGCCACAATCTGCACAGGTATGGCCGCTTCGATGGGTTCGGTGCTTCTTTGCGCGGGAGAGAAGGGCAAGCGTTCCTGCCTGCCTCATTCCCGGGTTCTGATCCATCAGCCGCTTGGCGGCGCCCAGGGTCAGGCTTCCGACATAATGATCGCGGCCAAGGAGATCGAGAAGACCCGCAAGGAACTCTATGACATCATCGCCGAGCATTCCGGCCAGCCTTATGAGAAAGTCTTCGCCGACGCTGACAGAGATTTCTGGATGACGGCGAAGGAGGCCAAGGAGTACGGCATGGTCGACGAGATCCTCACAAAGAAGAACAAGTAATGCCTTCAAAGAAAGATTCAGGGTCAAGACGCTGCATGTTCTGCGGCAGACCGGAAAACCAGGTCCCTTTCTTGCTTCAGGGACTCGACGGCTTCATCTGCTCGGACTGCGTCGAATTGGCTCACAACTACCTCAATGACATATCGTCAAAGCCCAAGTCTGATGATTTCACAGGCTTCGACAAACTTAAGAAGCCGGCGCAGATCAAGGCTTTCCTTGATGAATATGTGATCGGGCAGGACAGGGCTAAGAAGATGCTTGCCGTGGCTGTCTACAACCACTACAAGCGGATCAACCACAATCTTGCCCAGCACGCCGGAGACGGAGTGGAACTTGAGAAGTCGAACGTGCTGCTCGTCGGACCGACCGGTACGGGCAAGACCTTGCTGGCCAAGACTATAGCCAGAATGCTCGATGTCCCGTTCACCATCGTGGACGCCACAGTCCTGACCGAGGCCGGCTATGTGGGAGAGGATGTAGAGAGTATCCTTACAAGACTTCTGCAGGAGGCTGACTTCGATGTCGCCAAGGCGGAGAGGGGAATCGTGTTCATCGACGAGATCGACAAGATCGCGCGGAAGAGCGACAACCCGTCCATCACCCGCGACGTGTCCGGAGAAGGTGTCCAGCAGGCTATGCTGAAACTTCTCGAAGGGAATGTGATAAACGTTCCGCCGAAGGGTGGCCGCAAGCATCCTGAGCAGGAATTCATCCACGTCAACACGCAGAACATCCTGTTCATCTGCGGAGGCGCGTTCGAGGGTATCGAAAGGCGTATCGCCCAGAGGCTCAACACCCAGGTCATCGGTTTCGGAGCCTCGCAGCAGCAGAAGATCGACAAGAAGAACCTTCTCCAGTATGTCGACGCGCAGGACCTGAGGGCCTACGGTCTCATCCCTGAGATCATCGGCCGTCTGCCTGTCATCACCTACCTTGACGCTCTGGACAGGGATTCTTTGCTGAGGATTCTGACAGAGCCGAAGAACGCTTTGCTGAGGCAGTACGAGAAACTCTTTGAGATGGACGGTATGCGGCTTGAGATTGCCGACGAGGTCAAGGATCTGATTGTCGACACGGCCATCAAGGACAAGCTCGGAGCCCGCGGTCTGCGTTCGATCTGCGAGAAGATCTTCGCCGACGCGATGTTCGAAGCCCCGTCCTCCCGCAAGAAGACCTTCACCGTCACTGGGGAATACGCCAAGTCCAAGCTGGAGAACACCTTATAGTGTAACGTTAACAGTTTTTTATGGGCAATGCCTTTCGAACGTGAGATGATTTTTCTTGCGTGATACTCTTCGAACGTGAGATAAGGTGGTTTGTCACAGGCACTTCATTACAAGCGAAAGTTAAGTTATAAAAAATGCACGATTATATTCAAGCGAACAGGGACAGGTTCTTCGAAGAACTGTTCTCGCTCCTGCGGATTCCTTCCGTGAGCGCGAAGCAGGAGCATAAAGCCGACATGGTACGCTGCGCCGAGAGGCTCAAGGAACTACTCCTTGAGGCCGGAGCGGACGAGGCCGATGTCTATCCGAGCAAAGGCAACCCTGTTGTCTTCGGCAAAAAGACCGTCAATC
>CAVEYE010000134.1:0-2736 GCA_963619595.1 bacterium | reverse complement strand
GCTCCGTCACTGCCGTGACGGGAAATAAGGTGTTCCGCACATGCGAAACTTAATTACTTAAACACGCAAATTTAGTAAAAAAAAATCATAGAGGCAAACAAGATTCCTCCGCCGGATAGAACGACACCCGGCGGAGGGAACATTCCCGGCATCCGGGCGGGAATATTCAGGAATATTCATTGAAAAAGATGAAAATAAACTTGCTTGTGCTGCGGTTTGGCACAAGCAAGATCTACCTTTGCATCAGAAAGAAACAAAAACGCCATAGTCATGAAAAACACAGATTACACAGTCGAGCAGCTTGAGTCTATGATCTCGTCAGAATCTTCGTTCTCCGCCCTTCTTGAGATGATGGGGGACATGGGTCTGGTCTTCGACGGCGCTTTCAAGGAGCAGTGATCACTTCTCCGGGCTGTCAGCCAGGGAAACGACGGTGTCGCTCTTGTCCTTGTCAAGGGTGACCCGGATTGTCCTGAGGCCGGAGTCCACGCCACATTCCTTCACTGCAAGGATCCTGTCTGCGAGAATGAAATCCGAGACCGGAGTCTCAACATACCTTGTCAAAGCCCTCTTGAGCTGCCTCGCACCATAAGCGGGGTCATAGCCTGAAGCCGCGATGAAACCCCTCACCGGAGAGGCCACCTTCAGCCTGTAGCCGGCCGCCTCGGCCCTGCGCACAAGCTCACCGACCTCGATGTCGACAATCTTCTCGATGTCGTCCACAGTCAGCTGGTTGAAGTACACGACCTCGTCGATCCTGTTGAGAAATTCCGGCGGGAACAGTTTGCGCACCGCCTTGTCAAGCACAGCCCTCCTGTTCCTGCCTACATCCTTGCCTCCTGTGGAGAAACCCACTCCGGAGCCATATTCATCAAGCTCGCGCCCTCCCGCGTTGGAGGTCATCACGACGATGGTGTTGCGGAAATCCACCACCCTTCCGCCGCTGTCGGTCAGCCGGCCCTCGTCCAGCACCTGGAGGAGGATGTTGAATATGTCGGGATGCGCCTTCTCGATCTCGTCCAGCAGGACGACGCTGTACGGCTTGCGGCGCACCCTGTCGCTGAGCTGGCCGGCATCCTCATAGCCGACATAGCCGGGAGGCGCTCCGATGAGACGCGACACGTTGAATTTTTCCATATATTCGCTCATGTCGATCCGCACCATATTGTCCTGAGAGTCAAAAAGGTACTCCGCAAGGCATTTGGCGAGCCGGGTCTTACCCACCCCGGTCGAGCCGAGGAAGAGGAACGAGCCGACAGGACGGCGGGGGTCGCCGAGTCCCACCCTGTTACGCTTGATCGCCCGGACCACCTTCTCGATGGCCTCATCCTGTCCGACCACCTGCCGGCGCAGACGGTCGCCCATCCTGAGAAGTTTCCGGCTCTCGGATTCCTTCACGTTGGTGACAGGGATTCCGGTCATCTTCGAGATGACCTCGGCGACATCGCCGGCGGACACCTTGTGACGGCCTCTTCCGCCGGCCTGGAACCTCTGCTTGACCATAGACCCGGCCTGGTCCATAGCATCGATAGCCTTGTCCGGCAAAGCCCTGTCGGTCAAGTACCTGTCCGACAGCCGCACGCTTGCCTCCAGCGCTTCCGGAGTGTAGACCACATTGTGGAACCGTTCATAATTCTCCTTGATGTTCTGAAGGATGGATAGCGACTGGGCGATGTCGGTCGGCTCCACGATGACTTTCTGGAAACGCCTGTCAAGGGCGCCGTCCTTCTCGACTATCTTGCGGAACTCGTCCATGGTCGTGGCGCCGATGCACTGCACCTCTCCTCTCGCAAGAGCCGGTTTGAGGATGTTGGCGGCGTCAAGGCTGCCCTGCGAGCCTCCAGCGCCCACGATGGTGTGGAACTCGTCGATGAACAGGATGATGTCCGGGTTGCCGGAAACCTCGGCTATGATGGACTTGAGCCGTTTCTCGAAATCGCCTCTGTACCTTGTGCCGGCCACCACCGACGCTATGTCGAGCGACACGATGCGTTTCCTGGCGAGTCCCTGGGAGATCTTTCCGGAGGAAATCAGCGAGGCTATCCCCTCGACGATCGCAGACTTGCCCACTCCCGGCTCACCGATAAGCATCGGGTTGTTTTTCTTGCGCCTTCCGAGTATCTCTACCACCTGGGCGATCTCCTTTTCCCTTCCGGTCACAGGATCCAGTTTCCCCTCGCCGGCGGCCTTGGTCAGGTCGTAACCGAACTGCTCCACGGCCGGTTTCTCTTCAGCATTTCCGTCTTCCTGGCCGTCAGGTGGCTGAATATGACCGCTTTCGTCCGAGGAATCCAGCATCCCCGAGTCGCGCATGAAGGTCATCAGCCTGGTGTAGTCCACATTCTTGTCACGGAGATAGGCCTGGCCGTAATTCTCCGAGGATTTGCAGAGTGCCAGGAGAAGGTGGACCGGAAGTGCTTCTTTCATTCCCATCCTGCCCGCCTCCATCACGGTGACGGTCAGCACGTTCTGGGCGAGTCTGGAGAATGTGACCGAATCGGACTCAGAGTAAGGGACGGCCCTGTCGTTGAACACGTGGGCGTCGATGAATTTCTTAAAGTCATTTAAATCTATTCCCAACGCCACAAGGGTCTCCGCAGCCTGGTTCATTCCGTGCCGCAGCAGGCCCAGGAACAGGTGGTCGGAGGTTATGCTTCTGCCTCCTGTCCGCATCGCCTCGTCCCTGGAGTAACGGATTATGTCATTGAGTTCACCGGAAATCCTTATTTCCATATT